>DAIMFJ010000119.1:0-13543 GCA_036724695.1 Planctomycetota bacterium
CGGAGACTGCATGTGCTGCATTCGGTCCATGGTACCATCCGGTCCGACGAAGTGACGAATTCCGCGCCGGGGACGCGCCGCGCCGGGCTTCGCAACCAACGTCGGCACTCGGCTCGGCTCCGACGACGCCCCCGTGTACGTGGTCTGGAACGCGCGGCCGGTGGCCGGTGCTTCGGCGCCGTTCGCGGGGACCGTCGTCAGTCTCGCCTGGCCCAACCCCGGTTCGCCGTTCCGTCGGCGACCACGAACTGCAGCTCGTACCGGTCGAGCGTGACGTCGACCGGTGCCGCCGCGCCGGCGTCGCCGTCGAGTTGGTACCACGCATGCCCTTCGATGCGTACCGAATCGGTTGGCACGACCTCGAGCCAGCGCCCTGGCCGCATGCAGCGACACAGGCCGCAGAGGCCTAGCCACAGCCACGCCAGCCGCGAGCGCGCGCGGAAGCACACCACGTGCAACCGGCCGTCGTCGACGTCGATGCTCGCCGGTAACTTGACGACGCCGCCGTAGTCGCGCACCCGCGTCACCAGCACCGTGCCGAGACCCTCGCGCACCGAACCGTCCCCGAACGTCGCGCGCAGCGAGCAGCGCGGCCAGTGCCACAGCGTGTGCAGGATCGGGGCCAGCCACTTGACCTTGCCGCACGTTCCCGAACGGGTCGTCGCCAGCCGGTGGACCACCGCGCCATCCAGGCCGACGCCACAGAACAACACGAAGCGGCGCCCGTTCGCAAGACCGACGGCGAGTTGCCGCGTGCGACCGCGCACGATCGCGGCGGCGAGCGCCTCCGGCCGGCGCGGCAGGCGCAGCTCGATCGCCAGCACGTTGGCGGTGCCGACCGGCAGCATCGCCAGCCGTTGGCGCAGCTCGCCCATGCCGCCCAGCACTTCGTTGACGGTGCCGTCGCCGCCGACTGCCACCAGGGTCGTCCATGGTTCGTGCGCCGCCGCCGCGGCGCGCCGCTGCGCGTCGCCCGCTGCGACCGTGCGGTAGACCTCGGCCACCGCGCCGAGCCGGCGCAGTTCCGTGGCGCACCGTTCGGCGGCAGCGAGCCCACGGCCGCCACCGGAGACCGGGTTGGCGATCAGGAGCACCCGCAGGCCGGAGGCCTCGGCTCTTTCGTTGGCGACCACGTGCTGCCACAGTACGCCACATGGCCTCGCCAATCATCCTGGTGACCGGCGCCACCGGGTTCCTGGGCCCGTTCGTCGTCGGTGCGTTGCGCGCTCGCGGCGTGCGGGTCGTCACGACCGCCCGTTCCGGCGGCGATGCGCCCGTCGACCTGACCCGGCCGAACATGCTGGCAGCAGTGGTCGAAGCCCTGGCTCCGGACCGGGTCGTCAACCTGATGGCGATGGCGCGGCTCGCCGACTGCGAGGCGGATCCGGCGCGCGCCGAACGGGTCAACGCCAGCGTGCCGGGAGAACTGGCCGCCCGGTTCGGCCCGCAGTTGCTGCACGTCTCGACCGATCTGGTCTTCGACGGTCGCGGCGGGCCCTACGACGAGAACGCGCCGCCGGCACCCCTGTCGGTGTACGGCCAGAGCAAGGCGCTCGGCGAAGAACGGGTCTTGGCCCACGGCGGCCGCGTCGTGCGTCTGCCGCTGCTGTTCGGCCCCGACGCCGCCGGTCGCGGGGCCAGCGAGATGGTGGTGCAAGCGCTGCGCGCGGGGCAGCGACTGCCGCTGTACACCAACGAGTACCGCACGCCGTTGCACGCTGCCGACGCCGCCGAAGCGCTCGGCGAGATCGTCTTGGCCGAAGCGGCGCCGTCGCTGCTGCACGTCGCCGGCCCCGAGCGCCTGTCGCGCTGGGAACTCGGCCGGCGCATCGCGTTGGCGCAGGGCCTCGAGCCCGGCGGGCTCGAGGCCGTCGAATGCCACGACCCGCTGCGGCCGCGCGACGTGGCCCTGCAGGGCCGTTGGCCGTGCCGCCGCTCGTTGGCGGCGATGCTGCGCGAGCTGTGAGCGGGCGGCCGGCTGCCGCTCAGCGGTTGCGGCGCGGGCCGAGCGGGCCGCTCTGGCCGCGCGAGTTCTTCTCGTAGTCCGGCAGCTCGAACGCTTCGGGCGGCAGGGTCTTCAGTGCCGCAGCCAGTTTCTGCAACAAGTCGTCGCGTTTGGCGTCCAACGCGCGGCCGCGCAGCATCTCGACGGTCTGCATGCCGGTCACGCTGAGGCCGTCGACGATCGCGGCCGCGGTCGGCGCCAGGGCGAACATCTGCTCGAGGGCCGCGAAGCAGCCGTCGAGGTCGCCCTGGGTCAGCACGACGCGCGCGAGTCCGCCGTGGGCCAGCGCCAGCTGGACGTCCCCGTCGGCGAGGCCGCTGAGTTCGCGGTAGCGCCCGAAGTGTTCGATGCTGCGCCGGTAGGCGGCCAGCGCCTCGGCGTCGCGGTTGCGTCGGCGGTGCTGTTCGGCGACCGTCAGCGACGCGAAGCCGGCGTACCAGCGCAGCACGGCGGGGGCGTCGGGGGCGGCGAGCCGCTGCTCGTAGTCGCGTTCGAGCGCGGCTGGCGGGTTGTTGCGCAGGATGCGCTGGCGGTGCCGTTCGTGCAGCTGCGCCGAGTTCGGGAACCGCCCGAGGCCACGATCGAGCACCGCGTCGGTGTCCGGCGCGCCGAAGAACTTCAGGAAGTCGTAGTGGTGGGCGACCTGCTGGTCGGTGCCGAGCGGATGGCGGGCCAGCAGCGAGTAGCTGGCGTGCACGTCGGTCATCCACTCGCCCGGCCACTCCTTCTTCTCGCGCACGGCGGCGACGATCGCCTCCTGGCGCGCCTCCGCGAACAGTGCCAGCACCTGCATCGCCAGTTGCCCGGGGGCTTCCGGTGGCAGGCTGGGGGCCGCGGCGATCGCCGCTGCGTACGCGGTCGGGAAGTCGCCGCGCTCGCGGGCCAGCAGGGCGCGCAGCGCCGCTGGCCGCCAGCCGCTGGCACCTGCACCCTCGGCACGCGCCAGCGTGCGTTGGCAGTCCTCGAGCAGGACCATGCGCATGCGTTCGGCCTGGCGCAGGCCGCCTGGGCCGCTGCTGGCGCGTGTCTCCAGCGCCTGCACGAGGCTCGCCTCGGCGAGGTCGAGCAACGTCGCCGGATCGGCGGGGGCACTGCCGAGCCGCTTCTCGCTCGCCGACGCCTTCGCAGCGGCGTCGTAGGCGGTCGCCGCGGCCGCGTAGTCGCCGCTCTGCAGCGAAGCCTGCCAGCGCTGCGTGTCGAGCGAGGTCTTCTGGTCCTGCAGGCCCTGGTGCGCGGTGGCCAGGATGCGGGCCTTGGCGTTCTGCTCGGCGAAGCGGCGCAGCGACGCGACCAGCGACTTGCGTTCCTCGGCGGCGAGCTGGGTCTGCAGCGCGTCGGCGAGCAGATCGACCGTGCCGGGGTCCTTGGTGGTGAGCAGGCCCTTGCGGGCCTGTTCGGCGAGTTCGGGATCGAGGCCGTACATGGCCTGGCGCAGCAGTTCGATCGGCGCGTTCTCGCCCAGGGCCAGGGCGGCCTGCAGGATCGCCTTCTTCTGCTCGCGCTCGGCCTTCGCGAACGCCGCCTCGACCTCGCTGCGGTCCTGGCTGTCCGGACTGGCGATCTTCTCCAGCAGCGAGCGGTCGCCCTTGACGACCGGCAAGGCCTGGATCTGCCGCTTCTGGATGCCGTCGCGCAGCGTGTCGAGCACCGACACGACGTCCCACGTGTAGTAGACGTCGTAGGTCTCCTGGCCGTCGAGCTCGACCATGATGTGCCGCGGCGAGATGCGCTGGCCGTCCATGAACTTCTCGAACAGGAACGGCTCGAGCGCGATGTGTTCGCCGCAGGTGATGCAGCCCAGTCGCGGGCATTCGATGCGGCGGCCCTGTTCGTCGTAGTCGCGCGGGTTGTGGCGATACACCGACGCCATCACGCAGACGTACGGTTCGAACAGCTTGGCGACCTCGGGGTCGCGGTAGCGGATGCCGGCGTAGTGTTCGCTGGCGATCTCGCCGTCCATGTTGACGCAGACCAGGATCGGCTTCTTGGTCTCCTGCGCCAGGCGCACCGCATCCTCCCAGGTGCGCTGCCACTGGATCAGCACCGGCTTCTGCCAGTCCTCGGCGGTCGGGGCGGGCCACATCTGTTCGGGCACCAGGCCTTGCGGGCGCGGCACGCCGGGCTGGGCCAGGGCCGCGGTCGAGGTCAGCAGCAGCGCAGAGATCCAGGGGAGCGTGCCGGGCATCGGGGGCGTCATCGCAGCCGTCCAGGATAGCAGCCGGCGAAGTGCGAAAGGTAGGGAACGCGCGCGCGGCGAGTTCCCCACCGCGTTCCTGTGGCTTTCCCACCGTCACAAATTTCGGACAGTCGTGCGGTGGTCGGCTTTCAGGGCCGTTGGCCACGCAGGACATCGCGCGCGTCGCCGCGGTCGCGGATCAGGCGGGCGCGGCCGTTCTCGACCAGCACCTCGGCAGGCGTGGCATGGCTCAGGAAGCCGTTCGGGCTGTAGCTGAGGCCGTAGGCGCCGGCCTGCAGGACCGCCAGCAGATCGCCGACGGCGAATTCCGGGAGTTCGCATTGGGCGGCGAACTGGTCGAGCGGCGTGCACAGTGGTCCGCCGAGGGTCTGCGGGACGGTGGGGCCGTGCAGGCGGCCGGCGTGGACCAACACCGGGCTGCGTCGGAGCACTGCCCCCAGCCCCATCGGGGCCGCGCAGTGGTGCAGGCCGCCGTCGCAGACGACGTGCCGTTCGCCGCCGCTGGTCTTGGTGGCGACGACGCGCGTCAGGTAGACGCCGGCCGGCGCGGTGAAGTAGCGGCCGAGTTCGACGAACCAGCGGCGGGTCGGCCGGTCGTGGGCCGCGAGCAGGTCCTGCAGGCCTCGGCCGGCCGCCGCGAGGTCGAACTCGGGATCGCCGGCGAACAGGGCCGTGCCGAAGCCGCCGCCGAGGTCGAGTTCGTCGAGTGGGATGTCGAGCTCGCGTTGCCAGGCGTCGGCGGCTTCGACCAACGCGCGGGCGTGGTCGACGAACGCGGCGGCGTCGAAGCACTGCGTGCCGGCGTAGGCGTGCACCCCGGCGAGGTCGAGGTGGGCGTGGCGGCGCACCTGTCGGATCGCGGCCGGCACCTGCTCGGCGTCGATGCCAAAACGGCTCGAACGCCCACTCATGCGCATGCGCGCGCCGGGCATGCCGCGCGCCAGGTTGACGCGGATGGCGATCCGCACCCGGCGGCCGGCCGCGCGGGCGGCGTCGGCGATCGTGTCGATCTCCCGGGCACTCTCGGCGTGGAACGTGCCGAGCCCGAGGGCGATCGCGTTGGCGATCTCGACGTCGGTCTTGGCCGGGCCGGCGAAGCGCAGCGCGGCGGCGTCGGCACCCGCGGCACGGGCGAGGTGCAGTTCGCCGAGCGACGCCACCTCGGCGCCGACGCCGGCCGCGAACAAGCGCGCGCAGAGCGCCAGCGACGGGTTGGCCTTGATCGAGTACAGCAACTCGATCCGTGGCCCGAGTGCGGCGCTCACGGCGGCGACGCGGCCGTCGAGCGTGCTTGCCGAGTAGGCGTACAGTGGCGTGCCGAACCGCTCGGCGAGCGCACTGGCCGGCAGGTCGTCGATCACGAGTTCGTGGCGGTCGGCGGAACCCAGCTGGGCGAGGGCGGTCGCGTGCACCCGGGCATCCTACCCGAGTCGCCGCGGCAGTACCTTTGCGCCGTCGGCGATGTCGCACTAGCATCGCACCGATGAAGTTCTCCGTCGTCGTCCCGATCCTCCTCGCCTGCGCGGCGCCGCTCGCCGCGCAGAAGGCACCCGCCAAGTCCGCCGCCGGCAAGCCGGCGGCCAGCAAGCCCGCCGCCGAGCAGGCTGCGCCGGTGACGTTCCAGGCCGCCAAGCTGGCGGCGATGGAAGCGTGGCTCGCCGCCAACAAGACCGCCAAGGATCGCAAGCAGGCGCTCGCCGAGACGGCGCAGCTGGCGTTCGAGATGGGCGCGTGGGAGAAGGCGAAGGGGTTCGCCGAGAGCTACGGCACCGAGTTCGCCGACGGCGACCAGGCGGGCGCGATGCGGCTGTTGGTCGGCGACGCGCTGGCCAACCTGCCGGGCCAGGAAGCCAAGGCCAAGGCGATCTACGAAGCGGCGCTCGACGCGGCCGGCGAAGACGTCAACGCGGCGGTCGAGGCGGCCACCAAGCTGGCCGAACTGCAGGTCGCGATGGGCGACAAGGATGCCGCCAAGGAGACCTTCAGCGTGCTAGCGGCCAGTTTCGGCCAGGTACGAGGACTCAAGGAGTACCTCGACGGCAAGGCCAAGGAATTCGAGAGCCTCGGCGAGGCGCCCAAGCCGATCGAGGTGACCGGCTTCGACGGCAAGCCGATCAGCCTCGAGAAGCTCAAGGGCAAGGTCGTGCTGATCGACTTCTGGGCGACCTGGTGCGGCCCGTGCATCGCCGAACTGCCGAACGTGATCGCCGCCTACGAGAAGTTCCGCGACCAAGGCTTCGAGATCGTCGGCATCAGCCTCGACGACGACGAGCAGAAGCTGAAGGACTTCCTCGCCAAGAACAAGATGCCGTGGCCGCAGTTCTTCGACGGCAAGGGCTGGCAGAACGAAGTCGGCCAGGCCTATGGCGTGCAGTCGATCCCGGCGACCTACCTGATCGGCCGCGACGGCAAGATCGCCAAGGTCGGCCTGCGTGGGCCGGCCCTCGAGCGCGAAGTGGCGAAGCAGCTGGCGAAGCCGGCGAAGTGACCGAGGCAGTGCAGGAAGACCCGCTGCCGGTGGAGTTGCAGCGCCGCTTGCTCGACGCGGCGCGCGCGGTGCGTGAACATGCCTACGCACCGGCCTCCGGGTTCCTGGTCGGGGCGGCGGTGCTGGCCGCGGACGGCACGATCCATGTCGGCTGCAACGTCGAGAACGCCAGCTACGGGTTGACCGTGTGCGCGGAACGCCATGCCGTCGCCGCGGCGGTCGGGGCGGGCGTGCGGCAGTTGCTGGCGGTGGCCGTGGTCACCGCCAGCGAGCCGCCGGCGCTGCCGTGCGGCGCTTGCCGGCAGGTGCTCGCCGAGTTCGGTCCGACGATGGTGGTGGTGGTCGGCGGCGTGTCGCGCGGCGATGGGCGCAGCTGGTCACCACGCTGCCGGAGTTGCTGCCGAGGCCGTTCACGTTCCACAGCCTGTCGCGATGAGCGCGGCTCGTGCGTTCGCCGCGGCGGCCGCCGCGCTGCTCCTCGTCGGCTGCGGCGGCGAAGCGGCGGCGACGGTTGGCGCCGGCGAGCCGACCTTCGCCGAGCACATCGCTCCGATCGTCTACCGGGCGTGCACGCCGTGCCACCACGAGGGCGGGCCGACGCCGTTTGCGCTGCGCGGCTACGACGACGTCGTGCGGCGGCGGCGGAAGATCGCCGAGGTCACGGCGTTGGGCCTGATGCCGCCGTGGTTGCCGAGCCACCCCGAGTTCGACGGCGATCGGCGCCTGGCGGCGGCCGAACTGGCGCTGTTGCAAGCCTGGTGCGAAGGTGACGCGCCGCGCGGCGATCCAGCGCGCGAACCCACAGCGCCGACGTTCGCGGCCGGTTGGCAGCTCGGCGAGCCGGACCTCGTGCTGCGGCCGGAGGTGGCGTTCGAATTGCCGGCGGCCGGTGCCGACGAGGTGCGCAACCTGGTGATCCCCGCTGGCATCGGCAGCGCGCGGTTCGTCGCGGCGGTCGAGATCCGCCCGCACAGCCCGGCGGTGCACCACGCCGTGCTCGCCGTCGACGGCAGCGGGCGGGCCCGGCAGCTCGACGCCGCGGATCCGGCCCCGGGCTTCGTCGCGATGGACCTCGGCGGGGCCAGGCCACCGGACGGCTACTTCGTCGGCTGGACGCCCGGCAAGGCGGCGCGGCGCTTCGGCGACGGCATGGCGTGGCAACTGCAGCCAGGGCACGATCTGGTGCTGCAACTGCATCTGGTGCCGACCGGCCGGCGGGAGACGGTGGCACCCGAGATCGGGATCCACTTCACCGCATTGGCACCGACCGTCGTCACCTACCCGTTGACGCTGTTCGCGGCGGACATCGACCTGCCGCCGGGTGTGCGCGACGTGCGGGTCGGCGACCGCTTCGTGCTGCCGGTGGCGGTGACCGTGCATTCGATCTACCCGCATGCGCACTACCTGTGCACGTCGATGGGGGCGTGGGCGACGACGCCCGGTGGCGCGCGGCAGGACCTGCTGACCCTGCCGCGGTGGGACTTCGACTGGCAGGACGACTACCGCTACCGCACGCCGGTGGCGTTGCCGGCCGGCACCGAGCTCGCGTTCGAGTACACCTTCGACAACAGCGCCGACAACCCGGCGAACCCGTCGCGGCCGCCGCAGCACGTGCGCAGTGGGGACCGATCGATCGACGAGATGGCGAACCTGACCTTGCAGGTGGTGGTCGCCGACCATGCGGGGCGGCGGCGGTTGGGCGAGGCCAGCTTGCAGCACGAGTTGCGGCAACTCGGCGAAGCGCCGTCGCTGTTGGTGCAGCTGGCCGCGCTGTGGCGCGACGAGGGCCGGTTCGCCGAGGGACTCGCCGCCGCCGAGCGGGCGTTGCGGGCCTCGCCCGGGCACGCGGCGGCGCAGTTCGAGCGCGCGCTGGGCCTGCAGCGGCTAGGTCGTGCCGTCGAGGCCGAAGCGGCGCTGCGGGCCTGTCTGGCCACCGAACCGGGGCACTTCGAAGCGCGAGTGCAGTTGGGCAGTCTGCTGCTGGGCACGTCGCGTGCCGCCGAAGCGCAGGCGGCGTTCGAGGCGGCATTGGCGCTGCGCCCCGATTCGGCAGCGGTGCTGACCAACCTTGGACTCGCCCTGCTGGCCGGCAACGACCTGGCTGGCGCCGAGGTGCGGCTGCGCGCGGCGCTGACGCACGATCGCGACCAGTTCGCCGCCTGGTTCTACCTCGGGGAACTGTTGCGCGCGACCGGTCGGGCCGAGGAGGCCAAGGCGGCGTACCGGTCGGCGCTGCGGCTGCGCCCGGGCGAAGCTCGGGCCACGGCGGCGCTGGCCGCGCTCGGGGGGTGACCGGAGCGCCGGTCCGTCGGGGGGCGGGTCGGCCGGTCCTGGCGTGGACTGCCGCCGCCGGCGCGTGCAGTTCGAAATTCTTGTAACCGCGGAAAGACCTGGCGGGCAGGTGGTTGCGGCGGCGCTGCGCATTCGGGACCGGGTGAGGTATGCGCAGTGGGGTAGTGCGTCGACAATCGAGCGCTGGCGCGGCACGATCCCAGGCCACGATGCCGTTGCCCAGTGCCAGGTTCCGCGTCCCGCCGGTCGACGCCGTCGCGCTCGAGACGCGCGCGGCGCAGCTGGCGACCCGTTCGTTGAAGAAGGCGGCCAAGGTCGCCGGCCTGCGCATGGCGATCGCGATGATGGATCTGACCACGCTCGAGGGCATGGACACCCCGGGCAAGGTCCGGCAACTGTGCCAGAAGGCCAGGACGCCGCTGCCGAGTCGGCCGGATCTGCCGTCGTGTGCGGCGGTCTGCGTGTACCCGGACCTCGTCAAGGTCGCCAGGCAGGCCCTGGCGGGCAGTCAGGTGCAGGTGGCCGCCGTCGCGACAGGCTTCCCGTCGGGGCGAACCGACTTGCCGACCAAACTGCGCGAGACGCGCCTGGCGGTCGCTGCGGGCGCCGACGAGATCGACATGGTGATCGATCGCGGCGCGTTCCTGGCCGGGCGCGAGGAACGCGTCTTCGACGAGATCGTCGCCGTCAAGGCCGCGTGCGGCAGAGCCCACCTGAAGGTGATCCTCGAGACCGGCGAGCTCGGCAGCTACGACGCCGTCGCGCGCGCGTGCCGGATCGCGCTCGACGCCGGTGCGGACTTCTTGAAGACCAGCACCGGCAAGGTGGCGCCGGCCAGCACGCCGCCGGTCGTGTTGCTGATGCTGCAGGCGGTGCGCGACCACTACCTGGCGACCGGCCGCATGGTCGGCGTCAAGGCCGCTGGCGGCATCCGCACCGCCAAGGACGCGCTGCGCTATCTGGTCCTGGTCCACGAGACCTGCGGCGACCTGTGGCTCGATCCGGCGTGGTTCCGGTTCGGCGCCAGTTCGCTGCTCAACGACGTGCTGATGCAGCTCGAGAAGGAGCGCACCGGTACCTACCAACGCAAAGCCGACTTCAGCACCGATTGACGCCGATGGCCGCCAAGAAGAAACAGACCGGGCCCGCTGGGCGGGAGTTGCCGTTCGGGCAGAAGTGGCAGTACGCGCCGTCGCGCGAGGCGACCGACCACGTGCAGATCCCACCGCGGCAGGGACTGTTCGTCGGTGGTGAGTTCGTGGCGCCGCGCGCGAAGCGGTGGATGGCGACCGTCGATCCCGCGACCGAGAACGTGCTCGGCGAGGTCGCCCACGCCGACGCGCGCGACGTCGATCGGGCCGTGCAGGCGGCCCGCCAGGCGCTGCCGGGGTGGCGCCGGCTGTCCGGGGAAGTGCGCGGTCGTTACCTGTTCCGGATCGCGCGCTTGCTGCTCGAGCGCGCCCGCGAGTTCGCGGTCCTCGAGACGCTCGACAACGGCAAACCGATCACCGAGACGCGCGACGTCGACGTGCCGCTCGCCGCGCAGCACTTCTTCTACCACGCCGGTTGGGCCGACAAGCTCGACCTGGTGTTCCCGGGCGCGCGGCCCGAGCCGCTCGGGGTGGTCGGGCAGGTGATCCCGTGGAACTTCCCGCTGCTGATGGCGGCGTGGAAGATCGCGCCGGCGCTCGCCGCCGGCAACACGGTGGTGCTCAAGCCTGCCGAGACCTCGCCGCTGACCGCACTGCGGCTCGGCGAGCTGTTCCTGCAGGCCGAACTGCCGCCCGGAGTCGTCAACATCGTGACCGGCGACGGCGCGACCGGCGCCGCGCTGGTCGCGCATCCAGGGTTGGACAAGGTGGCGTTCACGGGCAGCACCGAGGTCGGCAAGCAGATCCAGCGCCAGCTCGCCGGCACCGGCCGCGACCTGACGCTCGAGCTCGGCGGCAAGGCGGCGCACCTGGTGTTCGACGACGCCGCCCTCGACCAGGCGGTCGAAGGCGTCGTGCGCGGCATCTTCTTCAACCAGGGACACGTCTGTTGCGCCGGCAGCCGGCTGCTCGTGCAGGAGAGCGTGCACGACGTGTTCGTGAAGAAGCTGCTGGCCCGGATCGCCCGGATCCGCGTCGGCGACCCACTCGACAAGAACACCGACATGGGCGCGATCCACAGCCGCGTGCAGCTCGACCGCATCGCCGCGCTGTGCCAGGCCGGGGTTGCCGAGGGGGCCGAACTGCACCAACCAGCCTGTGCGTTGCCGAAACGCGGCTATTGGTTCCCGCCGACGGTGTTCACCGGCGTGACGATGAGCCAGCGCATCGCCCGCGAGGAGATCTTCGGCCCGGTGCTGACCGTCAGCACGTTCCGGACCGCCGAGGAAGCCGTGCAGAAGGCCAACGACACCGCCTACGGGCTGTCGGCCGGCATCTGGACCGACAAGGGCGCGCGGATCCTGTGGCTCGCCGAACGCATGCGGGCGGGGGTGGTCTGGAACAACACCTTCAACCGCTTCGATCCGGCGGCCCCGTTCGGTGGCATGAAGGAGTCGGGGTTCGGCCGCGAGGGCGGCCGGCAGGGTTTGCGCGCCTACCTGCGCTTGCCGGGTGGGCTCAGCGCCGGGTGAGGCGCGCGCCCCGGCGGTGTGCGCCGCCGGGGGCTCTGCGACCGCGGCCCGAGCGACTCAGTTCACGTCGAGCCCGAGGGCCACGCCGTTCGAGGTCAACAGGCCGAGGCTGTTGGCGCCGGGGGCCAGTACTGCGGCCTGCGCGTGGATGCGCAGGCCGGCGAACGCGGGGTTGCTCGGGAACGTCTGCGGCAGCGAGTGGCTCGTGCCGCTGGCGAGGAACACCGACGAAGCGTCGATCGACGTGTACTGCGCGCAGCCCGGGGCGCCCAGCGCGCCGAGGTCGAGCCCCGGATCGAGCTTGCCGAAGCCGAGCAGCATCGCGCCGAGGAACGCGTTGGCCGGGATGTCGTTGGCCGTCAACTGGATCGTCGTGCCGAGCGTCGGGCGCGCCGACGCGGTGAGGCTCAGCGCATTCGCGTCGCCTTCGGTGACGATCGGCAGCGCCGCCGACAGGTCGTAGCTGCCGCCGTCCCGCGCGCCCAGCCCGTGGCTGAAGCCGGTCAGGATCGCGCGGGTCGCCGTCGTGGCGAGGTTCTGCCAGCGCAGTTCGAAGGCGCCGGAGGGTTCGAGCTCGATCTGGAAGGTGTTCTGGTTGGCGACGTTGCCGGTGCCGAACTCGGGCACGTCGAGCCACGTGAAGATCGCGTGGTTGGTGGTCGGATCGACGTCGTAGTGGGTCGAACCGACGCGTTGCGACGTGACGGGGTCCAGCGAAGCCGGGTTCAGGTCGGCCCAGAACGGGGCGATGCGCGGCCCCAGCGTCAGCAGTTCGCCGGACGTCGGCGACGTGTCCGAACTGGTCTCGGTGTCGCGCAGCCAGAGGTAGCCGTTCGAGCACATCTTCACCGAAGCGGTGCTGAGCGTGCCGAACGGGAACGCGAACGGCAGCGCGATCGCCGGCGTCAACGAATCGTCGGTCAGCAGGAAGTCGGGGCTGGTCGGCGTGAAGAACGTGCCACTGCCGGGGATCGCGGTGAAGCCGCCCGCGCCGGTCGGGAAGAACTTGATGCTGGTGGTCGGCGCGCCGGCGAGATCGCAGTTGCCGGTGAAGGTCTCGTAGATCGAGCTGGCCTTGTCGTAGCAGCCAGCGCCGTACGGAGCCGCCGAGGCGAAGCCGCCGGCGGTGTTGAAGGTGAACTCCAGCGCGTGGGCGCTCTCGCCGCTCCAGAGCGTGCCGGTCGGGCTGCCGGCGTAGCTGAGCCCGTAGACGCGCTTGGCGAGGGCCTGCCCGACGGTTGCCGAGTTGTCGAGCGTCGGTGTGTTGCTGGCGTTCGACGGCCCCGAGCTGATCCAGTCGACGGTCAGGTCGCCGGCTGCCGGGTCGTAGAGGAACGGCGTCGACAGCACGCAGTCGACGATCCAAGGCCCTGGCGTGCCGGTGGTCGCCGAACCGGCGGCGATCGTCACCGGCCCGCTGAACACCCGCACGCGGTCCGGGCCGTGGTTGCCGTCGTACAGCGTGTTGATGCTGTTGAAGTCGACCGGCGACGTCGAGAGATCGAGCGTCACGCTCTGGATCGTGTCGCCGACCCAGGTTGCAGCCGCGCCGTTGGCACGCACGCGCACCCGGGTGATGACCACCGGGGCGGTGACGTTCTGTCCGGTGAAGTGCGTCGAGTCGTAGACGTACAGGATGCGCATGTTGCCGGCGTAGTCGAACGGCCAGCCCGACGCCGACGGCAGGTCGGCGTTGGTCGCGGCGGCCGGGATCACCAGGGTCTGGGCGCAGAGGCCGGTCGCGAGGGCGACCAGCGCGGTACAGGTGCGGAGCTTCATGGGGTCTTGGTCGGAAGGGTCTTGGGCGACCCGACCATTCTAGCAACCGAACCTGTGCCGAGGGGGGGACGCCAGAACGACCGCGGGCCGCCGTGCGTCGTGCACGGCGGCCCGCGGTGGCGTCCGCTCGCGCGGGCTGCCAGGAGCCCAGCGCTCACG
>DAIMFJ010000120.1:0-13536 GCA_036724695.1 Planctomycetota bacterium
ACTCGGCTTCAAGCTCGTTCCGTCGACCGGGTAAGCGGGGGCTGTTCTTTGGAAGGGGGCTGGATGCGGCGGCCTCTGGGCAGGCGGAATTGGGGGCTGGCGCAGTGGGCTGGATGCATCCCAGGGCAGCGGCGTTGTGCAGTCCTGCAGAAGGACGGTCCGAGCAGAGTCCAGGTGCGGCAGAGCGGGGGTTGTGGCGGTTCGGGACGCTGGGTAGAGTGGGTGGCTTGGCGGACGATCCGGTGTTCGGTGGTTCCGTCGAACACTAGCTTGGCACGCCATGCCCCTGGTCCTCGACGTATCCGAGATCGCGACGACGGAGGCGCTTCACGTACTGTTGGAATCGAGCTTGGGGTTTCCCGGTTACTACGGCCGCAACTGGGATGCCTTCTGGGACTGCATCACTGACCCGGAGCAGTCGACGATGCCGGATGTTCTTCTCGTAACCGGGTGGGACCGGCTGGCCAACCAGCTCCCGCGCGATGCCGCGCTCATGCGTGAGTGCCTCGCGGACATGCCCAGCAGGCGATCCGACTGCCGGGTAGAGTGGGTGCCTAACTCGCCGCAGGAGCCGGCGAGCCGCGACCAACACATCCGCGAGAGCTGAAGCCCTCGCACGCGGCTCAGCGGCCCAGCGGCAAGAGACGTTGGACCGAAATGAGGCCTCTCTGGTGCTGGCGTTGCCAAATGGTGATCCCGATGCTTGACGAGGATGAGTTCTCGCGAGTGTCCACCCTACTCCGGGATGGGCTGGAGGACTTCAAGTCTGGGCGCCTCAAGGGATCACGCGACATGAGGTTTGCAGCAGCCCTACAAGAGTACGAGCGCATCACCGGCTTCGCAGAGACCAACGGCAACGCACTGTGGCATCACCGCATATCGCTTCTCGGCCCGGACTGCGACGGATGTGGCCATCCTCTTCGAACTCCAGTGGCGAAGCACTGTGCGTCGTGCGGCAGGATGCGGTCCAACAAGGCATAGGAGCCGACGAGCGCCCAGAGGCGCTCGCGGCTCAGCGCCACAGACGTTAACCAGACCTCAGGAGGGACGCGTGGCTCTGCGGATCGGCAGCAGCGGCTGGGTCAATGATCTGAGGGCGCTTTCGGCGCCTCTCGGCAAGGACTTCTGGGCGGGCTTCGGCCGTGCTCGGCGGCCGACCTGCGGCGACTTGAGGGCGCGATAGAGCGGCCGCTCCCGCAGGACTTCGTCGAGTTCTACCGCATGATCGGATGCGGGCAGTTCAGGCAGGGCGGTGAGCTATATTCGCCAGACGATATTATCCAATGCATCGGAGCGCCGGTCTACTTCGTCCTTGGGAGCATGTTGCCTGAGGCGGAGTGGTGCTCTGAAGAGGAACATCGACGCCTATGGTTGACGCGCGGCGTTGAGAACCCTGCTCCCGACCGCTTCACGGACGGCGCACTCACGCTGGCCGGGATCAAGCTCTACGACCTCCTTCAGGTCGGTTCGAATGGCTGTTGCTGCTATCACCAACTTCTCCTGGCGCCAGCACCGAAGCCCTTTGGGTACTGTCTGCTTACGGACTCGCAGACGATGGAGGACGTGGCCGATAGCTTTTCCTCCGGACTGGAGAAGATGATCGCGTTCTACGCGGCTGATGAGACCGCGTAGTGCGAAGTGGGATCGGGTGCGCATGTTTCTAGAGGTCGACGGCGCGCAACGGGTCATCCTCGTTCGTGACACGGTCGAGGCGGATTGGGACCGGCTGATCGAGGCCGTCACCGAGTGGGGATACCGGGCCTCATGGGGCGGCTGTTGCGCAGCCCGTTATCCTCACGCACGAGGGCATCCACGACCCTCCGTTCATTCGCTACGCTCCCGAGGCTCGAGCCTTCCGCCTGCTTGATGCGCAGCTGTGGTAGGCTGGCCAACTCCACGCAGCAGCCGACGGGCCGCGCGATCACGCAACCGCGAGATCAAGCAACGCCGCCCGCAGCCCGCCGCTGAGCGTCGGAGACGTAGGGCTGACATGAGATGGTTCCCAGTCTTCTCCGCCGTAGTGTGCGTTCTTGGTAGCTGCGCAACCAAGAGCCAGGACCATTCCCAGCTGGCGGCGAGGATCGAGGCTCTGCGCCCGAGGCCCGTGCTTGCTGGCGCCGAGGTGAGCCAGGAGGTCCTGGACTCCATCATCTACAACACGGTGGGAGGCGCGCTGTCGGACCCGCTTGGTGACGTGGTCATGGTCTCCGGCGACCGTGCTGCGGTCCGACTCAGAGACTCCTGGACTCAGGTCGCGGACCGAGTCTGCCTGATGGCGGTCTATTCCAGGAAGGGCTACCTCGGCGACATCCTTGTCCTGGACGCTTTCGGCGACTACGTCCTGGGGCGGTTTGTTGGCAGCGTCTGGCAAAAGGTGGAAGTCGGGGACAAGGCCGCTGCTCGGACGCCTTATGATGCTGGCCAACACGGTACAGCAGCCGACGAGCGCCCCCAAGCGGGAGCTCGCGAGTGAGCACCAAAGACTTTGGACGGGCCAGGTTGGCGATGTGGGCAGATCTCAAGCAGGCAGAACTGCGCGGGCTGCGCGAGCGTCGATCCGGACGCCTCTCATCCAAGACCGTCGCCAAGCTTCGTGACCTGCTGGAGGCAGTTCGCGGTGAGCCCGATGCTGACGTGGGGATCTGCTTTCATGGTGCCTCTGCGTTGTTGAGTGAGGCCGATGGACTTCTCGAGGATGCCGTTCGGCACCGCGAGATCGAGATCGCCTTGATCCTGAGGCTGCACGAGCTCATGCGCGGCGAGCCGGCGCGATCTGTTGCGTTCGCGCTGCAGGACTACGGTGCGGATGATCTCGCGATCAGGCGTGAGCTTTTGTCCTTCGTGCGGCAGGCGATGATCGACTCCGGTGGATAGAATGTCCGTCCAACTCCCCGCAGGAGCCGACGAGCGCGGCAGCGGCGCTCGCGGCTCAGCGCCCCAACCGTCAGGAGGACTTGTGGGCATTCTTGTTTTCGTAGGCCTTGGCACTGCCTTGCTCTTGGCTGACCTTGAGGCCTTCGGATTCGGCATGGCTGGTTCGGTCGGTTTGGCCCAGTTCTTCTGCGTGCCAATCCTTGGTCTCGCACTCGTCCTAATCGGTATGAAGCGTGCGCGGAGGCGCATGGTCGCGAGTGGAGTTGCGTGCTTCGCCGCGAGTGTCACCGCGATGGTTGCGTCGTCGATGATCGTTGATCGCCAGGAGGAGGCAAGCCGAGCTTTGGGAGACGACCTTTGCCGGTTGCTCGATTCGTGGCGGTCCATGCACGGTAGCTATCCAGATCGTCTCGAGGACCTGGTCCCATCTCTGATCGAGGAGATACCCGCCACAAGCATGGGGGTCTTGGTGGCCCGGACTTATCGCTACTCCGTCGATCCTGGCAAGCGCGACTACTGGCTGACGTTCGAGTCGACGCTGGGCATCCTCTGCTCACGCGGATCCAGCGGCGGATGGTTGCGTGACGATTGACTTGCAAGCAACGAGCCGCCAAACTAGACGCAGGAGCTGACGGCGCTGCGCGCCACAGCTCAGCGTCAAAAGACGTTGACCGTCCGTTGGAGCCCTCATTGATGAATAACCGTCCAGCTCGAAAGCGAAGTATCTTACTGACTGTTGGACTGGGCTTGTCACTGCTCGGAAATGGCTTCCAGGTCCTGTGGGCAAGCGCGGGTGATTCGGTCACTCGCATGCCTCGTTCCGATCTAGAGGTTCGAATCAGTCAGCTCGCAGAGACGCATCGTGGCAGCTCTGCCTGGTTTCGAGCCTTGGCGGACACACCGGACGCGGTCGTCGTGGAGGCTTGCAGCATGACCAACTTCAGGGGCTTATTCGGGAATCACGTGAAGCGAGACATCTACATTTGGACCGCAGGCAAGTAGATTCCGACGCTTCGTGTACGATGGGCTGCCCAACAAGCCGCAGGAGCCGACGAGCGCCGCAGCGGCGCTCGCGGCTCATCGGCAAAGACGGTGGACATCCGATGAAACCGCTGGATCAGATCCTCGACGAACTGCAAGGCCGAGACGACTGCGACTTCGGCAGCGCCACACGGCTGCCGGCCTTGCCGAGTGGGTTGCTTCTACCAGCGGATTTGCTCACCTTCTACCGCCGGTTCGGCGGGGGCAGGATGTTCGGCCAACCATCAGATCCTCGCTACCGGATCTCTTCGCCTGAGGACTTCGTGGAGATCGGCATGGCGATCTACGGCGCGCCCATGGGCAGGCCGCCGCAAGACTCGTGGTACTCTCTGGCCGATGTGCAGGACGGCAACTACATCGCAATCGATTGCCACCCGGCGAGGCTCGGGCTCTGCTACGACATATTCCACGAGACGGCCAGCGACCTTGGCAACTGCCGGATCATCGCTCGCTCGTTCTCCGAGTTCCTACAGCGCGCCGCGCTGTCCGGCGATGATGCATGGTGGCTCGGCGATCGCTTCGAGATGTACGGCTATGCAGACGACCAATCCCAACCATGAGCAATGCATTTGCCTGTCCGTGACGCAGTGGTCTGCGCTGTCCGACAAGGCCAGGCAGCCGGCCGGCCCCAAGCGGCCGGCGGCTGACAGCCCACAACCTAGGGCGGACTAAACTGGTCACCATGCAGCGACTGAAGAACGAACTTAGGTGGTTGGCCGCCTTCGTGGCGACATCGGTGGCCTTGGCATGGATGAGCTTTGGCTTCTCTTGGCCCGAGCCCACCTTGGTCTTCTACGCCCCCTACTCGGCCTACACCGACTCACCGTGGTCCCGCGCTGCGGTCGTCTTCTTGGTGCTGGTCGTTGCACGAGTGCTGGTTTGCCTCTGGCACAGCCGCCGGGTGCAGCAGCGGTAGGCAAGCGAGTGGTTGGCGACTACGATCGCCGCTCGACCAGACCCAGGAGCCGGCGAGCGACGCAGTGGGGATCGCGGCGCAGCTGCGAAGTCGTCGGCTGGATCACCATGCAGTTTCGCAAGCTCTCACGCGTCATCTCATTTGCGGCCCTGGGCTGACTCGCCTGTTGGGCGACGAGTTGCGGCACGCTCGTCCAGGTCGTCGACTCGGAGGGATCCGCCGTAGCCGAGGCTCACGTCATGGTGGTGTATCCCTCGTTCGACGGCCTCGCGACGGTGACCGACGACGCGGGACGCACACGCCTCGCAGATGGTTGGATCCGCACGCTCTTGCTGCCTCAGCCGATCGAGGTCTCTGCGGTCGGCCGTTCCCAAGTCGCTCGAGTGACCTACCCACCTCCGCCAGTCATTCGTCTGCGCGACAAGTAGTCCTGATCGAGCTCGAGGCCGAGGCGCTCGGCGGATGGTAGGATGCTGCCGAATCGCCCATGCAGCCGGTGAACGCCGTTTCGGCCTTCGCGGCTCCAGGACACAGACGTCAGCCCGATGAGTGCCGCTTCGAGAGCAGAGGAGATCCACGCGCTCGTACGCGAACAGACGGGCTTCCGAGGTCCACTGACGGAAGAGACCGACTTGCACGGGGATCTCGGGTTGCTCGCGGACGACCTCGATGAGCTCTTGACCACGTTCGCCGAGCGACTCCGTGTCGACCTGACCGGATTCCTGTGGTACTTCCACACGGACGAGGATGGCGTGAGCCCGGGCAGGCTGTTCTTCGCAGCGCCGCAGGACCGAGTGACGAGGATCCCGCTCAGGCTTGCGCTGCTCTATCGCGCCGCCGAACTCGGCATGTGGCCGGTCGACTACCCCGAGCACTCCCTGCCAGCCCGAAGGTGGGATGTCGCCGTCAACCAGTGCCTGGCTGTCGGGATCGCACTCTGGCTCATCTGGTGGCTTGCGCGAGAGCTGCTCTGACCCGTACCGTGATCACGCTCCAACGAACCGCGGAATGCGCCGGATTGCGCGAATCCCAACCTTGATTCCAGTGCATCCGACCGTGCACCTCGAGCCTGAACGGCAGGGACGCTGGGCAGGTGAATGCGATGCGACGAAATCCGGTACTGCTGTTGCCGATGATCATGCTCTTCGCCTCCTCGTGCGGGACCGCTGCCACTCGTTCGACGGGGCCCCAGGCACCGGAATCGGGCTACTTCTTCGGATTCCCATTGTTCGCATCCCTTGCCCATGACGTCGAGCTGATCGTTGGGCCAAGTGGTTCATGCAAGTCGCTGGGTCTCGAGCCCGTCGGAGGTGTGATCAGTCTTCCGATGGACCTGGTGATCGAGGTCGTCCTGCTGCCGATCGACCTGCTTTCCGGCGCGTTCGGCCGGAGTCGACGCTCCGAGTCGTAGGATCACTGCCCGACAAGCCCATGCAGGCCGAAGAGCGCCGCAGCGGCGTTCGCTGCGAAAGGGCAAGACGTCAGGCCCACCAGTCCGTTGCCCATGAAGTCCACCGAGCTCTACGCGCTGCTGAAGTCCGACCTGGGATCTTGGTTCAAGAGCGCTGACTTCAAGCGCACCAAGGGGTTTCTCAGCTGGAGTCGTTCGCGCGGAGGCGCCTCTACGGTGGTGTGGTTCCAGGCTTCCCGGGATGGTTGGGATGCGTTCGCTGGTTCCAAGTTCGTCGTGGAGTTCCAAAGGTCGGCCGAGCCTGTTCCAGGCGCTCACCCCGCCCGACGCATGAGAATCGCCAGCTTGCTTTCGGCGCCCGCGCGAGAGGAGATGCGTGCGCTGCAGAACTCGGTCATCACATCTCTGACGCCTCCGCCCGATTCGCATCACGCGCTGCATGTCTCGGAGAACGTGACGGCGTGGTACCGCAAGAAGTTCGTGCTCGATGCCCTTCCCTACTCGGATGGCGATGATGTGTGGCTTCGCTACGCAGCTCCGGACCATGCTCGCGAATGGTCACGCTTCCTGCTGCAGCACTTGCCGGCCTGCGTGGCGTCGGCAGAGTCGTGGGCCTGACCAGGCGCAGGAGCAACGAGCGCCGCAGAGGCGCTCGCTGCTCGATGCCAGAGAACTGGTGATGACCTCCGGTGACATTGCCCTGCCCTGTCTGCGGCTTCCTGACCGTGCCGGCCACCCACTTCGGCAGCTACAACATCTGTGGCGTGTGCGGCTGGGAGGACGATGGCGTCCAGCTGGCGAACCCCGCCTGCGAAGGGGGCGCAAACAGCGAGTCTCTCATCGCTGCGCAGGCAGCGGCGCTGGCCGACTTCCCGCAGGGCCTGACGGAGGCGTGCGGATTCTCGAGAGACTCCGCGTGGAGGCCCTTGTCGGACGTGGAGATCAAGGTCGCCTTGCGTGAGCGCGAGGAGAGGTGCTGGCGCAACAAGGCTGCGGTGGACCTGTCTGCCGCGTACTGGAGCAGGCTGCCCGGCAAGGCATAGAAGCCGGCGAGCGCCGGTGGATGTCTGGGCTGTTGCCGTCCGAGGCAGGGAAAGACGACTCACGCAACCGCCTAGTCGACCGCCTCGACGACCGCGTCGATGTCGTCGTCTTGATCGAGCTCGGGGCCGAGGCGCTCGCGATCGGTGGACTGTAGGATGCTGGCAGCATGACCATGCAGCCGACGAGCGCCGCGGCGACGTTCGCGACTCGTCGTCGAGTACGTTCGGCGATGGATGAACGAGCAACCACTATGCCCGCACGCTTCCGGACGCTTCCACTGGTGATCCTGTCGAGTCTCTGCCTTGCCGCGGCGCTGCAGGCGCAGGTCGACTACGGCAAGGACCGCCCGTGGAATCAGCGCGCGGGATCGGGACCGGACGCGGAAGTACCCGGCTGGTTCTACAATCTCGGCATCACCGGATTGCGGGCCCAACTGGTGGCGGAAGAACCGAAGGCGCTGCTCGTCAAGTACGTCTTCCCCAAGTCGTCGGCGGTTGGCCACGTCCAGGTGGGCGATCTCGTGATCGGTGCGGGCGGCCGGATGTTCGAGCAGGAGCACCGCAACGGATACGGCGAGGAAGTTTTCGGCGCTGCCGGGCCGATCTCGGAATTCGCGCACGCGCTCGAAGAGTGTCAAAGCGCCGACCGCGAGGGAGTGCTCCCGCTCACGCTCCGGCGCGGCAAGGAGACCGTCGAGGTCCGCCTCGACGTCGGCACCCGGTATGGGGCCTTCGCACCGAACTTCCCCGACCAGTGCCGGAAGTCGGAGCGGATCCTCACCGAGCTGCTCGACTACCTGGTGAGCCATCAACAGGAGGACGGTTCGTTCGGCGACCCGGTCCAGAACACGTTCACCCCGCTGGCGCTGCTCGCCAGTGGCGAGGCGAAGTACATGCCGGCCGTCGAACGCAACGTGCGGCACCACAGGAGTGTGATCCACGGGGAGGAGTTCGGGCTGGTCAACTGGTACCGCATGAGCGCGGCGATCGTGCTCAGCGAGTACCACCTCGTGACCCGCGACGAGCAGGTGTTGCCCGATCTCCAGAAGGTCCACGACCTCCTGGCGAAGAGTCAGTACCTGGACATGGCGCAGATCAACCCCAAGGCAAGGGAGTCCCATCCCGATTCGTACCCGAAAGGGCCCAAGGACTCGCACGGCGGATGGGGGCACAATCCTGGCTTCGAGGGCTATGGCCCGATCGCCATGCTCACCGGTCAAGGTGCGCTTGCGTACTCCTTGATGCATCGCTGCGGGATCAAGATCGACCGCGAGAAGCACGATGCCGCCTACGCCTTCCTCAGGAGGGGAACGGGCAAGAACGGCTATGTGTGGTACGGCGACACCCAGGGCGGTGGCCCAGACGACTGGGCCGACATGGGCAGGACCGGCGCTGCCGGCATCGCGAACTTCCTGTGCCCCTACGATGAGGTCGGCTACCGCGAGCAAGCGCTGGCGCACGCTCAGGTGATCGGGAAGCATCCGCAGAGCTTCCCCGACACCCACGGCTCGCCGACCATGGGCATGGCCTACACGGCGTTGGCCGCGCACGTCGATGCGGCCAGCTTCCGCAAGCTCATGGACGCCAACCGCTGGTGGTTCACGATGGCCCAGTGCAACGACGGCAGTTTCTACTACCAGCCGAATCGTGACAACGCCGGCTACGGCTCCGACTCCCGCACGTCCGCCTCGTCGGTGACTGCGTTCATCCTGTCGATCCCCAAGCGCAACCTGGTGATGACCGGCAAGGAAGTGAAGTCCGGCACCCAGACGCCCGCCAAGCCCAGCACCTCGGCCAAACCGCTCAAGGTGTTCCTCCTGGCTGGCCAGTCGAACATGCAAGGACACGCGAGCGTGTCGACCTTCGACTCGATGGCCGACGATCCGAAAACGGCCCCGCTCTTGCAGCAAATGCGCGGCACCGACGGGAAACCGCATGTATGCGAGAAGGTGTGGATCTCGTCGATCGGGTGCCTCGGCGATGCCTACTCCGACCTGACGGAGGCGAAGGGCAAGTTGACCGCCGGATTTGGCGCCCCGGACGACAAGATCGGTCCGGAGTTCACCTTCGGCATCACGATGGAGAAGCAGCTGGGCGAGCCGGTGCTCATCATCAAGACCGCGTGGGGCGGCCGCAGCTTGCACACCGACTTCCGCCCGCCCAGTGCGGGACCTTACGTGCTGGCGAAGGAGACCCAGGAACTGTGGAACGAGCACCCCCAGGGTGCCCACGGCATTCCCAAGGCCGAGGATCGGCCCAAGTACTTCGCCGAGAAAGCCGCCGCCACGGGTGGCTACTACCGCGAGATGATCGCGCATGCCAAGAAGGTGCTCGCGGACATCAAGCGGGTGGTGCCAGACTACGACGAGAGCCAAGGCTACGAGTTGGCCGGGTTCGTCTGGTTCCAGGGATTCAACGACTACGTCGACGGCGGGGTGTACCCGAGACAGAACACGGCCGGCGGGTACGACCTGTACGCCGACCTGCTCGGCCACTTCATCCGCGACGTGCGGAAGGATCTGTCGGCTCCGAAGCTGCCCTTCGTCATCGGCGTGATGGGCATCGACGGCATTAGGGGCGACAAGAACGCCCCGATGATGCACTTCCGTGCGGCACAACGGAAACCGTCAACGCTCGACGAGTTCCGGGGGAATGTGTTCGCCGTGGAGACGGCGCCGTTCTGGGTCGCCGAGCTCGAGGCTCTCCAGGAGCGAATGGAGAACTGCTGGCCGCAGGTGGACGCGAAGGTCGCGAAGGAGAAGAAGACGAATCCCAGGGCGGATGAATGGGACAACAAGATGAAGCACATGGCGGCGAACTTCACCCCCGAAGAGTGGAAGCGCCTGAAGGGCGTTTCGAACGGTGGCTACCACTACCTCGGTGCGGCCAGGATCATGGCCCCCATCGGCAAGGCGTTCGCCGAGTCACTCCTTGCAGCCAGGGCGGTCAAATAGCGCCACGAGCAGCACGTCCTCGCGGCCACGAATTCTGGTAACCTCGAGAACATGTGCCCTGAGAAAGCAGAGCTACCGGTCGGCGCCGAGCTGGCCGCAGCGGTGGCCATGGGCTTGGGGTACGAGGACGACGATATCGCGCACAGGGCCCAGCTGCCGATCGACCAAAGCGAGCGGACCTCGGCCGGCACCGTCGAGATCGTCTACGCGGGTACCCCCAAGTTCTCGACGAACCCAGGTGCACAGTACGAGATGCTGGATCGGCTCGGGCAACGGCCTGCGCCGGCGGGTCAGGTGGATCTGTGTTGGGACGTCGAACTGGAGAAATGGCCGACAAGGCATTACTGGCAAAGCCGACCCCATGCCAAATGGAGGACGGCTTCCGGACGCACATCGGCGAAGCGCTTGCCCGTCTCGTGTTTGCAGTCGCCGGACCGGCAGGCACATCGGGCGGTGCAGACGCCCGACATCGGTAGACGCTGATTGACTCGAGACACACCATGGAACATATCGTCGTGCAAGCCTCGGCATCGGCCGTTTTGATCAACCTCGTCCACTGGGCGTGGGCTCGGCGTGGCGGCTTCCTGCCGGAGCCTTCGGGCCTGCTCGGCAAGGCGCTCAACACTTGGATGGGCTTCGCAGCCATATTGTCGGTACCAGCCTACCTCGGATTGTTGCCGCATAGGACCTGGCTGGTGCTCTTCTTTGGTTGGGCGATGGTGGCATCGCTGGTCGCCATCTGCGTGAGGCAAGTTGGCTCGCCGAGCCAGGCAACTGGAGCGGACACCCCTTCCAGATAGCCTTGGAATATGCAGGGCCGAAGGGCACCACGAAGGCGAAGGTCGCTACGCACGACACGAAGCAGCTCATGACAAGTCGCCGAGACCTCGAAGGAACGCCGTTGCACAAGCTGCGCCCCAGCGACCTGACGGCGAGCGGCTGGCTGCTTGCGACCATCACCATGGGCTTTGGGGTCCTGGTGGAGATCCCGATCGCGCTCTGGGCGCGAGGCGCGATCGACCGCGGCGCCTTCCACGCGTATCCTCACGTGGTCTCGTTCCTGCTCGGACTACCGGGCATCCTCGCTGCCATGCTCACGTTCCATTTCGGACGGCGTGCCCTGGAGCGTGTCGGCATCGTCGTCGTGCGTCGCGAGGGATCGACGTCCAACCGGCAACGGTAGCCGGAGGGCACAGCAAGCGGCGCCCACGCTTCCATGGCATCGAGTGGCCGATGCGTATCCGGAAGCCGGTCGGCTGGACCTTGTCGATGGCAATCATTCGAGTGCAGGCACGCTGGTCGACGCGCCGCAGAGTGCGCCCTGTCGAGGTCTGTTCCAGCCGCTCTGAACCTGCCCCACCTCCGGGGGCTCCGATCTGACCACTCGCCGGTGACCGGCGTCGGAGCCGCCGCGCAACACCATGCTGCACTCCGCGACGAACGACAGGCGCTATGCTCCTCACTGCATGACCGCCACCGCCGACTCCTGGAACCATCTTCCCGAACCTGCAGAGCGCGAGCCCTTGCACTTCGAAGCGCACTTCACCGCCGCGGAGTTCGAGAAGTTGCGGCTTGGCCTCGTGCCCAGGCAGATGGAAGACAAGTGGTTCATCTACTTCGCCGAGGGGTGGCTGCGATTTCATCGGAGCTGGACCGGGATCCACATCTTCGGGCTTCGCCTGGAAGCTTCGCCGACCGGAGTCCGCGTGACCGATTCCTGGGTCAACAGGAACATGGAGCAGTACCGAGGCCAAGACGTCGCCTACGAGCAGAAGCTCGTCCGCTTCCTGATCGACGCGCTCCTGCTCGCGAAACGCGATACGCAATTCCCGGTCCCGACGAACTTGCCAGCCGCCCCAGCGGGGCTCTACCAGCATTCCGTTGTCGGGAGGAGCTACCCAGAGAAGCTCACCGGCGACAAGGCAATGCCCTGAGTTACCGCATGCCGTCGACCAAGCAACATCAAACACAGGAGCATGCGGGGAACATCCGCAGCTCGCGAGCAACGCCACGCTCGTGGCTGCGCCCCGTCGGCATGGGCGTCGCCGTCGGACTGTTCGCCATGTTCGCTGCCGGGGTCTACAGCTTCGAGGCGAGCACCGAACCTGAGCGGGGCTGGACTCCGCTGGATGGGAATGGAGTATCCCTCATCGGCTGCCTCAGCGGTCTGGTCGCCGGCTGGATCGCCTGCTGGCATGCTTCCCGTCGTCGGGCGGCCGTCGAGTGAGAGGAACGCAAGCCCCCCACCTACCGCCCGTCGTTCGCGTGCAGCTCCGCAACCACCGGCCGCACCCGCTCGGTCCACAGCCGGTACCCAGCGGCGTTCAGGTGCAACTGGTCGCCGACGAACCACTGCGGGTCCGGCTGCCCATCCGCGGTGACCATCGCCGCCGCCGTGTCGACGAAGTGCAGCCGCGGATCAGCCGCGCAACGCGCCGCGATCGCCGCGATCGCCGCGCGCACGATCTCGAGATGCTGGGCCCGGCTCGGCGTCGGCGTGATCGCGAGCTGGACCACTTGGCCCTCGCAGCGGAGGTCGGGCCCGAAATGGTGGTCGCCTGCGTAGGCGCTGTAGCCGACCGACAACGGACCGACCTTGCGGTGCCGGTCGGACACTGGCACCCCCCAACACTCGCTCACGCCACGAGATCACCCGCCCACAGCCGATCGACGAACATCCGCCAAGGCAGGATCTCCACACCATCCACGATTCTCGCCTCGGGCTCGCCACAGACAACCACTGCCTTGCGCACTGCATGGCTCGACCGCAGCGCGGCCAGCCCGCGTAGGTCCCCTGCGTGTACGCGTCGCCCGCTCTTGGCCTCGATCGCCAGATCCATGTCGCCTACGATGAAATCCACCTCCAGCCCACTCGATGTTCGCCAGAACGCCAGCGGCAGGTCAGGACTCCGATAGCGACGGTAGCTCTGCAGCTCCATCAGCACCCAGTGTTCGAAGGCCTTGCCGTACCCAGCACTCCCCGGCTCGACCGAACGCCGCGCCAGGTGGCTCGCCACCCCCACGTCGAATAGAAAGAACTTCTCGGTCTGGACCATTCTGCGAGTGGCCGCACGCCGCCACGGCGGTAGCCGCTCGCCGAGCAGCGTGTCTTCGAGGATCTCGAAGTAGCCGCGCACGACCTTGGCACTGATACCGGTCTCGCGGGCCACGTTCTCGTAGTTGAGCAACTCGCTGCTGGTGAGTGCGGCGGTTCGCAAGAACTCGGTGAAGGCCGGCACGTTTGTCAGCAGCCGCGCTCTGCCGGCCCCAGGATCGCGTAGATGGTCACACTGCGCC
>DAIMFJ010000121.1:0-13441 GCA_036724695.1 Planctomycetota bacterium
CGCCAACAACACGGAGTACGGCTTGACCGGGTCCGTGTTCACCAACGACGAGGCGAAGAAGGACCTGGCGCGCCGCCGCTTCCACGTCGGCAACTTCTACATCAACCGCAAGTGCACCGGCGCGCTGGTCGGCGCGCACCCGTTCGGCGGTTTCAACATGTCGGGAACCGACAGCAAGGCCGGCGGTCCGGACTACCTGCTGCAGTTCCTGCAGGCCAAGACGATCAGCGAGACGATCGGCTGAGGTCGCCGGCCATGGATCGCCGCCGATTCGTGGCCGAGCAGCGGCGCCTGCTCGACCAGGAGCAACGCGCCGAAGCGGCCGCGGCCGAGGCCCGGCTGCGCACCTGCAGCGACGCCGAGCTGGTCGCCAGCGGCGACAGCCTGCTGCGACTCGAAGTGGCCGACCTGCAACCGGGGTTCGGTGGGCGGCTGTGCGCCGAATTGCGACCGAGCCGCAGCGAACAGTTCCCGGCGCACCGCTTCGGCCCCGGCGATCTGGTGGCGGTCCGCGCCACCCGCGATGCGGCGCCGGTGACCAGCGCGGTGATCGCCCGGGTCCGCACCGACCGCTTGACGATCGCGCTCGACGACGACGATGCCGAGCTGCCTTCGTTGGTGCGGCTCGATCGGCTGGCGTCCGACGTGACCTGGCGGCGCCTGCACCTGGCGCTGGGTTGGCTCGACCAGGAGCACAAAGGCGAGACGAAGCGTTGGCTGGAGGTGCTGTTCGGCGAACGCGAGCCGACCTTCGCTGCCCCCGCCGAACCGAGCTGGTTCGATCCGAGCCTCGATGCCTCGCAGCGCGCGGCGGTCTGGCATGCGCTCGGCGCCGAGCAGGTGGCCCTGCTGCACGGCCCCCCCGGCACCGGCAAGACCACCGCATTGGTCGAATTCGTGCGGCAGGCGGTCGGCCGCGGCGAACGCGTGCTCGCTTGTGCCGCCAGCAACGTCGCCGTCGACAACCTGGCGCTGCGCCTGCACGCCGCCGGGCTGCGGATCGTGCGCCTGGGCCACCCCGCGCGCGTGCAGGAAGCCGTGCAGGACCGGTCGTTGGCCGCCCTGGTCGACGACGCGCCGGAACAGAAGCTGCTGCGCGACGTGCGGCGCGAGATCCAGCAAGGCCTGCGGCAGGTGCAGAAGGCGGCCAGCCGCGCCGACCGCGCCGCCGCGCGCGAAGCGCTCCGGCAGCTGCGTCGCGAACAACGCGAACTCGAGCTGGCGATCACCCGTGGCCTCGTCGACGGCGCCGAGGTCGTCCTGGCCACGCTGACCGGGGCGGCCGATCCGCTGCTCGCCGACCGCAGGTTCCCGTGGGTCGTGATCGACGAAGCCGCGCAGGCCCTCGAGGCCGCCTGCTGGATCCCGCTGCGACTGGCGCAGCGGGCCGTGTTGGCCGGCGACCACCGGCAGTTGCCGCCGACCATCCACTCGGCCGAGGCCGCGCGCGCCGGGCTGGCGCGCACCCTGTTCGAGCGGCTGATCGACGGCATTGGTGCCACCGCGGCCCGCCAGTTGACCGTGCAGTACCGCATGCACGAGGCGATCATGGCCTACTCGGCGCAGACCTTCTACGGCGGCCAGCTGGTCGCAGCGGCGGCGGTGCGACAGCACACCCTGGATGGACTGCCAGACGTCGTGCCGTCGGCGTGGACCGCCGCCGCCGTGCGGTTCGTCGACACGGCCGGAGCGGGCTGCGACGAGAGCGAAGCCGACGACGAAGGCTCGCTGGCGAATCCCGGCGAGGCCGCGCTGGTGGCGATGGCGGTGCGCGAGCTGCGCGACGCGGGCGTACGCGCCGCCGACATCGCCGTCGTCACGCCGTACAACGCGCAGGTGCAGGCCCTGCGCCGCATGTTCGAACACGAACCCGAACTCGAGATCGGCAGCGTCGACGGGCTGCAAGGCCGCGAGAAGGAGGCCGTCATCGTGTCGCTGGTGCGCAGCAACGAACGCGGCGAGGTCGGGTTCCTCGCCGAACTGCGTCGGCTGAACGTCGCGCTGACGCGCGCCCGACGCCAGCTCTGCGTGATCGGTGACAGTGCGACGCTGGCCGCCCACCCCGGGCTGCTGGCGCTGGTCGAGCACCTGCAGGCCCACGCCGAGTACCGCAGCGCGTTCGAGTTCCCGGATGCACGGCTCTGATGCGGCCAGGCGAATGCGTGGGGAACCCGTGTCCCCGGACGTTGTTCGCCGACCAAGTTACACCGTTGGTACCTCACGCCAGCCACGCCTCGTGGCCGGGCCGGGGGTACGTTTTCCGGTCGGGGTCGGTCCAGCCCAACCGCCTCGCCGCATTGGAACACCAAACCGTCATGCGCAACTCGCTCCCCTTCGTCCTTCTCCCCTTCTTCGCGGCGGCAGCCGTCGCCCAGGTCCCGTGTTCGCAGTCCAACCTGGGCACGAACCTCGGCCTCGGTGACGAGGCGATGTCGGCGCCGCAGGCGCTCGGCTTCTCGTTCGTCTACAACAACGTCGGCTACACGAGCATCGAGGTCTGTGACAATGGCTACGTGGCCCTCGGCAGCGGCGGAGCCGCCAACTGGAACGTCGACCCCGCGACGCTCTGCAACGACCTGTTCCCGAGCATCCGGCCACTGTGGATCGACCTCGATCCGAGTGCAGCCGGCAGCGGCAGCGTGTACTTCCAGGCGGTGCCGGCCAGTGGCAACACGCCGGCCTACGCGGTGGTGACCTGGGACCGCGTCTACGAGTACTTCGGCAGCACGCCGCACAGCTTCCAGCTGTTCTTGATCGACGGTGGCGCGATCCGCTGCACGTACGGCCTCGACCTGGCCAACGCCACCTACGAGTGGCTGGTCGGCGCTTCGCCCGGCAACGCCGCCGCGCAGAACCCGGTCAGCTTCGCCAGCTTGCCGATCCTGACCAGCGGCAACGCGACGTTCCACGAGTACAACGGCGGTGGCGCGGTGCCGCTCGCCGGCCGCACGTACGACTGGACGCCGGACGGCCTCGGTGGCTACATCGTCACCGAATCGCTGGCTTGCGCTGGCACGACCGCGTACGGCACCGGCTGCGTCGCCAAGTTCCAGTCGTTCTACGAGCAGTTCCCGCCCACGCCGTCGATCGATCTGTCGAACACCGCGTTCCAGATGCTGTTCACCGGCACGGGCTACCTGGCCCTGCCGAGCAGCCGCACGTTCGTGGCGCCGAGCGGCACGGCCACCAACCTGAACCTCGGGGACGACACCTCGGCGACCGTCACGCTGTCGGCGCCGCTGCAGTACCCTGGCGGCACGACGCCGACCCTGGAAGTCTGCTCGAACGGCTTCATCTCGGCGATCGCCAGCAACGGCACCAGCTACCAGCCCGATGGTGCAGAGTTGGGCCTGCGCGCCTTCCCGTCGTGGAACGTCTGGCGCGACTTCATCTGCGACACCAGCGGCAACGTGTGGGTCGAGGAGATCGCCGGCATCGTCTACGTGACCTGGTTGAACGTGATCGGCTACGACGGCACCTCGCCGGGCATCACGCCGAGCACGTTCCAGTTCCAGTTCGAGCTGGCGACCGGCAACGTCGACCTGGTGTTCTTGGCGATGGACACCGTCAGCGTCAGCACCTGGACGGGCGGCGAAGGCTGGGTCGTCGGCTGGTCGCCGGGCGCTGGCGCCGTCGATCCAGGCAGCCTCGACCTGTCGGCGCAGCTGCCGCTCACCATCACCACGTACCCGGTCGACATCCTGCCGCTGACGCTGAACGCCTCGGCGGCTCCCGCGGTCGGCACGACGATCCAGCTGGTCTCGAGCAACGTGCCGAACAACAGCCTGTTCGGCGCCGTGCTGATGGGCTTCCAGCAGTTCAACCCGGGCTTGCCGCTCGACAACCTCGGCATGGCCGGCTGCTCGCGCTACAACGACGGGGTCGTCACCCTGCTGTTCTTCCCGCAGGGTTCGACCGGCTCGGTCAACTTCAACGTGCCGCAGTTCCCGGGCGTCAACGTGCAGACCCAGTCGGTGGTCTACTGCCCGGCGGCCGGCCTGACGACGCTGGGCGCGATCGCCTCGGGCGGGCTCGAGCTGCGCATCAATTGAGCTGCTGCGTCCGTCAGCGGCGCTGCGGCGGCGCTGACGGCCAGGCGGCGGGCGACCCGGCAGGGACGAACAGGGCCACCAGACACTGCGGGAGTGAGAACATCGCCTCGTGGTCGTGGCCCACCCCCGGCGCTTCCCCGAGCTGCCAACCGAACGGCCAGCCGCGCTCCTTGCAGAGCGTGCGCGCGGTCCAGTACAGCGCGAGGTTGCGCTGGTGGCGGCCGGAGCCGGCGACCATCGCCTCGGCGCTGGCGTCGAAGTACTCGTCGGGCTGGTCGTCGGCGGTACCGAGGTAGAGGGTCAGCGGCGCTGCGAGATACTGCCGCAGGCGCGCCTCGTTGGCGAGATCGGCCGGCAAGCCGCCGAAGCCGTATCCGAACGGCGCCACCAGATCGGGCATCAGCACGCTGCCCGGGTTGGCGGCGACGATGCGTTTGGCGCCGGTGTCCTGGAAGGCGCTCATGCGCACCGCGAACTGCCCACCGGCACTGTGACCGATCAGCCAGTGCTCGAGTCCGGGCTTGCCGACCCGCTGACGCACCACGGCAGCGAGTTCGGGGATGCGCGCGTAGGTCCACTCGTGCGGCGGCGCGGCCTTGCCGTCCTCGCGCAGGATGCCGCCACGCTGGTAGGCGCGGCTCGGGAACCGTTCGGCATCGAAACGCGGTGCGATCACCAGCATGCCGAAACGATCCCCCATGCCGACGGCGTGGTCGCGGTATTCGTCGGCGTTGCGCAGCACGCCGTGCAGCACGATCAGCATGCGGCGGCCGTCCCAGGCCTCGGGGCGGTACGCGAACACGTCGAGCGCCACGCTCGGCAGTTCGGCACGGAACGTCGACTTGCCGTTCGGCAGGTCGGCCGCCACAGACGGCGCAGGAGCTTGCGGCTGGGCCGGCAGCAGACCGGCCAACCAGCAGACGGCGAGAAGGGTACGCGGCATCCTGCCAACGTACCCCGTCGGGCGACGCCGCGTCAGAACAGTCGCAGCTCGGCGCCGCGACTGCTGGCCAGGCCCACCGCCGTACCGGCGTCCCAGACGAACCATTGCGCGTACAGCGTGATGCCCCGCAGGGCTGGCGCCATCGGCAGCACCATCGGCACGGTGCCGTAGCCGCGGCCAGCCAGCCCGGCGGCCCCGCCGAGCGTGGTCCAGAACAGGGCTGGGGCGATGAAGACGTCGACGTTGACGGCGACCCCCTGCAGTTGGGTGGCGGTCGGGAACGGCGACACCGCCAACGTGGCCAGCGCCCCGCCGCGCGCATTGGCGACGCCGACCTTGAAGTCGACGTTGCCGACGTTCGCGGGGACCGCGGCCAGGATCTCGGGCACCAGCCCGCCGGTGCCGGCCGACGCCGGCCCGTACAAGAGGCCGCTGGTCGGGATGCGCTCGCTGGCCAGCACCGGCCGATCGAAGGGTGCCACTCCGGCGGCGACGCGTGGATCGGTCAGCGCCGTCGAGACGAACGCGATCAGGTCGTTGGCGGACTGCGGCGGGAGCTGCAGCGGCAGCAGCAGCGGGTCCTTGTTGTCGAGGAACGGCCCGCCACCAGCGAGATAGAAGTTGAACACCGACGGCACGTTCGGCCTGGCTCCGATCGTCGTGAACCGGCCGTCGTGCATGAACACCCGCCGCAGCCCGGCGTTGCGCAGGCTCGGCGTCTTGAACTTGCCGCGGTCGGCGAGGTTGTTGGTGACCGCCTGACGGCCACGATCCTCGGCGACCGGCCGCAGGCCCAGATTGTGGAACCCGCGATCGCTGAACAGCCCCGGGGTGTGGCACAGGTTGCAGCGGCCAGGGCCGTTGAACACGTTCATGCCTCGCACCTGCTGCTGGCTCATCGCTCCGGGCACCCCGCGCTGGAACTGGTCCCACGGCGCCTGGTCGGGGATCAGCGAGCGCTGGTAGGTCGCCAAGGCCATCGCGATGCGCGCCGTGGTGATCTCCGGCGAGCCGAACGCCGCCGCGAACAACGATGCATAGGTGGCACCGTTGGCCACCGCGGCAGCCATGTCCTGCGGCAGGCTGGTCGCCAGCGCCATCGGCTGCGCGGTCTGCAGCTTCGCCACCGCCTGCGCGAAGGTGCGGGCGTCGTGGGCCATCTCGTCGCCGGCCAGCAACGGCGCGATCGCCTGGTTCTCGAGGGCGGCACCACTCGGGATCAGGACCTGGTTGGTGTCCGGATCGACGAACGTGCCCCCGGCGCGGCCGTCCCAGAACAACTCCGGGAACCACGCCGCGGTCAGGAAGCTCGGCGAGGCCCGGAACGTCACCTGCGGAGCCAGCCGGAACCGGTCGTCCGGCAGGTAGCGGTTGTTCGCATCGCTGCGCACGATGCCCGGTGAGCCATTGCGGTCGTCCGCGGTGGGCGTGAGGCCGTCCGGCCCGGGATGCACGGCGACCCGCAGGTCGCCGCCACCCGCGCCGAACGTGTGGCAGCTGCCGCACGCGACGCGGTTGTTGCTCGACAGCTGCTCTTCCCAGAACAGCAGTTTGCCGAGGATGGTCTTCGCCGGCGTGATCGGGTTCTGGGCCGGCACCGGCAGCGGCGGCAGCGTGGCCTGCGCCAGAGCGGACGAACCGAACAGAGCGAGAACGAACCCCGCGAGGGCGGCGGGACGAGCGGACATGGGAACCTCCAGGTTGGCTGGCAGTTGTCGCAGAACGGTCCCAACAACGTCACCCGGACGCCTTCGCCCACGGGCACGCCTCGGGAAATCCGAGGCAATCCGGGCCGCCCGACCAGCGACGCGGTTTCAGGAGCGCCGCGGCCGCCCTGCCGTCGCCGGCAAGCGAGCCAACTGCAGCCGGACGTGGTCGCGGTGGCTGCCCCGCAGGTCCACGCGCAGGGCGCGCCGGTAGCACCGCCTCGCCCGACCGGCCTGACCGCGGTGGCGCAGCACGTTGCCGAGTGCGGCCCATGCCGCCGCATCGCATGGATCGCAGCGCACCAACCGCACGAACACCTGTTCGGCGGCGGCAACCTCACCGCGCAGGTAATGCGTCAAGCCGCGGACGAACCACTGCGGCCTCTGCCTGGCGGTGCGCGACCAGCGCCGCCGCCACGCCGCGAAGCCCCACAGGCCGAGGATCGCCGCGGCGGTGGCCTGGAACCCGACGAGCAGGTACGTCCACGGCGGCTCGGCGTGGGCGAACACGTAGCGGGCGACCAACCACGCGTCGAGCAGGCACCACAGCAGCGCCGTCGCGATCGCGCCGAGCCAGACCCGGCCGGTGCGCAAGAACTGCCACGCCGCGCTCTGCGCGACCAGCAACAGCAGCAGGTTGGCGAAGAAACCGTCCACGACCGGCCGCCAAGCTACGCCGCAGAGCGACACGGCGCCACTGCCGGGCGGGCATCCGGCGGCCGGGCGCGAGCCGCGGCGCACCCTGGCTGGTGGCGCTTCCGGTTGGCACGATGACTGGATGTCACCGGCCGACTGCCACCTGTACCTGCTGTTCGCCCCACGCGCCTGCCTGGGCGATCCCTGGCAGACGCTGCATGCAGCCATCGCCGGCGGCGTCGACCTCGTGCAATGGCGCACCAAGGGCCGCGACGACGAACTGCTGCCACGGGCGTTGGCGAGCTGCCACAGCCGCGGTGTGCCCCTGGTCGTCAACGACGACCTCGAACTCGCCGCCACGAGCGGCGCCGACGGCGTCCACCTGGGCCAGGACGACGCACCGGTGGCCGCCGCCCGGGCCCGCCTCGGCCAACGCTGGATCGGCGTCAGCACCCACGACCTCGCCCAGCTCGACCGCGCCCACCGCGACGGCGCCGACTGCGTCGGCTTCGGGCCGTGTTACCCGACCGCGACCAAGGGCTACCAGGTCGGCTTGCCCACCACTGCGGTGCGCGCGGCGTGCGCGGCGAGCCGCGTGCCACTGTTCGCGATCGGTGGCATCGATGCGCTCCGCGCCGCCGAGTTGCGCCAGCTCGGCGTGCGCCGCGTCGCGGTCGGCAGCGCGATCCTGGGCGCCGCCGACCCCGAGCTCGCCGCCCGGGCGATCCGCACCGCCCTGCTCGGTTGAGCCACTCGTCGATCAGACGATCAGCATCGCGTCGCCGAACGAGAAGAACCGGTACTCGAGCCGCACGGCCTCGCGGTAGGCGGCGAGCACCGGTTCGCGCCCGGCGAACGCGCTCACCAGCATCAGCAGCGTCGACTTCGGCAGATGGAAGTTGGTCAGCAGGACATCGACGACCTGCAGCTGCCGCCCGGGGTACAAGAACAGGTCCGTCGTGCCGCTGCCCGGTGCCACCAGCCGGCCAGCCGTCGCGCAGGACTCCAGCGTGCGGGCGCTGGTCGTGCCGACGGCGACGACTCGGCCGCCGCGCTGCCGCGTGCGGGCGATCGCATCGGCAGTGGCGGCCGGCAGCTCGTAGCGTTCGTGGTGCATCCGGTGCGCTTCGACCGCGTCGCTGCGCAAGGGCGCGAACGTGCCCTCGCCGACGTGCAGGGTGACGCGCGCCGTCGCCACACCCTGGTCCGCGAGCCGGGCCAGCAGCTCGGGCGTGAAATGCAATCCCGCCGTCGGCGCGGCGACCGCCCCGGGGCGCGCCGCGAAGACCGTCTGGTAGCGATCGCGATCGCGAGCGACGTCTTCGGCGCCATCGCGATCGATGTAGGGCGGCAAGGGGGCGCGGCCGACGCGTTCGAGCGTTGCCGGGACGTCGCCGTCGCACGCCTCGAGCCGCAGCCGCCAACGGCCGCCGCCCAGGGCCTCCAGCAGCTGCAGTTCCAGGGCTCCCTCTTCCATCGGCACGCGGTCGCCGGCCCGCAGCTTCTTGGACGGCTTCAGGTAGCCCTCCGCGAGTTCGCCGCGCACGTCGAGCAACAACGCTTCGACCGCACCACCGGTCGGCCGCCGGCCGCGCAGCCGCCAGGGCTGGACCTTGGTGTCGTTGAGCACGAGCAGGTCCCCGGCCCGCAGGAACTCCGGCAGGTCGCGGAACACGCGGTGCTCGTGTCGCCCGGTCGCCCGATCGAGCACGAACAGGCGCGCCGCATCGCGCGGTTCGGCCGGCTGCGTGGCGATGCGCTGCGGCGGCAGCTCGAAGTCGAAGTCGGTGACCAGCACGGCGTGGACCATCGGCGCTGCCCGCCGCCCGGTCAAGGACGGTGGTTGCAGTGCAAAGCCGCCCCGGCCACATTGGCGGGGTGCGAACCGACGAACTGCTGCCGCGTCCCTCCAGAATGCGCCTCGGCTGCTGGCTGCTGACCGCGGTCGTCGCCAGCGCCTGCTCCGGCGGCAGCTCGAGCAGTCCGATCGGCGGCAGCAACCCACCGCCGGAACTGGTCGCCTGCCGGGCGCGCGTCGACAGCCCGTTCCAGTTCGCCGAGGTGGCGCTGCGCACCGCGCAGAATCTCGGCACGCGCCGCGTCGCCGACCGCACCGGCACCGAGCGCCACGCCCGCCTGCACGCCGACGGCAACCGCGTGGTGTTCGCGCGCGAACGCAGCAACGGCGATCCGGACAGCACCGAGTTGTTCCTGTCGACCCTCGACGGTTCCACCGCCGAACTGCGTCTGACCGTGAACGGCACCTACGACGGTTGGCCGTGCTGGTCGCCGACCGGCACCCACCTGCTGTTCGCCTCCGATCGGGACGGCACCCGCGGCCTGTGGCGCGCCGCCGCCGACGGCAGCGATCCGCAGCGCTGGCTCGGGGCGCCGGCCGGCGAGAGCGACGACCAGCCCGACTGGCATCGCGGCAGCGGGCGGATCGCGTTCGTGCGCCGCGATGGGCAAGGTGTGCACCGCGTGCACCTGGCGAACGCCGACGGCACCGGCGTGTTCGCGCTGACCGATGCCACCGGGGCCGCAGCCCCCGAGCGCGGCGACTTCGCCCCGCGCTTCGCCGCCGACGGGGCCCGGCTGGCGTTCGTGCGCCGCCTCGCCAACGGCCAACAGCAGCTGTGCGTCGCCAGCGTCGCGACCGCCGACGTCGAGGTCTGGCACAGCACCGCCGGCAGCATCGACCTGCCGGCGTTCGCGCCGGCCGGCGACCGGCTGTTCTGCGGCCTGGACGAGCCGGCGGCCGGCCGCAGTGGCAGCCGGCTGGCCTGGCTCGGCGCCGCCCAGGCGACGCCGGTGTTGGCGTGGCCCGACCAACGCTGGTTGTTGCGCGGCCTCGACATGGTGCCGGGTCTGCCGGCCCGCCCGAACGCCGCCCAACCGCTGAGCCTGCCGGTCCAGGACGCCCAGTTGCAGCTCGGGTTCGGTTCCAGTGCGAGTGGCAACCGCCAGGACCTTGCCATCCTGGACGGCGAAGAGGTCGTCGTGCGCACGGCGGCCAGCGACGGCCGCCAGGTCGGCGGCGTCAACGTGCGCTTCGACCTGCCGACCGACGACGCCACCAACGTGCTCGAAGTCCGGGTCCAGGTGGTCGCCAGACTCGCGCGCAGCGGCGGCGACTCGGTGCTGCGGCTGTCGATCTACAACCCGGTCGACGAGCGCTTCGACACCGTGGTCGAGCAACTGGTCGCCGACGGCACGGCGCGCCAGTTGGCGTTCCGGACCGACAGCTTGCGGCACGTCACTCGCGAGCGGCAGTTCCGCCTCGCGGTGATCGGCGACGTGGTCGCTGGCGACCCGACCGACCTGGCGATCGATCTGGTGGCCGTCGACCTCGTGCTACGGACAATCCCCAATTGATTGCAAGACCAGATCGCCGGGCGAGATTGTGCGACGCCCTCGCCTCGCAACTTTGCGCTGGTGCCGTCGGACCCGGCGTCTACGATGCCGTTCCGGTCGAACCTCGTGCCTTCCCGAGCTGCCCTGGTCATTCCTGCGTATTGCGAGGCCGGACGCGTCGGCGACGTCGTCCGTGAGGTGCTGCGTACCGACTTCGGGCTCACCGTGGTGTTCGTCGACGACGGCAGCCACGACAACACCGCGCGCGAGGCGCGCCTGGCCGGCGCCACGGTGATCTCGCACCCCTACAACCTCGGTTACGGCACGTCGCTCCACACCGGCTACTGCTACGCCTTGCGGCAGGGTTTCGACCGCGTGCTGCAGATGGACGCCGACGGCCAGCACGACTCCGGCATGCTCGCGCGCCTGCTGGCCGGGCTCGAGCGCGGCGCCGATGTCGTGCTCGGTTCGCGCTATCTGGACGGCAGTCCGCCGGCGAGCAGCTTCGCTCGGCGCGTCGGCACCACCGTGTTCGCGTGGATCGCGACCCGCTTCACCGGCCAACGCATCACCGACCCCACCAGCGGGTTCCAGGGCCTGTCACGCCGCGCGGTGGAGTCGCTGGTGAACGACGGCTTCCCCGAGGACTACCCCGACACCGACGTGTTGATCGAGCATGCCCGCCGCGGCATGCGGCTGATCGAGGTGCCGGTGCTGATGCACCCGCGCCGCGGCGGCCTGTCGATGCACCGCGGAGCCCGGATCGCCTATTACGGCTACAAGATGCTGCTGACCTTGTTGTTGCTGCCAGTGCGACGTCGCACCCCGCTGCGTCAACCGGACACCGTCGCGAGGTTGCCGTGACCGCCATCGCCGCCATCGCAAGCGAGCTCGGCGCAGCGCTGGCCGGCTGGGCCCCCCTGCTGCAGGGCGCCGATCCGCTGCCCCCGCGCCAGCGCCTCGTCGCCACGTCGCTGGCAGTGGTCGTGCTGCTGGTCGTGCTCGAACTGGTGCGCCGTCGCAAGCTGCGCGAGGAATACTCGTGGGTGTGGATCGGCACGTCGATCTGCCTGTTGCTGCTCGCCTGGGAACGCAACCTGCTGGTTGCGTTCACGCACTGGATCGGCGCCGTCAGCACGGTGTCGGCGCTGTTCTTCGGGGCGTTCCTGTTCCTGTTGGCGCTGGTGCTGCAGTTCTCGGTCCGCCTGAGCCGCCTGACCCACCGGCATCGCACGCTCGGCCAGCGCTTGGCGTTGCTCGAGGAGGAAGTGGCGCGGCTGCGCGACCAGTCGCCACCCGCCGCGGGTGACGCCAGCGAACCGGCCGTGCTGCCGGACGTCGTACTCGAACCAGCGCCACGCCGCAGCGAGCGCGATCAGGCCCACAGCGCATGAACCACCCCGAACCGATGGCTGCGGCATTGGCCCGCGGCGTCGCCGGGGAATTCCGCCGGCGGCTGCAAGGGGAGTACGTGCCCCGCATCGGGCAATGCGTGGCCAGACTCGACGAACGGCAACTCTGGCAACGCCCGGCGGCCAACTGCAACTCGGTCGGCAACCTGCTGCTGCACCTGCGCGGCAACGTCACCCAGTGGATCCTGGCCGGCCTGGGCGGGCAGCCAGACCAACGGCAGCGCCCCGCCGAGTTCGCCGCCGAGACCGGCCCGAGCGGGCGCGAGCTGTGCGACGCACTGGCGGCGACCGTGGCCGCGGCCTGCGCAGTCGTCGACCGCCTCGGCCCCGCCGGGCTGCTGGCCCAACGTACGATCCAGGGCTACACCGAGACCGGTCTGTCGGCGACCCTGCACGTACTCGAACACTTCTCGGGTCACGCCGGCCAGATCTACGCGTGGACCAAGCAGGTCACCGGCGACGACCTGCGCTTCTACGACCTCTGATCGGCGGTCGCCCAGGCCAGCCCGCCGCCGATCGGATGCTTCGGCTCGGGCGTCAGCGCCGCGGCCGCCGCAGGATCGCCGCGTAGAAGCCGTCGCAGCCGTGCCGGTCCGGCCGCAGCGTCAGAATCGTACCGCTCGCGTCGGCGACCTCTGCCGCCGCAGCACCGCCCAGCACCTCGGCGAGCCGCACCCGCTCGAGGCCGGCGGTCATGCCGAGCAGCGCTGCCACCTGGGTCTCGTTCTCGTCGCCGAACAACGAACAGGTGGCGTACACGAGGCGCGCCCCCGGGCCCAACCAACCGGCGGCGCGCTGCAGCAGCCGCTGCTGCGTCGCCAGCAATTCCGCCACCCCACCGGCGTCGACCTGCCAGCGGGCCTCCGGCCGACGGCGCCACGAGCCACTGCCCGTGCACGGCGCATCGACCAGGATGCGGTCGGCACGCCTGGCGAACGCGACCACGTCCTCGGGCACGGCGTCGGCGCCGATCTGCACCGTGCGCAGGTTGGCCACTCCCGCCCGTGCCGCCCGTTCGCGAAGCGCAGCCAGGCGCGGCGCGCTGACGTCGGTCGCCAGCACCTCGCCGCGGTTGCCGAGCTGCGCACACAGCGCCAACGTCTTGCCGCCGTTGCCTGCGCACAGATCGAGCACGCGACCGCGCGGCGGTGGCGCCACCGCCAGTGCCGCGAGCTGGCTGGCTTCGTCCTGCTGTTCGAACGCGCCGCGCCGATACGCCCCCATGGCGAACAGGTCGGCATCGCCGAGCACCACCAGCCCCCACGGCGAATGGCGGGTCGGCGCGGTCTCGACGCCAGCGGCCGCCAGCTCGGCGGCCAGCGCCTCGCGATCCGCCAC
>DAIMFJ010000122.1:0-9420 GCA_036724695.1 Planctomycetota bacterium
GGACGAGGAGTTCCAGAGCCTGGTCAGCGAGATCAACCGCATCGGCCAGTCGACCGAGTTCAACGGCATCAAGCTGCTGGACGGCTCGTCGACCAGCGTCAGCTTCCAGGTCGGCTTCGGCACGCAGTCCGGGATCGACACGCTGTCGGTCAGCCTCGCGGCGACGCTGAGCTCGGACCTGTCGCTGAACTCGCTCGACATCGGTTCGGGCGGTTCGTACACGTCCGCGATCAACGCGATCGACAACGCGATCAACTCGGTCAGCTCGCTGCGTGGCTCGCTCGGCGCGGTGCAGAACCGCCTCGGCAGCACGATCAACAACCTGGCGATCCAGGTCGAGAACCTGAGCGCCGCCGAATCGCGCATCCGCGACGTCGACGTCGCCTACGAAACCGCGCAGCTGACCCGCAACAACATCCTGCAGCAGGCCAGCATCAGCATCTTGGGCCAGGCCAACGCCCAGCCGCAGTCGGCCCTGACGCTGCTCGGCTGATCCTGGTCCAACCAGGTTCGCGCGTCGACGAGGCGGCGATCTCCCCGGTGGAGGTCGCCGCCTCGCGCGCGTTCCGGGGCGGTACGCGACCCCGCGAGCGCCGGCGCGCGCCACGACCGGCGCAGGCGACCGCTCTCGCCACGCCATCGCGATCACGCACCGACCATGGCCGGCGACGGCCGGCTGCTTCGCCAGCGCATCGCCGTGCCATTCCGGGACCGCCGGGCGGAACGCCGCTGCAATCCGCGACACCGGCCCGGACCCAGGCCACAGCGGCAGCCGTTCTGCCATCCCGCCATGCCATGGCGCGCTGGTGTCGCATCCGCCGACAGCCGGTCGAAATTCGCGTGAATTTCGACGCCTCCGCCGGCGCGCCCGCTCAAGACCGCGGCAACCCCACCGAGCATCCGGTTGCATCCAAGCCTGCACGACGCAGGCGCGAAAACGACAACGCATCAGGGGCAACATGGGTCTTCGAGTCAACACGAACGTCACGTCGATCAACGCGCAGCGCAATCTGTCGCAGGTCACGGACAAGCTGTCGGGCAACTTCCGTCGTCTGTCGACGGGTCTCCGCATCTCCACCGCCGCCGACGACGCCGCCGGCCTCGCGATCAGCGAGCGCCTGCGTTCGCAGGTCCGCTCGCTCGAGCAGGCCAAGCGCAACGCCAACGACGGCATCTCGCTGGTGCAGACCGCCGAAGGCGCGCTGAACGAGGTCAGCTCGATCCTGACGCGCCTGCGCGAACTGGCCGTGCAGTCGGCCAACGGCTCGGTCAGCAACCAGGACAAGGACACGCTGGACACCGAGTTCCAGAGCCTGGTCAGCGAGATCAACCGCATCGGCCAGTCGACCGAGTTCAACGGCATCAAGCTGCTGGACGGCTCGTCGACGAGCGTCACCTTCCAGATCGGCTTCGGCACGGAGAGCGGCATCGACACGCTGGCGGTCAGCCTCTCGGCGACGCTGAGCTCGGATCTGTCGCTGAACTCGCTCGACATCGGGTCGGGCGGCGCGTTCACGACCGCGATCGGTGCGATCGACGAAGCGATCAACTCGGTCAGCCAGCTGCGTGGTACCCTGGGCGCGGCCCAGAATCGCCTCGGCAGCACGATCAACAACCTCGCCGTGCAGGTCGAGAACCTGAGCGCCGCCGAGTCGCGCATCCGCGACGTCGACGTCGCCTACGAAACCGCGCAACTGACGCGCAACAACATCCTGCAGCAGGCCAGCATCTCGATGTTGGCGCAGGCCAACGCCCAGCCGCAGTCGGCACTGTCGCTGCTCGGCTGATCCGAGTCGGACCACGTCCGAACGCCGACGAGGCGGCGATCTCCGTTGCGGAGGTCGCCGCCTCGCGCGCGTTCCGGGGGCGCTTCGCCGGGATGCGGCCGGCCGGGAACGGCGGGCAGCGGCACGAGGAGCGGAAGCACGCCCGACCGCAGGATCGGCGGAGCGTACCGCGGCCGAGTGCCGGCCGAGGCAACGAGGCGAAGCGAGCGACGGCCGCCAGGTCCACGCCGTCCGCGGCCAGGTCTCCCGCGCTGCCCAGGCCCCACACGAAGCCGGGCGCGATCGCCCCGCCCGCCGCAGCGGCGGCGCGATGGCGGTATGTGGCAGCGGCGCGCGGAATTCCACGGCCGACACCGTTCGGCGCACACCGATGGCAACGGCGGATTGCCGCAATTGTCGACACAGCGTCGGAAAATCCGGCACTTCGCCTTCAGTCGCCACCGGGGTGCGTGCCGATCCTCGCCAATGCGCACGCTCTTGCGGCGCGCAACACCACCTAGAGTCACGCAACGGGGAAAGAACATGGGCCTTCGAGTCAACACCAACAGCGCGTCGATCAACGCGCAACGCAACCTGTCGCAGGTCACCGAGAAACTGTCGGGCAATTTCCGCCGACTGTCGACCGGCCTGCGCATCTCCACCGCCGCCGACGACGCCGCCGGCCTGGCGATCAGCGAGCGCCTGCGCTCGCAGATCCGCTCGCTGGATCAGGCCAAGCGCAACGCCAACGACGGCATCTCGCTGGTGCAGACCGCCGAAGGCGCGCTGAACGAGGTCAGCTCGATCCTGACGCGCCTGCGCGAACTGGCCGTGCAGTCGGCCAACGGCTCGGTCAGCAACCAGGACAAGGACACGCTGGACACCGAGTTCCAGAGCCTGGTCAGCGAGATCAACCGCATCGGTGCCAGCACCGAGTTCTCGGGCATCAAGCTGCTGGACGGTTCGGCCACCAGCGTCAGCTTCCAGGTCGGCTTCGGCACCAACGCCAACGTCGACACGATCTCGGTGTCGCTGAGCGCGGCCCTGAGCACCTCGCTGAGCCTGAGCTCGCTCGACATCGGGTCGGGCGGCGCGTTCACGACCGCGATCAGCGCGATCGACGGTGCGATCAACACGGTCAGCTCGCTGCGCGGTTCGCTGGGTGCGACCCAGAACCGGCTGAGCAGCACGATCAACAACCTCGCGATCACCGTCGAGAACCTGAGTGCCGCCGAATCGCGCATCCGCGACGTCGACGTCGCCTTCGAGACCTCGCAGTTGACGCGCAACTCGATCCTGCAGCAGGCGAGCATCTCGGTGCTGGCCCAGGCCAACGCGCTGCCTCAATCGGCGCTGCGCCTGATCGGCTGATCTCGCAACCCTGTTGCGGACTGGATGCATGCAACGGCGTCGCCAGGTCACCTGGCGGCGCCGCCGCATTTCCCAACCACTTCGCTGGCAACACGTTACGGAATTCTCTCAACAACCTGCCGGGCTCGGTCGCGGACCAACTGCAGAAGGCGCCGATGCCATCGGAGCGATCCGCACGCGGCAGGATCAAGTCGTCGGGCCGTGATTCCGATAGGCGAGCTGGAGGCGCCGGAAGGCGCAGACCGCCATGTCCACAGCCGGAATCAGCTTCGGAGGCCTCGCATCGGGCCTCGACACCAAGAGCATCATCGCGGCGCTCGTCGCCGTCGAGGAGCGGCCGATCCGCGTCCTGGAGAGCAAGAAGACGTCGCTGAACAAGCAGAAGAGCCTGTTCGGCGATCTCAAGGGTCTGCTGGACAAGCTGACCGAAGCCAGCAAGGCGCTGAAGGTCACCACCGACTTCCTGGCCATGAAGGCCAAGTCGAGCAACGAAGACGTGTTGTCGGTGTCGGCCAGCAGTTCGGCAACGCCCGGGACCTATTCGGTGAAGGTCGAGTCGCTGGCGCAGGCCCAGGTCAACTCGCACTCCGGCAGCGCGAGCCGCAGCGCCACGATCGAGAGCGGCGCGGTGACGATGCAGATCGACACCGGCGACGGGCCGCAGTTCGTGTCGCTGACCGACCCGTCGCTCGACTCGGTGGCGGCGGCGATCAACAGCCAGGCAACCGGCATCCGCGCCGAGGTGATCGACACCGGCAACGGTGGAGCCCAACGCTACCAGCTGGTCGTGCGCGCCCTCGAGATGGGCGAAGAGAACGCGTTCACGATCTCGGTCGACGACGGCGGCCCGGCGTTCACGTCGTTCATCGGCGATCTGAACACCAACCGGCGCACCCAGGCCGCCGATGCCGAACTGACCGTCAACGGTGCGATCACCGTCAAGCGGCCGACGAACACCATCGGCGACCTCTGGCCCGGCATCACCCTCGACCTGAAGTCGGCTCCCACGGCACCCGCGAACGAAGTCACGATCACCGTCTCGACGGACGCCGAGGAGACCAGCAAGAAGGTGCAGGCGTTCGTCGACGCCTACAACAAGGTCGTCGACTTCTTCGCCGAGCAGAACAAACTCGACTCCGAGGGCAAGGCCAGCAGTCCGCTGTTCGGCGACGTCACGCTGCGCTCGATCCGCAGCAGTCTGCGCTCCGTGATCGGCGGCCAGGTGCAGGGCACCGGCAACGAAGCCTACCAGCTCCTTTCCCAGGTCGGCATCACGTCCGACACCCAGGGCAAGCTGACCTTCAACCGCTCCAAGTTCGAAGAAGCGCTCGCCAGCGACGAGAACGCCGTGGCCCGCGTGTTCACCCAGGAGACCTTCGGCATCGCCGGCCGACTCGAGTCGCAGATCGACCTCTACACCGACGGCGTCGACGGCCTGCTGAAGGCCCGCACCGACGGCTTCGATCGCCTCGTGAAGAGCACCACCGACCGCATCGAGCAGAGCGAGCGCCGCCTCGAGCTCTACCAGAAGCAGCTCGAACAGAAGTACGCGAACCTCGAGAGCCTCCTCTCGCGGCTGCAGAGCCAAGGCAGCGGCCTCACCAGCCTCAACTCGAATCGCTGACCCACGTTCCCCTCACCCCAACCACTCCGAGTCCCCCATGACCTACGCACAAGCCGCCGCAACCTACCAGCGCAACGCCGTTCTCAACGCCACCCCCGAGAAGCTCGTCAAGCTCCTCTACGACGGCGCCATCAAGAACCTCGAGAAGGCGCGCCTCGGCATGTCCGACCCGAGCACCGCCCGTTCCCCCGAGGTCGGCAAGTCGCTCAGCAAGGCGATCGGCATCCTCGGCGAACTGCGCGCCAGCCTCGACCACGCCGCCGGCGGCGAGATCGCCGGCAATCTCGATCGCCTCTACGAGTTCAGCCTCGACCAGCTCAGCAAGTCGAACCTGACGCGCAATCCCGAGGGCATCGCCAACACCCTCAAGGTGCTGCGTACCCTCAAGGAAGGCTGGGATGGCATCATCCCCGGCTGATCCCATGTCCCAGGCACCCAACGTCCCCCACCCAGGCGGCGAATCACCCGAGGCGCTCGCGCTTCGCGAGCTGATCGTCTGCTGGGACCAGGCCTACGCCGCCCTGACCCAGGGCGACGTCGACCGGGTCCAAGGGCTCATGGAGCTGGCGGACGAGCATCTGGCGACCGCAAGGTCCGGGCTCCGACTATCGGAGGATCTGCTGCGGGAGGCAGCCGCGGCGCGCGCGCGGCTCGAGCATGGCATGAAGGGCGGTCTGGAGGGGATGGCGGAGGAGATTGCGAGGGTGAGGCGGGGGGGGAGGGCGCTCAAGGGCTACGCCGCCGCGGGACGCCGCTGATGCTGGTACCTTGGTTGTGTCCGGATGCGGGCGAATCCTGGTCGAGAATGCACGCCTGAGCACCACTGGGTTGCCGAGGACCACGCATGGTGGTCCGGCAGGAGCCTGCCGTGCCTTTTGTACCGCCGCGATGCCCGAACACCGGCTGTCCTCACCATCGCAACCCCACCTCACGCTTCTTCAAGCGCACAGGCTTCTACCGAGCGATGTGCAGGACTGAGCCGATACCGCGATACCTCTGCTGCACCTGTCGTCGGAGCTTCTCCGCCCAGACATTCAAGGTCGACTACCGCGACCACCGCCCCCACGTCAATGCACGAGTCTTCGCCCTGCTGACCAGCGGGGTGGGCTTCCGCCAGACAAGCCGAAACGTTGGCCTGAGTCATGTCTCCGTCTTGAGGAAGGCCATGAAGCTCGGTCGCTCCCTTGGCGAACTTCACAGGAACCTCATGCAAGGCCTGCAGACAGGCCTGACGTACGTTCTCGACGAGGAGGAGACGTACGAAACGTCTCCGTTGCGACCACTCACGGTGCCGTACTTGCTGGAGCACCAGACCTGGTTCGTCGTGGCCACGGATGTGGAGCCGATTCGCAGGCTTGCGAGGCGGGGCTCGTCACGTCGGGATCGACAAGATCGCTACGAGCAGAAGAACGGTCCTCGCCCCGATCGGAGCCGAACGGCTGTGCGCCGAGTCCTGGAGGCGCTACGCGCGGCTACCGGCCCAGGTCCGATGTCGCTGGTGAGCGACATGAAGTCCAGCTACCCCGTTGTCGCCAAGGCAGTGTTCGGCGAGGACCTCAAGCGTCACCGCCTGGTTTCGAGTCGCCTTCCGCGAGACTCCTGCAATCCTCTGTTCGCGGTGAACCTGACGATTGAAATGGGACGCGACAACATCGGCCGACTCCGTCCACACTCTTGGCTGGCCAGCAAGAAGGGCGACCGGCTCAGATCGCACCTGCATCTGTACGTGGCTTTTCGCAACTACGTGCGGAAGCGATTCAACCGCGACAGGCCGCATGAAACTCCGGCCGTTCTTCTTGGTCTACTTCCTCGTCAACTAGGGTACGAGGAAGCGCTTCGCTGGCGCCAGGACTGGGGCATGATCAGCGGGCACCCGCTGAGCCCTGCTGGGCAAGAGACCATTTCGGACCGGGGCAAGTTCGCCCCGGCGCCGACGGCCAACTCAGCAGGACCCTGACGGCCACTCGGCCTTTGCCGAGACCCGAATCCACCAACCCGGACACAACGAAGGTACCAGTACCAGTAGCTATGCCAGGTTCTGCAGGTTGAACTTCGCATCGGCATCACTCGGGTCGACCCGCAACGCCTGCTGGAAGCACGCCCGCGCATCCACCACCCGCTGCATCTGGTGCAGACACACCCCGCGGTTGTTCCACGTCTGCGAGTCGTTGGGCGCGATCTCGCTTGCGTGCCGGAAGCAATCCTCGGCTTCGGCGTACTGACTCTGGCCGAACAGGACCATACCGAGGTTGAACCAGGCGTCGCCGTTGCGGCTGTCGTTGGCGAGCACCATGTTGAAGGTGTTGATGGCGCCGACGTCGTCGCCGGTGAGGTAGCGGACGAAACCGAGCTGCATCTGGTACTCGACTTCGCCGGTCCCGAAGGTGACGGCGGCTTCGAGGTGCGGCAGGCTCTTCTCGTAGAGGCCTTGCGAGAGGAAGGCCTCGGCGGCGGTGCGGTGCACCTCGGCGAGCTTGGTGCCGAGTTCGGTGAGGCTCTCCTCGATCAGCGCCTTCTGCGGGGTGACGATCGGCTCGACGACGAGCGGCGGGATCTGCGTGTCGCGCACGTCGCGGATGCGCGTCGGGATCGAGACGAAGCCCGGACGAATGGTCGTCGGGTTGGCGACGGGGTTCTTGGTGAGGGTGGTCATGGCAACTCTCCTGTCTTCTGGTTCGGGGGAACGGAATCGGTCAAAGCGTGGCGAGCAGCTCGCTCATCGCAGCTGCCTCGTGGTCCAGGGCCCGCTCCTCGAGCAGGCGTACGGCGTGCTGGCCGAGCCGCTTGGCCTCGGCGGTGCGGCCCAGGCGATGCAGGATCAGCGTGGTCTGCTGGCAGGCACCCGGCGAATCCGGGTGGGCCGTCAGGTAGCGGGTCATCACCTGCAGCGCGCGGGCGATGTCGCCGCGTTGCAGATGCAGGCGCGACAACACGAGATGCGCGACCTCGTAGCCGGGCTCGAGGGCGATCGACTGTTCGAGCAGGCGTTGGGCCCGGTCGAGTTCACCGCGCAGCAGCCAGGCCTGCGCGATGCCGGTCAGCGAAACGTAGCTGGTGACGCCTTCCTGGATCGGCACGACGAGGACCTGGCCACGGTAGGCCAGGCAACGCCGATAGTGCACGATCGCATCGTTGGCCCGTCCCTCGGCGAGGGCGAGGCTGGCGCTCAGGTAGTGGAGATTGGGAGTCGGCAAGAACCGGCGCAGCGCCGTGTCGAGCACCGCCCGGGCTCGCGCGTGCGCGCCGGCCCTTGCCGCCTCCAATGCACAGAGGGCCGCCACCTCGCCCGCGAACGGCATGCCGCGCGGCGCACTCGGTGGCGCGTCGAGCAACATCTGCAGGCACAGGTCGAGTTCCGCCCGCGCCTCCGCACCCCGACCGGGGACGCGGCGCAGGAAGTCGCCGTACTTGTAGTGCGAGTAGATGTCGTCCGGATGGCGCTGCAGCTGCTTCTTGAACAGACGCTCGTTGCGTTCGTTCTTGCCGCGCAGGTCCATGATCTCGTCGCTGTACCCGTGGTGGTCGACGACGACGTCGCAGCTGACCACGGCCAGACCACGTTCGGCGCACGCCCGCTGCAGGCTCGGCGTGACCTGTTCGTGGATGACGTTCTGGTACTCGAGTCCCGGCAGGTTGCGGAACAGCCGCACCATCATCACACCGGCCGTGCGGCCGTGGCCGTAGACGTTGACGAAGTGCAGGTGGTAGCCGCCGATGCGCGGGTTCTCGCAGAGTTCGCGCAGCTTGGCGACCGAGGCTTCCTGGACGAACTCGTCGGCGTCCAGCACCAGGATCCAATCGCCGGTCGCGTGCTGCAGCCCGAAGGTGCGCGGCGCCGCGAAGTCGTCGTCCCAGGGCCGTTCGAGCACGATGGCGCCGTGCTGCACGGCGATCTCGATCGTGCGATCGGTCGACCCGGTGTCGACCAGCACGATCTCGTCGACCGCACCCTTGACGCGCGACAGGCACTCGTCGAGGAACCGCTCCTCGTTCTTGGCGATCATGCACAGCGAAATGCGCGGCCGCCGGCCCGTCCACGGGCACGGGCAGTCGGGAGCCGCAGCCTGCGTGGCAGGCAGCGCCGAACCGGCTGTCTGGCCGATGGCGGAGTCGCCAGCACCGGACTGCCGGGCATCGGTGAGCCGGCCCCAGCGCTGGGTCAGCGCCGCCGCCTCCTGCGCCAACACCCGCGGCGCCTCGACCGGCACCGGCGGCGCGGCGAGCGGCTCGTCGAGCACCAGCACCTGCGGCAGGCGCACGTCCATGCGCATGCAGTAGTCTTCCAGCGCGACATTGGTGTTCGCCACGCGCTCGCCGATCGGCCCGGCGACCATCAGGTCGGTTCGCGCCAGCATCGTCCCGCACACGTCGCCGGGCAACGAACGCTCGCCGCCCTGGCCTGGCGCCACCGGACCGATGCCCGCCTGCACGCTGGCCACCTCGAACAACCGGTGCCCAGGCTCGGCACCACCGCGCAGCAGCCAGATCAGTTCGCCGCGTGCCCGGTGGATGCCGCGATTCCATTGCGCACTCTCGCGCACCCCTTCGCCGACGACGATCTCCCAGTCGGCCGGCAGGTACCGCGCCACGCAGTCGCGGGTGCGGGCCTGCGCGGCGGCATCGCCGCCGGCGACGACCACCGAACCGGCCAACGGGCTC
>DAIMFJ010000122.1:9430-13262 GCA_036724695.1 Planctomycetota bacterium
CCACCCAGAACCGCCCCGGCGGATTGCCGTCGACCCAGTCGAACGGCAGCAGTCCTTGCGCGACCAACGCCGCACAGAACTGCGCGGAGAACTCGCCGGCCACGTCGGGTACGTGGAGCACGTCCTCGATCACGAGGCCGGTCGCCGCCACCGCGGCGACGAGCCGGCGCAGGAGCATCGCGACCGACGGAGCGTCGGTGCTGCCGAACGCGTCGAACGAGCCCGGCCGCCCTTCCAGCACGAGCCGCAGCTCGCGCGAGCACTGCGCGTTCTCGACGTCGAGCAGCAGTGTGCCGTTCGGCGACAGTGCCTTCGCAAACGCCGCCAAGGCGTCTTCCGGCCGCCCGAGCGACTCGGTGAGCGCAGTCACCTCGATCAGGTCGTAACCCGGATCGCGCTCACCGCGCGCGCGCCACTCGGCCGCGTCGCCCGGCCAGCGCAGGACGCGGTTGGCGGTCGGCACGAGCGACCTCCAGCCCCGCACGGGACCCTGGAAGCCGGTCGGCAGTCGTTCGCGTGAGTCGTTCATTCCTTTGCCGGTGCCGGCACGTCCGTCCAGCACTGAGACGCCCATCGGCAGAACTGGACCGCGAACTTCAGTCCGCCATGATGTCGGGACTTCCGTGCCGACCCCCTCCCCCCTCAGCCCCGACCAGCTCGACCGACTGTTGCGCGAACGTACGCGCTTCACTGCCAACCGCTTCGAAGCGTCGTGCGCGTCGACACAGGACCTCGCCGCGGCCGCTGCGAACGGTGCCACGCCGCCACCGGACGGCGTCGTCTGGACCGACCATCAGACCCTGGGCAGGGGGCGGCAACAGCGCTCGTGGCTCGACGAAGCGGGCGCCGACGTGGCGGCGACGTTCCGTTGCACGCGGCGCCTGCCGCGCGACTTCGCCTTGCCCGCCTGCGTCCCGGTGGTCGTCGCCGCCACCTGCGAAGCGATCGTCGACCGCCCGGTGCGCATCAAATGGCCCAACGACGTGTTCTACGACGGTCGCAAGCTGTCCGGGGTGCTGATCGACGCCGGGGTCGGCAGCCCCGACACCTACTTGATCGGGATCGGGATCAACGCCAACCGGACCCGCTTCCCCCGCGAGCTCGACGGCGTGGCCACCTCCCTGGCGCTGCAGACCGGACTAACGGTCGACCGCAACACAGTACTGCTCGACCTTGCCGTGCGTCTCGAACAGATGCTCGACGAACTGGAATCCGGCCGCACCGGACCACTGCTCGAGGAGTTCCGGCGGCGGCTCGGGTTGCTGCAGCGACCGGTCGTCGTCACCCACAACCGCCCCGACCGCGGCATCCTGACCGACCTGGACTTCCGTGAGCTCGAACTCGACGGCCACCGCCGGATCCCGCTCGGCCTCGTGCAGGGCCTGCGCGCCGCCACCTGAGCACGTCGCTCAGGCCACCGACTTCTCGATCGTCTCCAGCAGGCGCGCCTCGAACTGCACGATCTTGGTCGGCGGCGGCCCGCCGACCAGCCGCGCCAGGAACGCCTGGTCGCCAGCCTGTGCTGGCATCAACGGGTAGCCCTTGTACTGCAACCACGCGTTCATGCCGAACCAGCCGACCACCAGGTTGAAGTCGGCGAACGGCGCGATCCGCGCGAACCGCCACAGGATCCGGAAGCCCTGCCGGACCGGGTGCAGGCTGCGGAACATCGCCGGCAGGTCGCGGAAGCAGTGTTCCTCGTCGAACGTGTCGAGCAGGAAGTGCAGCTGGTCGGGCGTCGGGTACGTCGTGTACAGCACGGCGTCCCACGGCGGCCCGCGGCGCAGCTCGTTGTTGCGGAAGCGCGGCAGTTCGAAGGTCATCTCGCGGAACAGCGTCAGGAAGAACCAGCCGTCGGGGGCGAGGCCGTCGCGCGCCCGCTGACGGATCTCGACGAGCCCCTTGTGCAGGCCGCGCACGATCCGGTGCTCCTGCGACAACGGCGACAGTCGCCCCTCGCGCCCGTCGAGCACCGCCGCGACGTCCTCGTCGGCGATCACGAAGCCGCGCAGGCGCAGCAACGAGGCCAGGAACGCCGCATCGCTGGCAGCTGGGGCGCGGAACTGGTCCAGGGCCCGCTGGGCGGACTCCTCGGGTTCCGGCTCGGCGACCACCTTGGTGAGTCGGCTCGCCAGGGCGAGGTCGGCTCGCTCCAGCAGACTCGGTTCGCAACGCGGCGGACGATTCATCGCTGGGGTTCTTTCGGCACGAACCCCTACCGCCATGGACCACTCCGCAGCCCCGTTCCGGAGCGGCGCGCAACCCCCGTTGCCATCGGCCCCAGGCGTCAGGTCTCGCGGAATCGATGCGAGACCGGCATGCGCCGGCCGCCCCAGCAGCGTTCGCTGACCCGCAGCGTCGGCGGGTACTGGAACCGCTTGAATTCGGCGGCGTGCAGTTTGCGCTGCAGCTCCACGACGCGCTCGCGCGCCATGCCGGTCCGCGCCGCGACCGCGTCGACCGGCAGCTGCTCCTCGACCAACAGGCGCAGCACCGGGTCGAGTTCGTCGTAGGGCGGCAGGCTGTCGGTGTCGAACTGGCCGGGCCGCAGCTCCGCCGACGGCGGTTTCTCGATCGAACGCGGCGGAATGCGTTCACCGGCGCGGTTGAGCCAGCGGCTCAGCGCCCAGACCTCGGTCTTCCACAGGTCGGCGATCGGCGCCAACGCGCCGTTGGTGTCGCCGTACAGAGTGCAGTAGCCGACCGCACATTCGCTCTTGTTGCCGGTGGTGAGCAGCATGTGGCCGTGCTTGTTGGCATACGCCATCGCCAGCACGCCGCGCAGCCGCGCTTGCAGGTTCTCCTCGGCGAGGCCGGGCGCGGTGCCCACGAACACCGGGGCCAGCGTGCGTTCGCAGGCCGCGAAGGTGTCGCCGATCGGCAGCTCGTGGCAGACGATGCCGAGGTTGTGGGCCAGGCGGTGCGCGTCCTCGCGGCTGTGTGCACTGCTCCACGGCGCCGGCATCGCCAGTCCGACCACGTTGGCGGCCCCCAGCGCGTCGACGGCGAGCGTCGCGACCAACGCCGAGTCGATGCCACCGGACAGCCCGAGCACCGCCCGCGGCAAGCCGAACTTGCGCCCGTAGGCGGCGATGCCTTGCACGAGCGCGGCGTGCTGCATCGCCAGGTCGGGCGGCGCGTCGAAACGCTGCCGCCACGGCGCGCCGAGGTCGACGATCTGCAGCGCCTCGGCCCAGAACACCGGCTGGCAGGCGTGGCCGTCGCTGCCGATCGCCATCGAACCGCCGTCGAACTGCAGTTCGACGTCGCCGCCGACCAGGTTCACGTAGACCATCGGCACGCGATGCCGAACGGCGGCGGCGGTGAGCATGCGTTCGCGCAGCGCTTCCTTGCCCAGCGACCAGGGGCTGGCACTCAGGTTGACGACGACCTGCGCGCCGGCGGCGACCACGCGCTCGACCGGATCGAGCGCGTACTCCCGCGTGGCGAAGAACCGCGCGTCGTTCCAGCCGTCCTCGCAGATCACGACCCCGACGCGCACCGCGCCCTGGGAGGCGCTGGGCAGCTCGAGCAGATTCTGCTCCGGCGCGGTCCACGGCTCGAAGTAGCGCGATTCGTCGAACACGTCGTAGGTCGGCAACAGGCTCTTGCGGGCCACGATGCGCGCCGCGCCGCCGTGCACGAGTGCCACCGCGTTGCGCAGCGGCCGACCGCCGTGTTCGCGCTGTCGGTTGCGTTCGACGCAGCCGACCAGCAGCGGCAGGCCGGGCAGCGCGGCAGCGGCGAGCTCGGCCAGCGCCGCGTCGTGCGCGGCCAGGAAGGCCGGCAGCGTCAGCAGGTCTTCGGGCGGATAGCCGCACACCGCCTGCTC
>DAIMFJ010000123.1:0-1441 GCA_036724695.1 Planctomycetota bacterium
CGAGCGAGCAGGCTGAGACGGCGACGCTGCCGACGCTGCGGCGCCTGTCCCGCGGCGACGCCGGCAGCACCGCCGGCAGCGGGGGCACCGCCGACGGCAGCGCCACCGCGCGCGCGCCGCGCATCGAACTGCACCATCTCGGCGAAGGCGCCTGGCTGGTCGATGCCCGCGGCGACGCCGATCGACCGGCCAACATCACCGGCGAGTTCGTCGAAGCCGGCGGCCGCCGCAGCACCCTCGAGGTCGACGCCGCCCGGCTGCGCCTGCTGCCCCACCTCGTCGCGCGCGACGCGGCGTGGTTTCGTGGCACCGCCGGCAATGCCTGGTTGCTCGGCGACGACGTGTCGCGCCTGTTCGTCGTACATCCCGAACAAGGCGAACTGCACGGCCGCGGCCACCGCCTGCTGCTGTCGCAAGGGGCGGCGGCCGCGACCCTGTTCGGCGACCCCGAGCAGATGCTCCCGGCGACGCTCGAGCGCCGCCGCGAGGGCAAGGTCGTCGCCTTGAGCGGTGCGCAGGTGCGCGCCTACCAGGACAGCGAGGTCCGTCTGCAGGCACTGCGCGCATTCCCGGGCCGGTCGGCGTTCCTGCCGCCGCAGGTGACCCTGCAGCAGCCGCACGGCGCCAACACCTTCGCGGCGCTGCGCGCCGACAGCGACGGCGACATCGACGTGCGACCCGAGCAGGTGGGGTTCGGCGGGCCGGTGCGCGCCCACTCGCTGCGCGCCGACGGCGCCGTCGACCCGCTGGGCCTGCACGTGGTCGCCGAACAGCTGCAGATGCAGCGCCACCCCAAGACCGGCGAGATCCTGCTGGTGCGCGGCCGCGACATCCAGATCGACTGGGCCGGCGTGCGCGGCCGCAGCCGGGAGGCCGAACTCGACCTGCGCTGGCAGAAGTGCACCGCGCGCGATCCAGACGACGCCGTGGTCGAGCTGCCCGACGGCCAGCGCTTCGTCGCGCCCGCCATCGAGATCTTCTACGACCGCATGGAAGTGCGTTGCCACCAGGGGCGCTTCACGCGACAAGTACCGGACTCCAGCCCGCCCCGTTGATGCGCCGTTCCTCGTCCAGTCTCTGCCTGTTGGCGCTGGTCGCCACCACCGTGGCGCGCGCCCAGGAGCCGGCCGGACCGGCGCCGACGACCGGTCCGGTGGCCACCTACGTGGCCGAGGGCAACCACACGCAGTACCGCCTGCGCGACGACCACCGCGAACTGCAGCTGCACGGCGGCTTCCGGTTCACGGCGCCGCACCTCGGCCTGGACCTGCGCGGCCGCAACGCCTTGCTGCTCTCCGATCCGCTCGGCACGCAAGAACTGCTCGACGGCCGCGATGCCGACGCGCTGCCGACCCGTGGGCTGCCCAACCCGCCGGCGCGGCGACGGTTGTCGCAGGAACAGGTTCGTGCGCAGGTCGAACGTTCGCTGCGCGTGCTCGAC
>DAIMFJ010000123.1:1499-13261 GCA_036724695.1 Planctomycetota bacterium
GGGGCAGGCTGGCGCGGTCGCGCCGGCCGGCCGGTTCGACGAACACCTCGACCTCTTGCGCTACCTCTACTGCGAAGGTGGCGTCACCGTCGTGCAAGGCGGCGTCGAGGTGCTGCGCTGCGAACGCCTGTGGCTGTCGCCGCTCGACGACCGCATCGTCGTCGAGGCTGCCGAACTGCGCTACCTGACGCCCGGTTCGCCGGGCGGCGAGATGCTGGTCGTGCGCGGCCCGCGGCTCGTCAAACAAGGTGGTCGCTGGACCGGTCGCGACGTCACCGTGACCACCTGCACGGCCGCCGAGCCGCACGTGCAGCTCGCCGCCGGCGAGGTCGAGATCCTCGAACGCGACGGCGAATTCGAGATCCGGCTGCGCGGGCAGAGCCTGATGGTCGGCGGCACCCGCGTCATGCCGCTGCCGGATGCGCGGGTGTTCACCGGCGACCAGTCGCAGTTCCCGATCCGGCGGGCCCGGGCGGGCTATTCGGGCAAGGAAGGCGCCCGGGCCGAGGTCGTGGTCGGCATGCCGTGGAACCAGACCGGCGGCGAGCTGCACCGCTGGTTGACCGGCCGGCCGGCGGAGGAGTTCCGCGGCGACTGGGAACTCGGCGTCGGCTGGATCGAAGCGCGCGGCGTGCCGCTCGAGGGGGCCGTCGAGTACCGCGCCGGCGACCTCTACCGTGGCCGCACCGAGGCGTTCTGGCTCGACGACCGCGGCGACGACCTGCGCGAGATCCGCACCGATCTGGACGGCACGCCGATCGACGCCGAGCAGCGCGGCATCCTGCGCACCGAGAACCGCATCCAGTTCGGCAAGTCGACCTACGCGACCGTCGAGGCGTTCCGCAGCAGCGACGAAGCCGCCTACTCCGAGTTCTGGAACGGCGAGTACCGGACCCACGAACTGCCCGAATCGGCGTTCTACGTGCACCATGCCGACGGCAACCGCCTGTTCACGGTCGGCACGCGCTTCTCGCTGAACGACTTCAGCTACCGCTCGGACCGCGCCCTCGCCGATCGCTTCGTCGAGGAGCTGCCGGTCGTCACCTACCACTGGCTGGCCCAGCCGATCACGGATCTGCCGTGGGGCACGCCGCTGGTGCTCGACAGCGCCACCGAACTCGGCCAGCGGCGCAGCGCGTACGACGACGACAGCACGCTGTGGACGGCCGGCGACCGCACGATGCGCGCCGACCAGTCGTTCGAACTGTCCTCGCCGATGCTGTGGGGCCCGGTCAGCGTGCGCCCCTACGTGAACCTGCGCGGCCTGTGGTACGACAACTCGATCGACGGCGAGGACGAGGGCCGCGTCGCGTTCGAGGGCGGCGTGCAGTTCGGCACCCGGCTGTCGCGGTCGTGGTCGTGGCTCGGCGACGGCAGCGACACGGTCCGCCACGTCGTCGCACCGCGCCTGTGGATCGCCGACCGCTTCCACACGACCGGCGACTCCAGCCAGCTGTACCAGTTCGACGAGCTCGACGCACTCGAGGAACAGACGCTGATCCGCTTCGAGGTGCGCAACCTGTTCCAGCGCATGGAGCGCACCGCCGATGCGACGCTCGGCGGCGAAGGCAGCGAACCGCGCGACTTCCTGTTCCTGGACCTGGCCCAGGACTTCTGGCCGAACCCGACCCGCGACAACGACGGCGACGTGCTCGGCCTGTTCTACTACGACTTCCTGGTCCGTCCGCGCGCACGCTGGATCCCGTTCGAGACGTTCTCGTACGGGTTGTACGGCGACCACGATTGGGACGACGGCCTGCGCACGCTCGACACCGAGCTGACCTTCGGTCCGCTCGCCGGCGTCACCTGGACCACGTCGTACCGGACCGACCGCGACGTGTCCGGGGCCGTCGGGCTCTATGGCCGCGCCGAGCTGCTCGAACGCTGGGAACTGCTCGGCGGCAGCCAGTACGACCTCGACAGCGACGATTGGCTCAGCTACCGCTTCGGCGTGCGGCGCAACGACCACGACTGGTCGATCATGCTCAGTGCCGCGTACAACCCGTACAGCGAGGAGACGAGCCTGCGCATCGAGTTCCTGCCGCGCTTCGGCGGCATGGGCAAGAGCCGCGATCGTTTCTTCGGCGGCCCGGATCTGTCGGCCGACGCGTTCGCGACGGGGTACTGACTCGCCAGGGGCCCGGGGGCGGCCCGGGCCCCGGCCGATCAGAAGCTCCAGCCGACCGACAGTTCGATGCGGTTGTCGGCCTGGCGACGACCCGGGGCCGGCGAGCTGTCGTAGTCGAGCACGTGCGCCAGCGAGGCGAGCATGCTGCTGGTCAGGCTGGTCACGTATTCCGTGCGCGCCTGCAGGTAGATGTCGTCGATCCGGTCGACCGACGGGAACGCCTCGACCGAGTGCAGCAGCTTCGACGACTCGCTGAGCAGTTCGGTCAGCTTGTACGCGACGCGAGCCGCCAGGTAGTCGTCGGACGGCGTGTTCGAACGGTAGTTCTCGTTGACGTACGACAGACCGACTTCGGTCAGGAACTTGGTCGTGTCGTTGTCGACGACCGTGTAACCGACACCCGCGCCGCCCGTGAAGCGCAGGCTCAAGTCGGCGAACGTGTCGCCGAGCACGCGCGCCGTGCCGAGCGCGTACCAGCGCTTGCCGAGGAAGTAGTCGTACTGCAGACCGGCACCGGTGCGGCGCTGGGTCAGGTTCCAGTCCCGGGTCACGGCGTCACGCTCTTCCGAGTACGCCCACGCCGCGTCCAGCGAGATGCGATCGGCCTTCGTCTCGCGCTTGGCGTCGAATGCCGCGCCGCCGCTGCGCCGCTCGGTGTTGCCGGTCGAGATCAGACCGTTGAGCTTGAACGTGCCGGTCCACACCGGCTCCGGATCGCTCGGCGGGTTGATCTTGTCGAGGTTGGCGATCGCCAGGTCGCCCGAGGCCCCTTCGAGGCGCAGCCGACCACTCTCCATGCCGAGGATGCGACGCTTGACCAGCAGGTCGCCATCGGTGGTCTGCAGGTCGACGGTCTCGGCCGTGCTCATGTCCTTGACCTCGGCGAGCGAGACCGTGACGTCGCCGAGCAGCGGCGACGCGATCGTCAGCTTGCCGCCGGCCATGGCCTTGACCTTGCCGGTCAGGACGTCGCCGTTGGCCAGGGTGACGCGATCTTGGGCGAAGACACTGGTCGCCAATGCGAACAGCGCGAATACGATGGATACGATGCGCATGGTGGTTGTTCGTTCGAATGAACCAGCAGCACACCAGCCCCCAGCGCTTCGCTCAAGGGAAAACCACCAGCCGAAACCACTGACCGTTACACTGCGACGATGACCGCCACCGAAGGTGCCACCAACGCCCCGCCGAGCCGCTCGCTCCTCGAGTGGTTCGTCGCCATGCCGACCTGGAAGAAGGTCATGCTGGGGGCCTCGCTGACTGCAATGGTCGCCGGTGGCATCTGGTCGATCGTCACCGCCGACGCCGTGCCGCCGACCGGCAACGGCTCCGGTGGGGCCTTGGCGAGCGGCCTGCTGCCCGACGCGCCGCGCACGGAATCCGCCACCCCCGAGGCCGAACCCGCCGCGCGCGGCGTGTTCCGGCTCGGCTTCAGCTTCGTCGCCGGCTTCTGCGTCGGCGCGTTCCTGCGGGCGATGATCAAGGTCGCCGCGATCGCGTTCGGCTTCTGGCTGGTCGCGACGATGCTGCTCAGCTACTTCGAGCTGCTGACCGTCAACTGGCAGGGCATCGACGCGCTGTGGAACCGCTTCGCGCTGGCCGTCGAACAGGAATGGTCCAACTTCCAGACCTTCATGACCGGCAGCCTGCCGGCCGCCGGCCTGGCCGTCACCGGCCTCGCGGTCGGCATGAAGCGGCACTAGGCCGCGGCGCGGGCACCGCGGCCCTCCAGCTCACAGGCTGTCGAGGTACTTGCCCGGCTCGTAGTTGCCGAGATCGAGGATCTTCGTGCAGATGCGGTCCAGGAAGTACCGGTCGTGGGAGACGACCACGACACACCCCGGGAACTCGACGATCGCCTCCTCGAGCACACGCAGCGTGTCGAGATCGAGGTCGTTGGTCGGTTCGTCGAGCAGGATCACGTTGCCGCCGCGCTGCAGCATCTTGGCGAGCTGCACCCGGTTGCGCTGCCCGCCCGACAGCGAACCCACCAGCTGCTGCTGGTCGGGTCCGGTGAAGTTGAACTTCGCGACGTAGCTGCGGCTGTTCACCTGGTGCTTGCCGAGCTTCAGGATGTCCTGCCCGCCGGAGATCTCCTGCCAGACGGTCTTGGCCGGATCGAGCGATTCGCGCTCCTGGTCGACATAACACAATTCGACGGTCGACCCGATCACCACCCGCCCGGCGGCGGCCTTGACCTTGCCGGTGATCAGCTTCAGGCAGGTGGTCTTGCCGGTGCCGTTCGGACCGACGATGCCGAGGATGTCGCCCGGCGCGATCTCGAACGACAGGTTCTCGATCGTGTTCTGCTTGCCGTCGTACGAGAAGAACACCTTCTCGAAGCGGATCACGGTGTCGCCGAGGCGCTTGCCCGGCGGGATGTGCAGTTCGACGGTGTCGTCCTTCTCCTCGACCTCCTGCTCGAGCATCTTGTCGTAGTTGTTCAGGCGCGCCTTGTTCTTCGTCGAACGCGCCTTCGGATTCATCCGGATCCACTCCAGCTCGCGATCCAGGAACTTGGCGCGCTTCTGCTCCTGCTGCTCCTGCAACTGCATGCGCTTGCTGCGTTGGATCAGGTACTCGGAGTAGTTGCCCTGGTAGGGAATCGCCTTGCCGTGCCAGATCTCGAGCATCCAGCCGACCACGTTGTCGAGGAAGAAGCGATCGTGGGTGATGACCACGACGGTGCCCTTGTACTCCTTGAGCGTCTCCTCCAGCCACCGCACCGTCTCGACGTCCAGGTGGTTGGTAGGCTCGTCGAGCAACAGGAGATCCGGATGTTCGAGCAGGGTGCGGCACAACGCGACGCGGCGCCGCTCGCCACCGGAGCACTCGCTGACGTTCTTCTCGCCGGGCGGCAGGCACAGCTTGGTCATCGCCGTCTCGACGTGACGGTCGAGCTCCCAGGCGTCCTTGGCCTCGATCTCGTGCTGCAGCCGCTCGAACTCGGCCATCACCCGGTCCATCTCCTTCTGCGGCAGGTCCTCGGCGAGCTTCATCGAGATCTCTTCGTGGTCCTTCAGCAGCTTGCGCACCGGTGCCACCGCGAGCTCGACGTTCTCGCGCACCGTCAGGTTCTCGGCGAGCTTCGGCTCCTGCGGCACGTAGCCGACCGTCTTGCCGTCGGCGAGCCGCGCCGTGCCGTCGTACTCCTTGTCCTGGCCCGACATGATGCGCAGCATCGTCGACTTGCCGGCACCGTTCTGGCCGATGACGCCGATCTTGGCGCCCTCCAGGAACACGAGGCTGACGTCCTTCAGGACCGGCTTCTTGCCTTGGTAGCTCTTGGTGAGCCGTTCGAGCGCGAAGATGGGCTTGTCACTCATTGGGGGGAAAGAGGCTAGACGCCCAGGGGCGGCCAGTCCAGCGCCGGAACGCCCGCAGCGCCGGACCCGGCTTTGGCGTATGCTCCCGGACCGCGATGCTCGCCTTCCTCCCCTCGATCGGCTTCCAGGAGATGTTCGTGCTCCTGGTCATCGGGCTGCTGCTCTACGGCCGCAACCTGCCCGAGGCCGGCCGCACCCTCGGCAAGGCCGTCAACCACCTGCGGCGCGGCTTGCAGGAGTTCAAGGAGCAGATGGACCGCGACGGCGACCTGCGGGAGGTCAAGCAGTCGCTGAAGGACTCGGCTCGCGAACTGCGCAACGTCGCCCAGGTCCCGGGTGCCCTCGTCAACCCCACACAGGCCCTGGTCGAGCACGCCGAGGCCCAGGTCCGCAGCACGTTCGCCGACCTGACCGACGAATCGCTCGCCGCGCCCATTCCGGACGCGGTCCCAGCCGCAACGACCGCCCCGGCGGCGCGCCGCGACGTCACTTCTTCGGCGGGACCTTCTTGATCGTCGCGCGGATCGCCTCTTCGCCGGCGTCGAAGATGCTCATCCAGTCCCCAGGCTTGCCCTTGTCCTCGTTGACCTTGCGGAAGTCCTCGCGCTGCTTCTGCGCCTCGGCCGCCCACTCCGGGTAGTCCTTGAACAGGTCGGTCAGCACCTTCTTGTTCTCGCTGATCAACCCGACGTACGGGAACAGCGTGCACTGGTGCTCCTTCTGGATCCGCGCGATCTCGTCGAAGGTCAGCATCACGGGCATCGCCACGCAGACGATGTCGTCGAACACGTCGAGCGGCACCATCGTGTGCTTGAACAGCACTTCCTTCGGGAACCTCGCCTTCGCCGCGTCGTTGATCTGGTAGTTGCTGGCCATCAGGAACGGCAGGTTGAAGTTCTCGGTCACCAGCTTGGCCAGATCCCATTCGGTCATGTGACCGCTGCCGACCAGCACCTGCACGAACGGCTCGCCGTTCTTGTCCTGCGCGTACAGGGCGTCGGTGATGACCTCCGAGGCCACGGTGCCCCGTTCGGTCAGAATCTCCGCCAGCCGGACCGCGGTGATCTTCTCGACGCCTTTCACCCCTCGGTCATCGGCAGTCGCCGCGGAGCGCCTTGAGTCGCTCCGCCCCACCTCACACGTAGGCGACGAACGTCAAGCCGGCGTGAACGACCAGTACCAAGGCCATCCCGTACACGATCGCGGCGTTCACCGCCGCGCCGACGTCCTCGCTCGAACGCTTCGGCCCGGTGCCGAGGTGGTAGCAGCACAGCGCCACCAGGTAGCCCGACAGCGTCGTCTTGGCGAGCAGCACCAGCACGTCGCCGGCGTCGACCGTCGCGAACCAGGCCTGCGCCCAGGCAGCTGTCGAGATTCCCGACACCAGCGCCGCGGCCAGTGCCGCGGCCGCCGACGCCGCCACCACGCCGGCCAGCGTCCCCAACGGCATCGCCACCACCATGCCCCACACCAGCGGTGTCAGCAGGTAGTCCGCGGGCTGGATGCCCATCGTCTGCAGGGCCGCGATCTGGTTGGTGCGCTTCATCGTGCCGAGTCGCGCCGCCGCGCCGGCCGCGATCCGCGCCGTGAAGAAGAACCCACTCAGCAACGGCACCAACACCGCGACGCTGACCTTGCCGGTGCCGGTCAGGATCGCCGACTCGAAGCCACCTTCGATCGGGTTGTTGCGCAACCCGAAGAACATCGCCAGACCGCCGATCACCGCGCCGGCCAGCGCGACGAACGCCGCCGGTTCGATCGCGAACCGCGCCACCGTGCGCAGGGTCTCGCCCAGTTCGATCGGCGGCAGGCGCCGCAGCGACGCCGCGACCGTCTCGGCCAGCGCCCCCACCGCGAGCAGCACACGCTGCAGGCCGTGCCACTCGCCGCCCCCTTCGCCACCTGCCCCGCCGACCGCTGCGGCCGCCTTCGCCGGCACCGGCGCGTCGGGGGCCACCAGTGCCAACGAGCGCTGCTGCCGATCGAGCACCAGCACGCCGTCGACGAGTCCGGCGAACGCCGCCGTGTCGTGCGTGACGACGATCGTCGTGCGGCCGGGATCGCTGTCGTGCGCCTGCCGCAGCAACGTCGCGATCTGCCGCGCCGCCGCCGCGTCCAGACCGGCCGTCGGCTCGTCGCACAGCAGCAGTTCCGGGCTGGCGGCCAGCGCCCGCGCCACCGCGACGCGTTTGCGCATCCCGCCGGACAGCTGCGAGGTGCGTTCGGGCGGCGACGCGATGCCGGCCTGCGCCAGCAACGCCGGCGCCAACTTCGGCGAACGCTCGGCGCAGCGCAGCGCCAGCTCGACGTTGGCGCGCGGCGACAGTTCGTCGAGCAGGCCTTCGTCCTGCAGGATCGCCGCGACGCGACCGGCCTTGGCATGCGCATCGTGATGCTCGAGGCTGCGCCCGAACACCGTCAAGGTGCCGCTGACCCGCGGCGGTGGTTCGCGCGCCTCGACCAATCCGGCCAACAGCCGCAACAGCGACGACTTGCCACCACCACTGCTGCCGACGAACAGGTAGAAGCACCCGCGCGGCAGCGTCAGGTCGACGTCGGCCAGCAACGTCTCGTCGCCGTCGGGGCGGCGATGTGCGAGCGTGAACCGGCGGAACTCGATGCGGTCGGCCATGCCGCGCTCACTGCGGCCGCAGGTCGGCCGGCAACAACGACAGCGGCACCAGCGCCGCGGTGCTCGCCCGCGGGGCGGCGCGGCCGTAGATCGCCACGGCATCCTTGCCGACGCAGACCACGGCGCCGAGGTTGTCGAGCAACGCGCCCGGCGTCTCGAACGGCACCGTCACCGCCTTGCCGTCCGCGTCCAGCCGCGCCAGCGAGGTCGGCGCGGGCACCGCGTCGCCCGCCAGCAGCACGTGGGCCACCGGCGTGCCGGCGAACGTGCGCGGCGCGTCCTCGACGATCAGCACGGCCAGGTCGGCACCGCCCGGATCGACCCAGACGCGGCTCGCCCGCCGCACGCTGCCGTCCGCCAACCGCACCTTGATCTGCTCGTCGACGACATCCGGTTCGCCACCGAACGCGTCGCTCGCCAACACGCGGCCGTCGACGACGCTGCGCGCGGTGGCGACCAGGGCGCGCCCCTGGGCGTCGTGGAAGTACAGGCCGGAACCAGCAGCCTCGATCGCATCGTCACCGCTCAGCCAATCCTCGTCGACCGCCGCGTAGACGACCCGCACCAGCACCAGACCGGCCTGTTCGCGCGCTGGCGCGGCCGCCGGCCGTTCGTGGGCGGCCGTCGGCACCGCGGCGACCTCGCGGTCGGGCCTGGCGGCCGGCGCCGCGGCCCGGAAGCCGTCGTCGACCAGAACCCCCTGGCCAGGCTCGGTGTAGTAGCTGACGTACGGCGTCACCAACGCACTCATGTCGGTGACCGTGAACCCGCTGAACAGCGCCCCCGACACGTACGGCCGGGCGACCCAGAACTGCGTCTTGTCGGTCACCGTCTGCCGGTGCTGCCGGCGGATCCGCAGCTGGACCGCGACGAAGCTGCCGTCCGGGGCGAGGCCGACCTCGCGCACGTCGCCGGTCTGCATGCCGCGGAACACCACTGCAGCACCAGGTCGCAGGCCGTGGTTCTCCGGCACCAGCAGCGTCATCGTCAGGTCGCCCGGCTCGAGATCCTCCAGCGTCTCCGGTTCCAGCACCGGCGGCTTCTCGCGACCGACCAGCCAGCTGCCGGCCATCAGCGGCGACGCGTCGCCGGCGGGCGTCGCGAAGCTCACGTAGGCGTCGCGCACCAGCGTGTCGAGTCCGCTGGCACCGCCGGTCAACCCACTGAAGCGCGGCGCGGCGATCCAGAACGCCGACCCGACGGTCGCGCGCGCGGCCCCCGGTGGATCGAGCAGCAGGCCGACGACCGCCTTGTCGCCATCGGCGCTGATCTCCACCGACCGCACGATGCCGACCCGCACGCCGCGGTAGCGCACGTCGGCGCCGGCCCGCAGGCCGCGGGCGTCGCGGAATTCGACCGACAGCGGCATGCCGTCGCGCACGTTCATCTGCCGCAGCAGCGCGACGAACCACCAGGCGCCGAGCGCCGCGCCGATGAGGATGGCCAGACCGAGCAGGTAGCGCAGGCGGTGCATGGGTGGTGGTTGCGGACGCGGTACAGGTGGCCGCCGGCGTGCACAGCCTTGTCACCAGACGCCGGGTGGGGACGGAAATCGGCAAAATCGCCCGATCGACCTCCCGCCAACCACCACGAACACCGGCACCACGAGGGTCACCGGAGCCGGTGGTCCACCCTCGGGCTGCGCTCGACCGTCAGATGTCGATGTTGGTCGCCTCCAGGGCGTGCTTCTCGATGAATTCGCGCCGCGGCTCGACCTCCGGCCCCATCAGCAACGTGAAGATGCGATCGGCTTCGACCATGTCGCTGATCGCCACCCGCCGCAGCATTCGCCGCGCCGGGTCCATCGTCGACTCGAACAGCTGCGACGGGTTCATCTCGCCGAGCCCCTTGTAGCGGTACGTCTCGACCGCCTTCTCGCAGCTCTCCTGGATCGCCTTGACGGCGTCGAGCAGGCTGCCGAGCGGCTTCCGCTCGGTGCCCGACTTGACCTCCCAGCTCGACTCGCCGTCGGCCAGCGGCGCCAACGCGTCGAGACCGATGCCCATGTCGAGCAGCCTGCGGAGCCGCACCTGCACCTCGCGATCGATGTGCAGCGCATAGACCTCGATGTCGGCCTTGCCGCGCTCGACTTCGCTCTCGGCGCCCTCGTAGACGCGCAACGCGCCGCCCTTGGCGGCCGTCAGGCTCTCGAGCAGGGCCTGCAACTGGTTCTCGGTGTCGACGAAGCGGCCCTTGCCCTTCTCGATCACGTAGTAGTCCGGCAGTTCGAGATCGGGCAACGTCGCCTCGCGCACGTACTGCAGGAACGGCACCTCGGCGTCGATCGGCAGGCGCTTCTCCTCGGCCAGCAGGCGACCGACCACTTCGATCAGTTCGCGCAGCGCGCGGCCCTGGAACTCGCGGCCGTCGGCCGTGCGGACCAGCGTCGTCTGGCCGAGCCCGAGTTCGGCGAGGTACTCGTCGCGCTCCTCGTCGGTGACCGCGTACTTCTGCGTCTTGCCCTTGCTGAGCCGGTACAGCGGCGGCTGCGCCACGTACACGTAGCCGCGCGTCACCAGCTCCGGCATCTTGCGGTAGAACAACGTCAGCAGCAGCGTGCGGATGTGCGATCCGTCGACGTCTGCGTCGGTCATGATGATGATCTTGCCGTAGCGCAGCCGGTCGGGATCGAACTCCTCGGTGAGGAACCCGGTGCCGATCGCACTGACGATCGTCTGGATCTCCTCGTGGTCGAGGATGCTGTCGACCGCCGCCTTCTCGACGTTGAGGATCTTGCCGCGCAGCGGCAGGATCGCCTGCGCCGACGTGCGGCCCTGCTTGGCGGTGCCACCTGCCGAATCGCCTTCGACGAGGAAGAGTTCGGCCTCGTCGCGCGGCGTGCCCTTCTGGCAATCCGCCAGTTTGGCCGGCAGACCGCTGCCTTCCAGCGCACTCTTGCGCCGCACCAGGTCGCGGGCCTTGCGGGCCGCTTCGCGCGCGCGCAGTGCGTCGAGCGCCTTGCCGAAGATCGTGCGCGCCGTGCCGGGCGTCTCCTCGAAGTACGTGCGCAAGCCGTCGCCGACCACCATCTCGACGATCGACTGCACCTCGCGGTTGCCGAGCTTGATCTTGGTCTGGCTCTCGAACTGCGGGTCCGGCACCTTGACCGAGATCACCGCGGCGAGGCCTTCCTTGAAGTCCTCGCCGGTCGGCACCGGGTCCTTCTCCTTCAGCGCCTTCTCCTGCCGCGCCCAGTTGTTCAAGGCGCGCGTCAACGCGGTGCGGAACCCGACCAGGTGCGTGCCGCCCTCGAGCGTGTTGATGTTGTTGACGAACGTGTAGACGTTCTCGTGGTACGCGTCGCTGTACTGCAGCGCGATCTCGACCCCGTAGATCTTCTCCGGCTCGGTCTCGGAGGGCACCTCGCGACTGATGTAGACGACGTCCTTGTGCAGCGCCGTCTTCTCGCGGTTGAGGTCCTTGACGAACTCGACCAGCCCTTTGGGGAACAGGAACTCCTCGCTGCGGTCGGTGCGTTCGTCGTGCAGCGTGATGTGCAGCTTCGCCGAGCCCATCAGGTAGGCGAGTTCGCGCAGGCGCTTGCGCAGCACCTCGTAGCTGAACTCGGTGGCCTCCATGATCGTCGGGTCGGCCTTGAACCGCACCATCGTGCCGGTCCCCACCGCGGTGCCGATCACCGCGATCTCGCTGGCCTTCTGGCCGCGCTTGTAGACCT
>DAIMFJ010000124.1:0-13164 GCA_036724695.1 Planctomycetota bacterium
GGCGCGTGACCGACCCGTACGCCGACGACACGCCGACCGGCAAGCTGAGCCTGGGCTTCGTGCGCCAGCTGTGGCCGCACGCGCGCCCGTACCGGCGCGGCTTCGCGGCGTGCCTCGGCATCCTGCTGGTCTCGTTCGGCCTCGAACTGCTCGGCCCGTTCCTGCTCGGCCGAGCGATCGACGGCCCGCTGCTCGACACCACCGCCCCCACCGCCGAACGCACCACCCGTCTCCTGTGGTTCGCATTCGGTTTCCTCGCCGCGACGGGGGCCGGCGCCTGGCTCGGCTACGTCTACGGCCGCTTGACGGCGTGGAACGGCCAGCGGGTGGTGCGCGACCTGCGCCGCCGGCTGTTCGAGCACCTGCTGCACCTGCCGCTGTCGTTCCACGAGCGCAATCCGGCCGGCAAGCTGACCACCCGCGTCGCCAACGACGTCGAGAACCTCAACGAGCTGATCGCCACCGGCGTGCTGCAGTCGGTGTTCGACCTGCTGAAGATCGTCGGCGTGCTGGTCGCGCTGTGTTTCCTCGACCTGCGGCTGGCGCTGTTCACGCTCGCCGCGACGCCGGTCGTCGTCGTGCTCAGTGTCGTGTTCCGCAAGAACGCCGAACGCGCCTACCGGGCCGTGCGCGGTCGCCTGGCCCTGCAGAACGCGTTCACCGCCGAACTGGTGGGCGGCGTGCGCACGACCCGCGCCGGCGGCCGCGAAGCGACGATCGCCGCGCGCTACGCGGCCCGCAACGCCGACACCTCGGCGGCGTGGTTCGACACGGTCCGGCACTTCTCGGTGTTCTTCTCGCTGGTCGACTTCTGCCTGCGCGCGACCAGCGTCGGCCTGTTGTGGTTCGGCGGCAGCGCGGTGCTCGAAGGCAACCTGCAGGCCGGCCAGTTCGTGCAGTTCTGGCTGTACTTCAACCTGCTGACCGGCCCGATCCGCGAACTCGGCGAGAAGTACAACGTGCTGCAGGCGGCGTTCGCGAGCTGCGAGCGCGTCTTCACGCTGCTGGCCGAGCCGCGCTTCCCGGCCGGCGGCCGCCTGCCGACGGCAGCCCGCGGCGCGGCCCGCATCGAGTTCGCCGACGTGTCGTTCGCCTATGGCAGCGGGCCGGCGGCCCTGCACCGCGTGTCGTTCGTCGCCGAACCGGGCCACACGGTGGCGATCGTCGGCCCGACCGGCGCTGGCAAGTCGACCTTGCTGTCGCTGGTCGCGCGACTGCGCGACGTCACCAGCGGGGCGGTGCGCGTCGACGGCGTCGACGTGCGCGACCTGCAGCTCGGCGCGCTGCGCCGCCGCATCGCGTACGTCGCGCAGGACCTGTTCTTGTTCACCGGCAGCGTGCTCGACAACCTGCGCCTGTTCGACCCGCAGATCGACGAGGCCAGGGTCTGGCGCGCCCTGGAGACGGTCGGCGCGGCCGAGTTCGTGCGGCGCCTCGACGGTGGCCTGCACGCCGCGGTGCAGGAACGCGGCGGCACGTTCTCGCAGGGCGAGCGGCAACTGCTCGCCTTCGCCCGGGCCCTGGTGGCCGAACCCGACGTCCTGGTGCTGGACGAAGCCACGTCGAGCATCGACAGCGCCACCGAAGCCCGCTTGCAGCAGGCCCTGCGCGCCGCGATGCGGGGCCGCACGGCGATCGTCGTCGCCCATCGACTGTCGACCGTAAGAGCAGCCGATCGCATCCTCGTGCTGGAGCGGGGCGAGGTGCGGGAAGCCGGCACACATGCCGAACTCACGATGGCACGGGGCATCTACCACCGCATGCTCGAACGCGCCGGGCTGCCACATTGATCGGGCACCCCCGGTAGGGCGAAGGTATGCTTCTGCGCACTCCGGCCCGACCATGCTGCGACCTACTGTCCTTGCCTGCGCCGCGTTGCTGACGGTGGCCCTGTGCGAAGCCGCTGGCGCCCAACAGGCCCCCCGGCGCGGCGTGATGCCCAAAGCGCTGGCCAACCGCCTGCCGATCGCCGCCGACCAGACCCAGGTGGTCGTCAAGCTGGCCGAACGAACGCCCGGTCTGAGGCTCGACGACCGGATCGTCGCCGCCGACGTGTTGGCGACGATCGGTGCGCGCCAGGTCCGGCCGTTGTTCGCCGGCCGCGCCGCCGAACTCGCGACGATTCGCGCGCGCCAGTGGGCGGCCACCGCTCCCGGCGAGGAACCACCGGTCGACCTGGCGCTGTACTTCGTCGTCGATGCGGCGCACGCCATCGACGCCGGCCAGCTGGTCGCCGCGTTGAACGCGTTGCCGACCGTCGAACTCGCCTACCCGCGCGAGCTGCCCGCGCCTCCTCCCGGCGACCTGCCGCCACTGACGCCCGACTACACCACCACGCACCAGACCTACCGCGGCGCAGCACCGACCGGCATCGACGCGAACTTCGCGCGCACCGTCGCCGGCGCTTCGGGTGCGGGCGTGACGATGGTCGAGATCGAGTGGGGCTGGAACTTCGACCACGAGGACCTGAGCAAGCTGCGGCCGACCGCGCTGATCGGGCCGCCGTTGGCCAACACGCTGTACAACGACCACGGCGTCGCCGTGATCGGCGAATTGACCGCCGACGCCGACGCCTACGGCATGACCGGGCTCGTGCCCGACCTCGGCGTCCTGGTCGCGACCAACTACCCGGCGACCGGCTACAGCGTCGCCAACGCCATCGCAGTCGGACTGCCGCGCCTGCAGGCCGGCGACCTGTTGGTGCTGGAGGCGCAGGCCTACACCCCACTCGGCCTCGGGCCGAGCGAGTGGGTGCAGGCCGACTTCGACGCGATCCTGATCGCCACGACGCTGGGCGTGATCACCGTGCAAGCCGCCGGCAACGGCGCCGTCGACCTGGACAGCCCCGCGCTCGGCGGCCTGTTCAACCGCGCGGTGCGCGACTCCGGCGCGATCCTGGTCGGTGCGTCGAACGGCGCGGCGCTGGCGCGCGCGCCGTTCAGCTGCTTTGGCAGCATCGTCGACGCCAACGGCTGGGGCTACAACGTCGCCACCACCGGCTACGGCTCGCTGAGCGTCGTCGGCGGCGACCCGCGCCAGAGCTACACCGACTCGTTCTCCGGCACGTCGTCGGCCACGCCGATGGTCGCCGCCGCGGTCGCTGCACTGCGCGGTGCGGCGCGTGCGCAACTGGATCCGGCGACGGCTGCGACACTGGACGGCTTCGCGATCCGCAACCTGCTGCGCACGGTCGGCACCAGCCTGCCCGGCCACGGCATCGGCAACCGCGTCGACCTGCGCAGCCTGCTCGGCGCCGCCGGCATCCTGCGCGGCCTCTCGGTCACCGGCGGCACCGACCTCGGCCAGACCTGCGCGATCGAACTGCAGCCGGCCCCCGGCTTCGCCACCGGCGATCTGTACGCGATCGTCGCCGCCTTCGGCACGCAGAACACGGCGTTGCCCGGGGTGCAGGGCCGCTGGCTGCTCGACGCGGCCACCAGCGCCACGATCGGCTTCGGCGTGTTCGGCGCGCCGCCGGCAACCGCACCGATCACCGTGCCGAACAACCAGGCACTGCGCGGCCTGCGCGTGTTCGCGCAAGGCATCTCGCTGCGGGTCGCCACCGGCGCGATCGGCGCCAGCCACGCCGGCGAAGTGTTCGTGCGGCGCTGAGCTACTGCTTCCGCGTTGCTTCGCGTCCAGTTCTGCTTCGCTGGCTGCGGAGCGGAAGCAGGAGCTCCAAGCAAGTCAGCGCCTGCGGCCTCTTCTGGTCGGCGCGGCAGCGACGACACAACCTCTGGTTGCGGCCGCAGGCGGCGCTGACCCGGCGCCGCAGCAGGTCACTTGGCCTTCGCGAACTCGGCCGGCAGCTCGCCGGTCAGCGCTTCGAGGAACGTCACGATCGAGTCGGTCTGTTCCTTGGTCAGCGTCTTGCCGAGCTGGATCTCGGCCATGTTGGTCACCGCCTCGGCGAGCGTCGCGATCTTGCCGTCGTGGTAGTACGGCGCGGTCTTCGCGACGTTGAGCAGCGCCGGCACCTTGAACAGGTTCTTGTCGGACTCGCTCTTGGTGACCTCCATGCGGCCGCCGTCCTTGCTGGCGTACGGCTTGTAGACGCCGAGCTTCTGCATCATGTTGCCGCCGAGCAGGCGGGTCATGTGGCACTGCTGGCAGCCGACGTCCATGAACGTCTTCAGCCCGAGCTTCTCCTCGTTGGACAGCGCCTTCTGGTCGCCGTCGAGGAACTTGTCGAATCGCGAGGTCGTCGCCAGCGTGCGTTCGAACGCACCGATCGCCAGCTTGAAGTGCTCGGCGCTGACCGGCTCGGCGACGCCCGGGAATGCCTTCGCGAAGCCCTCGACCAGCTCCGGCTTGGCCTTCATCTTGGCGACCAGCTCGGCTTCGTCGACGACGCCGTGCTCGATCGGATTCAGCACCGGCATCAGCGCCTGTTCCTCGACCGTCTGCGCCCGCGCATCCCAGAACTGCGCGTAGTTGCGGAACGCGTTGTAGACGGTCGGCGTGTTGCGCACGCCCGGCGAGCCGTCCGAACCCGGCGACGTCGGCTTGTTGTCGACGCCGTGGTTGCCCAGGTCGTGGCAAGTGGCACAGCTCATGTTGCCCATCTTCGACAGCGACTGCTCGTGGTAGAGCAGCTTGCCGAGCGCGACCTTCTCGGGGGTGCTCGGGTTGTCGACCTTCGGCGCCATCGGTTCGGTGCCGAAGAAGGTCTTGACCATCGTCATGTCGAGACGGACCGGCGCCGCCGGCTTCTTGGCGGCTGCGGGGTTCTGCGCCGCAGGGGCCGGGTTCTGCGCCGCGCCGGCCGGCTGGGCTGCCGGCTGGGCTGCCGGCTGGGCAGGCGCCTGGGCGGCCGGCTGCGAGCCGGTGCCAGGCGAGGTGCCAGGCGGGGTGGCGGTTGACGAATCACCGCCGCAGGCGGTGAAGCCGAGGACGACCAGCGTGGCGCTGGGGAGGACGATGCGCATCTTCATGGTTGGAACGACGGGACGGTAGGCTCCCGGCAGGGAGAAAACTCCCCCCACCGGCGAGGATTTCGCCCCACCGGCGAGGATTTCGCCCCACCGGGAGGACTTTCGTGCGCTTCAATCCACGCCATGCCGCAACTCGTACTGGCCAGCACCTCCCCGTACCGCCGGCAGCTGCTCGAGCGGCTGCGGGTGCCGTTCGCATGGGCTGCCCCTGGCGTCGACGAGCAGTCGCAAAAGACTTCTGGACAAGGACCTATGGAGATTGCGCGCAGCCTGGCCCGAGCCAAGGCCGAACGCGTGTTCGAGGCCTACCCAGACGCTCTGGTGGTCGGCAGCGACCAGGGCGCCACGCTGGACGGCCAGCGCCTCGACAAACCCGGCAGCGCCGACCGCGCGATCGACCAACTGCGCAGGCTGCGCGGCCGCCAGCACCAGCTCCTGACCGCCGTTGCGATCCGCCATCCCGGCGGGTTGGCAGAGTTCGTCGACGTGACCCGGCTCTGCATGCGCGACCTCGACGACGGCGAGATCGACCGCTACGTCGCCGCCGACCAGCCGCTCGACTGTGCGGGCAGCTACAAGATCGAGAGCCTCGGCATCAGTCTGTTCGCGGCGATCGACAGCGAGGACCAGACGGCGATCCAGGGCCTGCCGCTGCTGCGGCTGTCCGCCGAACTGCGCCAACTTGGCCTGCGCCTGCCTTGACGGCCGGAGCGGTTGCGGGAGCATGGACGCACCGCGCCGCCCATGCCCACCGCCACCTCGTCGTCGCCGCTGGCGTTCCTGCTGGCGAGCTCGCTGGTCGCTGCACCCGCACTCGCCCAGCACTGGGCCGACCGGCCGCTGCAGCGCCCCCCGCTGCCGGCCACGACCACCGGGGCGGGCAGCCACCCGATCGACGCCTTCGTGGCCGAACGGCACCGCGCGCTCGGTCTCGCCGCTGCCCCACCTGTCGACCCGCGCACGTGGCTGCGGCGCGTCGCCCTCGACCTGACCGGCCTGCCGCCGACGCCGGAGCAAGCCGACGCGTTCGCCGCCGACGCCAGCCCCGACGCCCGCGCCCGCGCCGTCGACCAGCTGCTCGCCTCGCCGCGCTACGCCGAGCGTTGGACGCAGTGGTGGCTCGACCTGGCGCGCTATGCCGACTCGCAGGGCTACGAGAAGGACGCGCTGCGCCGCACGATGTGGCGCTACCGCGACTGGGTGCTCGACGCGTTCGCGGACGACCTGCCGTTCGACCAGTTCACGATCCGGCAGCTGGCCGGCGACCTGTTGCCCGACGCGACCGTCGAGGACCGGCTGGCGACGGCGTTCCACCGCCAGACGATGACCAACAGCGAAGGCGGCACCGACGACGAGGAATTCCGCGTCGCCGCGGTCGTCTACCAGCCCGGCACGACGATGTCGGTCTGGATGGCCGCCACCGCCGGCTGCGCGCAGTGCCACGACCACAAGTTCGACCCGATCTCGCAGCGCGAGTTCTTCGCGTTGTACGCGTACTTCGACCAGACCGCCGACCACGATCGCGACGACGATGCGCCGCTGCTCAGCGTGCCGACGCGCGCGCAGCAGGCCCGGATCGAGGCACTGGCCGACGCCGATGCACGGTTCGCGGCGACGCCGGTCGACGCCGGTCCATGGCACCTGCTCGGCCCGCTGCCGGCCGCCGACTTCGCGACCGCGCACCGCACCGCGTTCGCGCCCGAACGCGACGGCGTGCAGCTCGACGCCGCACAGGACGGCCAGCGCTGGCAGGCCCGCCCCGACTTCACCGACGGCCAGGTGCACGGCTGGCGCGGCGACCGCAGCGCGTTCTACCTGCACCGCACGTTGACGGTCGCGTCCCCGACCGCGGCGACGTTGGCGCTTGGCAGCGACGATGCGATCGTGGTCTGGTGGAACGGCCGCGAGATCCTGCGCAAGGAAGTCGGCCGGCCGGCCGCGGCCGACCAGGAACTGCTGCCGGTCGAGCTCCTGGCCGGCACCAACACGCTGCTGCTGAAGGTCACCAACGGCGGCGGTCCCGGCGGCTTCTACCACCGCCTCGAGGCGCCGTCGTACGCGCTGCGCAGCAGCGCCGCCGCACCGGCCGTGCCGGTGCTCGAAGAGCTGCCGGCGGACGCGCGGCGCACGACGCGCATCCACCTGCGCGGCAACTTCCTGACCCAGGGCGACGTGGTCACCCCCGGCACTCCCGCCGCCTGGCCGGCCCCTGCCGCCGACGCGCCGGCCAACCGTCTCGGCTTCGCGCGCTGGCTGGTCTCGCCGGACAACCCGCGCACCGCCCGCGTGCTCGCCAACCGCCTGTGGGCGGAACTGTTCGGCACCGGCCTCGTCGCGACGCTCGAGGACTTCGGCAGCCAGGGCGAGGCGCCGAGCCACCCCGAACTGCTCGACTGGCTGGCCAGCGAGTTCGTCGCCAACGGCTGGTCGCTGCGCCACCTGCTGCGCACGATCGTGTCGTCGCAGACCTATGCGCAAGCCAGCGCGGCAGCGGCCGAGGCCCGCGAACGCGACCCCGACAACCGCTGGCTGACGCGGGGGCCGGCGTTCCGCCTCGCCGGCGAAGTGCTGCGCGACCAGGCCCTCGCCGTAAGCGGACTGCTGCACGAACAGCTCGGTGGCCCCAGCGTGATGCCACCGCAGCCGGACGGCATCTGGATGCAGCTCTACAGCAGCGAACGGTGGGTCGCGGCGACCGACGCGCAGCGTTTCCGGCGCGCGCTGTACACGTTCTGGCGGCGCACCAGCCCGCACCCGATGTTCCTGCTCTTCGACGCCCAGAGCCGCGAAGCGTGCGTGCTGCGGCGCCAACGCACCAACACGCCACTGCAGACGCTGGTGCTGTGGAACGACCCGCAGTTCCACGAAGCCGCGCAGGCCCTGGCAGCCCGCACGCTCGCGGCCGAGCCCGAAGGCGACGACGCGGCGCGCCTGGAGTGGCTGTGGCGTCGTTGCCTGTTGCGGTCGCCGCAAGCCGCCGAACGCACCCGACTGCTCGCCCTGCTCGCCGCCGAGCGGCAAGCCGGCCAGGACGACGCAGCGTCCTGGACCGCCCTGGCCAGCGTCGTGATGTGCCTCGACGAGTTCGTCACCAAACGCTGAGGATCGCCATGCACCCGTTCACGGCACCGACGGATCTGCTGCGCCGCCAGTTCCTGCACCGCGGCGGGCTGTCGCTGGGCGCGATGGCACTGGCCGCCCTGCGCGATCCAGGACCACCGCGCCGCGTCGCGCCGCGCGCCAAGCGGGTGATCTACCTGCACATGGAGGGGGCGCCGCCGACCCTCGACATGTTCGACCGCAAGCCGACGCTGGATCGGCTGTCGGGACAGAAGTGCCCGGAGGAGTTCCTCGCCAAGGAGCGCTTTGCGTTCATCAAGGGCCACCCGCTGCTGCTCGGCCACCAGCACGGCTGGATCCGCGGCAGCCACGGCGAAGAGGTCTGCGAACTGTTCCCGCACCTGGCCCAGCAACTGGCCGACACGACGCTGGTGCGCTCGATGGTCACCGACCAGTTCAACCACGCGCCGGCCGAGTTGCTGCTGTTCTCGGGCGCGCCGCGGCCGGGGCGGCCCTCGCTGGGCGCCTGGCTGTCGTACGGGCTGGGCAGCGACAACCAGGACCTGCCGGCGTTCGTCGTGCTGCAGAGCGGTGGCAGCCAACCGAGTGCCGGCAAGGCCCTCTGGGGGGCGGGCTTCCTGCCGTCGCAGCACCAGGGCCTCGAGTTCCGTTCGCAGGGCGACCCGGTGCTCTACCTGACCGATCCGCAGGGCTACGACCGCACCCGGCGCGAACGTGCCCTGCGCACCCAGCAGGACCTCGACCGACTCGCGTTCGCGCAGCACGGCGATCCGGAGACCGAGGCGCGCATCGCGCAGGCCGAGCTGGCGTTCCGCATGCAGATGTCGGTGCCCGACGCGGTCGACCTGCGCAGCGAGCCGGCCGAGGTGCACGCGCTGTACGGCACCACACCCGGCCAGACGTCGTTGGCCAACAACTGCCTGCTGGCGCGCCGGTTGGTCGAGCGCGGCGTGCGCTTCGTGCAGTTGTTCGACTCCGGCTGGGACATCCACGGCACCGGTCCGAACGACGACCTGACGACGCAGTTCCCGAAGAAGGCGCAGCAGCTCGACCGGGCCCTCGCGGCGCTGCTGGTCGACCTGCGGCGCCGAGGCCTGCTCGAGGACACGTTGGTCGTCTGGGGCGGCGAGTTCGGGCGCACGCCGATGAACGAAGAACGCAACGGCAGCAAGTTCCTGGGCCGCGACCACCACCCACACTGCTTCTCGATGCTGCTCGCCGGGGCGGGTGTACCGCGCGGCAAGGTGGTCGGCGCCACCGACGAACTCGGCCATCGGGTCGTCGACACGCCGATCCACGTCCACGACCTGCAGGCGACGCTGCTGTACCTGCTGGGCATCGACCACGAACGCCTGACGTGGCGGTTCCAGGGCCGCGACTTCCGGCTCACCGACGTGCACGGCGACGTGCGCCGCGAACTGCTGGTTTGAGTCCAAGGCACGTCTGCGACCTCCTGGAACAGCCGACCGCCGGCATCCGGTGCCACTTGGCCACGCGCAGTGGCACAATGGCGTCATGGACTCAGACCCACGGTCGACACCCGACTGGGAACGCCTGCTTGCCGCCGAACGCCACCTGCAGCGTTTGCTGCCGGGGACCGTCCTCGTCGGCGGAACGGCCGCGGCGTTGCATGCGCAGCACCGCACCAGCCACGACGGCGACCACGTGTTGGCGGACCTTCGCGAACGCTTCGACGAGGTTCTAGCCGCTCTCGAAGGCGCCGCCGGCTGGAGAACGGATCGGGTCCAGCGCCCAGTCCTGGTCCTGGGCAGCCTCGACGGCGTGATGACCGGCATCCGGCAGATGCGCCGCACCCAACCGCTCGAGACCGAGACGATCGCCGGTCTGCGAGTACCGACCCTGGCCGAGATGGCGCGCATCAAGGCATGGCTGTTGGCGACCCGCCACACCGTCCGCGACTACCTCGACACGGTGGTCCTGTTCGAGTGCCTCGGCGAAGCAGGCGTGTCGACCGCGATGCGCGGTTTCGACGCCATCTACCGGCAAGACAACGGCAATTCACCGCTGGCCGAGGTCGTCGAACGTCTCGCGGAGGCGCAGCCAGAAGACCGGGCCAAGGTCGACCTGGCCAGTTATCGTGGCTTGCAGGCACCCTGGTCGGATTGGCATCACCTGGAGCAGCGCGGCCGCCACTGGGCGCGCACGTTGGCGCCCCTGGTCCTCGGAGAACCCTGATGAGCTCTCTCGAGCATTCTCGCGCCTTGTGGAACCGCACCCATCTGGACCTACGCAGCGACGAAACCCTCGCGCAGATCCTGGATCGCGGCACGCTCGCCGATTGGCGCGAGTTGTGGCAACTGATGCGCGCCGACCCGCGATTGCGCGCCAGGGTCCATGCGATCGTCACCACGATCCCACTGCCGCTGCCACGCCTGTGGCTGGCGGCGCTGGCCAACCTCGGCGAGCGCGTCGATCTCGGCGCGCCCCTGCCGAAGTTCCGCCTGGACGTCTGAAGGGACCGGCGCCCGTTCAGCGGCCGATCACGGCGAGCACGCCGTTGCTGCCGGCGAAGCCGTTCGGAACCTGCGCGTCGAGTGCGAAGGCCTGCGTGGTCAACGACACGCCGACGAACGCCGGCGAGAGCGGGATCGGCACCTGGAAGTCGATCGACCCGACCGCCGAGGTGAAGAAGCCGAGCAGGTTCGCGGTGGCCCCGCTGGGCAACACGCGGCAGCCGAGCAGCGACTGGTCGCCCAGTTGCGTACCGACCAGCAGTGCCGCCAGGGCCCCGGCGCGGGCGTTGGTCAGCGAGTAGCGGAACTGCCAGTTGCCCAATTGCGGTGCCTGAGGCGCGGTGAGTGCCAGCGGGCCGTTCGAGCCGAGGCAGCCCGCGCGCAGGGTCTGCACCGAAGCCGCAGCGGCGGTGCCGAGCGGAACCTGCCACAGCTCGTCGCCGACGACGCCGTCGTCGGCGCGGAAGAAAACCGATCCACCGGCGATGCCGAGGAAGTGCGGGTTCGAGCTGCCGGTGCCCGGATGCAGATCGGCCAGGCGCACGGTCCCGGCGGCCGAGCCATCGCTGAGGTACGGTTCGCTGCCGTCCGAGCCGTTGCTGGCCGCGAGGAACAGCAGGTCGCCATCGCCGCAGAGCCAGGCCTGCTGCACGCCGGAATCGCTGCCCGGCATCAGGTCGAGGACCAGGTTGACGACGCCGGCGATCGGATCGACCCGCCACAGTTCGCGGCCGCTGCTCGCCGCATCGGCGATCAGGTAGGTCTTGGTCGCGCCGACCAGGATCTGCACGATCTCGAGCCCCGCCGGCACCTGGGCGAGGGTGCGCACACCGCCTGGGCCACCGTCGGTGTCGTAGACGACGCCGTCGGCGACGATCACGATGCGATCGCGGCCTTGCGCGACGAGGTCGATCGGTTCGGCCTGCGCCTGGAGTACCACCGTGCCGAAGAACGTGCCGTCGGTGGAGACCAGCCCACGCTGGTCCACGAACAGCAGACGCTCGCCGATCTGGCCGAGGACGCGATCGGGCCCCGACGACAGCAGGCTGGTGACGAAGCCGTCGGTCGCGAGGATCTGGAAGTGCTCGTAGACGAGCGCCAGGCCACCACCCAACGCGTACAGCCGGTCGGGGCGGGTCAGGATCGGCGAGACCGGATAGCGGATGGTCCCCGCCGAGGTGCCGTCGCTGTGGTAGATCCCGTCGTCGGCGGCGAAGAACAGTTCGTCACCACGCACCGCCAGGCTGGGGGCGACGAACTGGCTCACGACGGCCGGCAGCGCCGCCGTGCCTGCCAGGGTGCCGTCGGCGACCATGACCCGTCCGGCCACCACCTGCAGCACCGGATCGAACGTCGCCAGCGCGACGCGATCGCCGAATTCGACCATCTGCACGCTGCCGCGCGTGCTGCTGGCCGGACCAGAGCTGTAGTCGACCACCCGCGTTCCCAGCGCGGTACCGTCGCTGCTCCAGACCTCGCGCCCCACGACACCGTCGTCGGCCACGAAGTACAGCCGGTCGCGACCGCGCGCCGCCGCCTGGATCGCGCTGCCGGGGCGCGCCACGTGCAGATCGGCCACGCGGGCCGGCGGCTGCGTCGCCGAGGCGAACCAGGGTTCGCTGCCGGCCGCCGCGTCGCTGGACCGGAACAACACCCCGCCGGCGAACGGCGTGCGCGCCGCGAACTCGGCGATCGGCCCCAAGGTCTGCAGCGACTGCGGGCCACTGCACACGGCGAGCTGGGTCACGCCGCCGACCTGCAGCGTGCAGTACAGGTTCGCACCACTGACCACGAGCTGGCGCGGCGTACTGTTGCCGCCGCCTGGCACGAAGTCGGCGACCATCGTGGTGCCGGCGGCGGTACCGTCGGGCGACCACAGTTCCGAACCGAAGTTGCCGCCGACCGCCGCCATGTAGATGCGGCCCTGGAACAACGTCGGGTACGCGATCGTGTTGCACGGCATGTTCGCGACCGGCTGGCTGCCGGCTGGCGTGCCATCCGACGACCAGAGCTGCCCGAACTGGAACCAGCACAACCGTGGACCGACTGCGAACGGGCCGGTGAAGAAGTTCGGTGGCCCGAAGCCCGTCAGCGTGACTTCGAACCGGGTCCCGGCGACGGTGCCATCCGTCGACCACATCTGCAGCGCCGTGCCGGACTTCTTCCAGAACCACACGCGCCCGTTCCACACCGTTGCGGTCGGCGGCAGCTCGGGCACCGCCGGCCCGACCGCACCGTCGGTCAGCACCGTCGAACCGGCGACCGTGCCGTCGGTCCGCCAGAACTGTCCGTCGAGGGCGACGCCGTACGTGAACCCGCCGAATTCGGTCAACGCCCGGAACCCGACCATGCCGGGCACCGCGACGGTGCCGGCAGCGGTCAGATCCGTCGCGTAGGTCCGCGTCGGCGCCGCACCGGCCTCGAGAGCCGTCAGCAGGATGCGCACATTGGCGAGTCGAACGGACTCGAATTGCCGTTCGCCGGGCGTGTTGATGCCCAGCGCCCCCAACCGCGTCGTGCCCGCCGCGGTGCCGTCGGTGCGCAGCAGCTGCGCACCGACCCCAGGCAGGTGGTAGGAGAACAACGCTTCGCCGAAGCCGATCGCGCACAACGGCTCGGCGCGCGCATCCTGCACGCCGGGGATCAGCACGACGATGCGCAGCGTCCCGGCGACC
>DAIMFJ010000125.1:0-13142 GCA_036724695.1 Planctomycetota bacterium
CGGCGACAGGCGCCGTCACTTTGCAGTAGAAAGCGAACCCCCCGCCGTTGCAACCCACCCCCCTCCGCCCGGTCAGCCGCGCCGGTGCCGCAGCCGATCCAGCGCCACCGCGCCGACGATGATCACCCCGGTGACGACCTCCTGCACCCAGTTGTCCAGGCCGAGCTTGGTGCAGCCGTTGTCCACCACCGTCATGATCAGCGCCCCCAGCAGCGTGCCCAGGATCGCTCCCTCGCCCCCCGCCAGCGACGCACCGCCGATCACCGCCGCCGCGATCGCCTTCAGCTCGTAGCCCTGCGCCGTGGTCGGATCGCCCATCGACAGGTACGACAGCTGCAACACCGCGGCAATCCCGGCACAGGTGCAGCCCAACACGTACACGCGCCGCTCCGTCGCGGCGACGTCGACACCGCACAGGCGCGCCGTCTGCCGATTCGAGCCGATCGCGACCACGTGCCGTCCGAACACCGTGCGTTGCAGGCCCAATCCGGCCAACACCGCGACGCCGAGCAGCACCCACACGCCGATCGGCAGGAACCCACCGGTGTGCATCAGGCCCGCCAACGCCTCGTTGCGCTCGAAGTAGATCGGTTGGTTGTCGCCCAGTCCCTTGGCGAGGCCGCGCAACACACCCCACATGCCGAGCGTCACGATGAACGGCGACAACGGCAGTCGCCACGCCACCCGCCGCGACAGCCCACCGACGACCAGGGCACCGATCGCCCAACCGACCACCGCCCCGGTCGCGATCGTCGCGAGCACGGCCAGCGGCAGGCCCCAGCCCGTCGCCAACACCTTGGCGCCCGCCATCGTCGCCAAGGCGATCGTCGCGCCGACCGACAGATCGATGCCACCGCTGACGACGATCCACGTCGCACCGATCGCCGCGAGGCCGACCACCGCGGTCTGCAGCAGCATCAGTTGCGTGTTGTGCCAGTTCGTGAACGTGCCACCCGCCGACACCGCGAACAGGCTCCACGCCGCGACCAGCCCGACCGCTGGCCCGAGCGCGCGTACGACTCGACGCAGATTCATGCAGTTCTCCCAGAGGTCATCGCCGCCAACAACGTCGCCTCGCACCAATCCGCGCTCGGTCGCGGCGCCGACACCGTGCCGCGGTGCACGACGGCGATCCGGTCGGCGATGCCGAGCAGCTCCGGCAGGTAGCTCGACACCACCAGCACGGCCTTGCCGCGGCGATGCGCCAGCTCGTCGATCGCCGCGTAGATCTCGGCCTTGGCGCCGATGTCGACGCCGCGCGTCGGCTCGTCGAGCAACAGCACGTCCGCTGCCGCCGCGAGCAACCGGGCCAGGGCGACCTTCTGCTGGTTGCCACCCGACAGCTCGCCGACCGGCTGCTGCGGCCCGGCACAGCGGACCGCGAACCGCTCCAGGTGCGGCAGACTGGCTTGCGCCAGTGCCGCGGCAGCCAGCCAACCGTGCTGCGCCCGCTGCCGCAGGGCCGGCAACCACAGGTTCTCGGCGATCGGGCGGCCCAGCATCAGGCCTTCGCCCTTGCGGTCTTCGCTGACCATGCCGAGCCCCGCGCGCCACGCGGCGGCGGGTTCGAGCGGACCCGCGAACGTCGCCACCCGTACCCGGCCTTGCCGCACGCTGTCCAGACCGAAGATCGCCCGCAGGAGCTCGGTGCGGCCGGCGCCGACCAGTCCGGCGAGCCCGAAGACCTCGCCGCGGCGCACCTGCAGGTTGGCGTCGTGCGGCGCGCGCCGGCCGCACAGGCCGGCCACTTCGAGCACGACCTCGCCAGGCGGCGCGGGCGACCGCGGATACAGCTCGGTGACACTGCGGCCGACCATCGCGGCGACCAGGCCATCGTGGTCGATCGCGGCCATCGCGCCGCTCGCCACCGACGCACCGTCGCGCAGCACCGTGAAACGGTCGGCGACCGCGAACAGTTCCTCGAACACGTGCGACACGTACACCACCGCGACGCCACGCGCCGCCAACGCGCGCAGGCGCGCCAACAACGGCGCCACGTCGCCGCGGGCGAGGCTCGAGGTCGGTTCGTCGAGGATCAGCAGCCGGCAGTCCTGCGCCAGGGCTCGCGCGATCTCGACGAGCTGTCGATCCGCTGGCGCCAGCACGGCGACCGGCGTGTCGGGATCGAGGTGGGCGCGCCCGACCTCGGCCAAGGCATGCCGCGCCGATTCGCGCTGGCGCGCCCGCGCCACGAACGGCCCCACGCGCGGTTCGCGGCCGAGCGTCAGGTTCTCGGCGATGGTCAGGTGCGGCACCAACGCGAGTTCCTGGTGGATGACCGCCAGGCCGGCGCGGCGAGCCGCCGCCGGTCCGGCGGGAGCGAACGGCACCCCGCCGAGCTCGATCGTGCCGGCGTCGGGCGCATGCACGCCTGCCAACGTCTTCAGCAGCGTCGACTTGCCGGCCCCGTTCTCGCCGACCAACGCATGCACCTCGCCGGCCCGCACGACGAGGTCGACGCCGGCCAGGGCCGCCGTCGACCCGAAGCGCTTGTGCAGGCCGCGCACGACCAGCAGCGCCTCGTCCGCAACCGGCACGCTCATTCGATCAGACGCGCGATCGCCGGCTCGCCGAGGTTCGCCTTCGTGGCCAGCACGGCGCCGGTGTCGACCACCGGCGCGACGGAACGGCCGGCGATGCGATCCGCGAGGCGCTGCACCGACAGTTCGCCCATCTTGCGTGGATCCTGGACGACCAAGGCGTCGAGCGCGCCGTCCTTGAGCCCCTTGACGAGCGGCGGTGAACTGTCGAACCCGACGAACCGCAGCTTGCCGACCAATTGCAGCTGTTCGAGCGCGAGCAGCATGCCCGCCGTCGCCGATTCGTTGCTGCAGAACACGCCATCCGCCACCCGCAGCTGGTCGGCGAGATTCAACGCCACGTTCTTCGCCTCGCCGGTGGTGGCACCCGCATACCGGTTGTCGACCAGCACCTCGAGACCGGCGGCGCGCGCCGCGTGCAGGAACCCGCGCTCGCGCGCTTCGGTCGACGCCGAACCCACCTGGTATCGCAGCAGCACGACCTTGCCGGCGCCATCGTCCTGGCCCTTGGTGCGGCGCGTCGCGGTCACCAGTTCGGCGAGGTGCCGGCCCGCCATCGCACCGCCCTTCTCGTTGTCGGTCGCGACGAAGCAGTCGAAGTCGACCCCCGGCTGGCCGTCGAGATCGGAGTCGAAGATCACCACCGGAATGCCCTTCTGGCGCGCCTGCGCGACGACGGGTGCGAGTGCGGTGTGGTCGAGCGGTGCCAGCGCCAGTCCGGCGACGCCTTCGCCGACGAACTGTTGCACCAACTGGATCTGCTGCGCGCGGTCGTTCTCCTGCAGCGGCCCCTTCCAGACCACGTCGAGCCCGGTGGCGACGCCAGCCTCCCGCGCGCCCTTCTCGACCGCCCGCCAGAACACGTGCGTGGTGCCCTTCGGGATCACGACGACGCGCGGCCGGCCGCTCGCGTTCGCCGAAGTCGACGAATCCCCACACGCGGCAGCGAGCAGGGCGAGAAGGACGAAGGCTAGGCGCTGGAGCATGGCGGCGAGGGCGGCGACAAGATAGCTGCTTGCCAGAACGTAACCAGCCTCCACAATCCCGACTGTGCGTATCGACGCCCACCAGCACTTCTGGCACTACGCGGCTGCCGACTACCCGTGGATCGGCCCCGGCATGGCGGCGCTGGCGCGCGACCACCTGCCCGCCGACCTCGCCCCGGCGCTGGCCGCCCGCGAGTTCGACGGCTGCATCGCGGTCCAGGCCCGCAGCAGCCGGGCCGAGACCGATTTCCTGCTGGCCCTCGCCGAACGGCACGAATTCGTGCGCGGGGTGGTCGGCTGGCTCGACCTGTGCGCCCCCGACGCCCCGACTGCCGTCGCCGGACTGGCGCGCCAGCCGCGGCTGCGCGGCTTGCGGCACATCGTCCAGGACGAACCCGACGACCAGTTCCTCGCCCGGCCCGACTTCCGCCGCGGCGTCGCCGCACTGGCCGCCCACGACCTCGTCTACGACGTGCTGATCCACCCGCGGCATCTGCGCGCCGCCGCCGCGTTCTGCGCCGCCCTGCCCGACGTGCGGTTCGTGCTCGACCATCTGGCCAAGCCGTTCATCGCCCGCGGCGAACACCAACCCTGGGCCGACGAACTGCGCCAACTCGCCCGCCTGCCCAACGTGCACTGCAAGGTCTCCGGCCTGGTCACCGAAGCGCGCTGGCACGCCTGGCGACAAGACGACTTCACCTTCTACCTCGACACCGCCCTCGCGGCGTTCGGACCCGAGCGGCTGCTGTTCGGCAGCGACTGGCCGGTCTGCCTGCTGGCCGCTCGCGACCACGCCGAGGTCCACGACCTCGTCGCCGCGTGGGCGAACCGCCTGACCCCACACGAACGCGCCGGCCTGTTCGGCGGCAATGCCGTGCACCTCTACCAGCTGTCATGAGCAACACCTACTTCGTCACCGGCGCCCTCGGCTGCATCGGTGCCTGGGTCGTCAAACAACTCGTCGCCCGCGGCGACCGTCCCGTGGTCTACGACCTCGGCACCGATGCGCGACGCATCCGCGATCTGTGCGACGACGACGAGTTCGCGCGCATCCAGTTCGTGCACGGCGACATCACCGACCTCGACGCCACGCGGCGCGCGGTGCTCGCCGCCGCGCCGCGCGCGATCGTGCACCTCGCCGGCCTGCAGGTGCCGTTCTGCCGCCAGGATCCGGCCCAGGGTGCCAGGGTCAACGTGCTCGGCACGATCCACTTGTTCGAGGCCGCGCTCGCGGCCCGCGTGCCGCGCCTCTGCTATGCGAGTTCGGCAGCGGTGTTCGGTCCGGCCGACGACGACGACGCGCCGCCCGACGAGACGGCGGCCTGCGAGCCGGTCACCCACTACGGCGTCTACAAACGCGCCAACGAAGGCACGGCGCGCGTCTACTGGCTCGAGAAGCAGCTGCCGAGCGTCGGTCTGCGGCCGCTGACCGTCTACGGGGTCGGCCGCGATCGTGGCATGACGTCGGGGCCGACGACGGCGATGAAGGCCGCGGTGCTGGGCCAGCCGTTCACGATCGGCTTCTCCGGTGCGACCGACTTCCACTACGTCGCCGACACCGCGGCGGCGTTCGTCGCGTGCGCCGACGCCCCGCCGCAGCAGGGCCCGGACGGCGCGTTCGTCTACAACCTGCACGGCGACACGGTCGACGTCGAGCGCATCGTCGCGACGATCGAGGCCGAACTGCCCGCAGCGCGCGGCACGATCCGCGCGCAGGGCCCAAAGCTGCCGATCCCGCCACAGCTCGACGGCACGGCGATCCTCGCCGCCTATCCGAACCTGCCGCGCACCGCACTGACCGCCGGGATCCGGGCGACGATCGCGCGCTTTCGGGAACTGCGCGACGCCGGCTCGCTCGATCGCAGCGACCTGGCCTGAGCCGCCTCGGCGGCGGCGTCAGCGCATCTCGAGATCGATCGCGCCCGCGAGCCGCGGCGCGAAGGTCGGTGACACCACCGACCGCAGCCACATCGGCTTCGCCGGGCCTTCGGTCGCAGGGAACACGTCAAGCGCCAAGTGCAGCTCCAACTGCAGTTCGGCACAGCCGGTCAACGCCAGCATCGTCGCCGCGTCGAGCTGCCACGGCTCGCCTTGCCGCTGCCGCTCGTCGCCCGCCAGCACCACCTGGTTCGCGAGCAGGCGCCATTCGGCGCCAGCACCGGCGGGCCGCCCGCGCAGCGAATACTGCACGGCTCCGTAACCGGCATCGCGCGGTTCGTGCATCCAGGTCGACAGCTGCCACGCCGGCACCGCCGCCGAGCCACGTGGCTGCACCTTGCCCCGGAAGCGGCCATCCCGAAGGCGCCGCGACCGCTCGAACGGATTCAGCGACGGATGGCGAATCCGCGCCTTGCCGATCGCCAACGCCTTGCCGGCATACAACCGGTGGTAGTCGTAGGCGATCCGGAAATACCCACCATCGCCCCACTCCGTGCCCCACGAGTTCTTGGCCAGGAAACCGCGGTCGTCGTACCCGACCAGCAACACTGCGTGGCCGCCGTACTCCTTGGCATCGCCCAGCAGCCGCGTGTGCAGCCGGCCGGCCTGCACCGCCGCGACGAACGTCTCGCCGCGCTGCAGGCATTCGCCGACGATCGTCCCGTAGTCGCGCCACGTGCTGCCGTCCCACGAGAACTGCATCATCATGCCCGGGTGCACGAACACCCGCTTGCCGTCGGCGCCGAAGTTGCCGACCTCGTGCAGGCGGCTCCAACTGGGCCCGTGCACCGGGTAGCCGATCGGGATCGCCAGGTGTCCGGCCGCCAGCAGCTGCTGCAACGTCGCCACGTCGCGGGTCTCGGCCTCGGCGAGCTGGCGGCAATCGCTGGCCAGGAATCCGTACTTGCCGAAGCCGTCGCGCAGCCGTTCGAGCGCGTCGGGCGAGACGTGGGCCAACTCGAGGTACCGCTTGAGCTCGTCCGGCACGCTCGGCGCCGCACGCTTGGGGTCCGGATCGTACGGCAGGTAGCTCTCGTGGCAGGTGCCGAGCAGTTCGAACAACGGCACGTAGGCGTCGAACAGATCGCCTTCGCGCAGCTCGCCGGGCCGCCCGAGCTTGCGCATCCAACCGACGACGCCGTTCTGGTGCAGTTTCAGCGTCGCATAGAGCAGTTGCTCGCTGAGGTCGGTCGGCACGCCCGGAAACGTCTCGAGCGCGCCACAGATCGCGAACGCCGCACAAGTGCCGCGGTTGCCCTGGTTCTTGACGGGTGACTGCGCGTGCCGCCAGTCGACCTGGGCGGACGCGGCGCCGGCAAGGGCCAGGGCGGCCAGCAGGAGCCCCGGCACCGGCCGGGCCGAAGGAGTCGCTCGCGATGCATCCATGCCGCGATTCTGGCGCCGTTTCGACGCGAATCCACGAGCAACCAGACGCCGCACGGCCCGGCGACTGCGTGTTTCTCGCTTTGCCGATGACGGCGGTCACCAGTCTGGCTACACCCCACGGCCCACCGCCCCACCCCACATGCCGATCGAAGGTAGCCCGCTCGCCTGGACCCTGTTCCTGGCCTTCATCCTGGTGATGCTCGCGCTGGATCTCGGCGTGTTCCATCGCGACGCACACGTCCCGAGGTTCCGCGAGGCGCTGACCTGGACCGCCGTCTGGGCGACCCTGGCCGTGCTGTTCGGCAGTTGGTTGGCGTGGGACCGCGGCGCGACGCCGGCGATCGAGTTCTTCACCGGTTACGTGATCGAACTGTCGCTGTCGATCGACAACGTGTTCGTGTTCGTGGTGATCTTCTCGGCCCTGCACATCCCCCGGCACCTGCAGCACCGCGTGCTGTTCTGGGGCGTGCTCACGGCCCTGATCCTGCGTGGCGCGATGATCTTGGGCGGAGCTGCGCTGGTCGAACGGTACCACTGGGTGCTGTACGTCTTCGGCGGCTTCCTGCTGCTGACCGGCCTGAAGATGCTGCGCCAACCGGACGGCGACCACGTGTCGCCCGAGGACAACCGCGTGTTGGCGTTCCTGCGGCGCCGCTTGAACGTCACCGAACTGCACGGGACCAGGTTCTGGGTGCGCGTCGACGGCAAGTGGCGCGGCACGCCGCTGCTGCTCGCCCTGCTGATGGTCGAGATCAGCGACGTGGTGTTCGCGATCGACTCGATCCCGGCGATCTTCGCGGTCACGCGCGATCCGTTCCTGGTGTTCACGGCCAACGTCTTCGCGATCCTGGGCCTGCGTTCGCTGTTCTTCGTGCTGGCGGGCATGCTGGATCGCTTCTCGCTGCTCAAGCGCGGCCTCGCGATCGTGCTCGGCTTCGTCGGCTGCAAGCTGCTGCTGATGGACGTCGTCAAGATCCATCCGCTGGTGTCCTTGACCGTGGTGGTCGGGGTGCTCGGTGGTTCGGTGGTGATGTCGCTGCGCCGCAACCGTTGAGCTACCAGACTCGCCGGCGACCGCAGCTCGCTCGCGACCGCCGGCGGGTTGCCCTGGCGCGGTTTCACGTTGCGCCGTGCCATCCCGGCCCTGCCAACGCTCGGTTGCTGCGTCCTCCACGTCACCACCGGCGCTTCACCGGCCAGGAGCACTGCGCGGCCTGCCGGTTGGAGGCCTCGGCCGCCGCACCAGGAAGGCCAGCAACGCGGCGACCAGCAGCGCCAGCAGCGACAGGGCGCGCAGGACGAACGACGGCGGCGTGGGCTCCGGATCGAACAGCACCAGCGGTGCCTGGCTGTCGCCCACGGGGACTTGCCGCGGCGCCGCTGCGGCACCGGGCATCGCCACGATGGTCACCTTCCCGGTGTCGAGGTCGGAGACCGGAGTGCCAGGCTGGAATCTGGGCTTGAAGACCTCGTCTGCCACCACCTCGGGGCAACGCACGTCCTCGATCTCGAGGTTCCACTCCTGGGTCAAGACGCCACCTTGGAACGAGGTGGCCAACACCATCGTCGGGTACCAGAACCGCTCGTGTACCCGCACCGCCTCGAGGATGTGCCGTTCCCGCCGGATCTGCCCTTCGCTCCCGCTCTGCACATGCCTGCACAGGCCATATGCCCAGGAGCGTCTGAGGGTCCATCGATCTTCCACACCACGCGAGGATCGACCGACCAGCTCGATATGATCGTCGTCCTCCCCCGCGTGGATGGCAAACTCCACTTCGCCCCGTCCGAGCACCTCGGCAAAGCTGGCCTGACGCTGGGAATGGAAGCCAAGCAGGGTGCTCGAGAAACCGGTGTCCGGGTCCCAGGCCTGGTTGACATCACGCCCTCGGCGGATCTGTCCATCCGGCTGAAGTGCCACGGGCTCACCTCCCGGCACCGTCATCGTGGTGGCGCGCTGGTGTCGCCAACTGGTCTGGCCATCGTAGCCCGTGAGGTAGACCAGCTCGAACAACCGGCCATCCTGATCCTCCGTGGGATGACTGCTGACGTCGATCAACCCCCGACCGTGGGGATTCGTCTCGAAGACGAAGGACAGCTCGATGGTGCCGCTTCGGACTGCCACCGAGCCGTCGAACTTGGTCCTCGTGCTGCGTGCGCGGCCGGACACGAACGGGATCTCCCGCTGTTGCCGCATGAGCCAGGATGCCAACTCCGGAACAGTCCGGATCTCGGGGATCGCCCGATCGCCTTGAGCCGGCAGCGCGCCAAGGACCAACAGAGTAGATGCCATCCGAACCAGGACCAGGCCGCGGACCTCCCACGTGGACACACGCGGCAACGCGCCTCGGGCACTGGCACGAGCCGATACAGGATTGCGTTGGCGACGCACCGACTCGTTCGGAACCAAGACGCTCCTCCGTGAAGCGAGGCCGACGCGATACCACCGCAGTCCAGCACCACGGTCGCCGGGCCAAGACACCTGCTCGCCCCAGGACTACTCGGCCTTCGCAAACCGGTCAACCCCCATCCCTTGGACCGACTCGTGCGAGCACCACCAGACCCGCGGCTTCCGGATTCGGCACGTGCGAAGTCACTCCAGCCCCACCCGACACCGCGTTAGCATGCCAGCGATGTCCCTCGCCGCCGCGGCTCGCCCCCTCCACCAGTGCGCCATCCAGGTCGCACCCGCCGACAACGTCGCCGTCGCCAAGACCCACCTGCCGGGTGACACGACGATCGCCTTCCCCGATGGCACCACCCTGCCCCTGCGCGGCGACGTGACGCCCGGCCACCGCTTCGCGACGCGAGCGATCGCCGCCGGGGAGTGGGTGCTGCAGTATGGCCAGCCGATCGGTCGCTCGCTCGGCATCGCCGCCGGCGAACCGATCAGCCACGCCAACATGCGCGACGAGACCGTCGTCGTGCGCGACGTGCCGAAGGACCTCTGCAATCCGCCGACCGAACTGCTGCCAGCGCACCAACGCCGCACGTTCCGCGGCTTCCGGCGCGACAACGGCCGCGTCGGTACCCGCAACTTCGTGCTGATCGTGCCGACCAGCATGTGTGCCAGCCACGAAGCGCAGCAGATCGCGACGCTCGCCGAGTTCACCCTGTACAGCCGCGAGAAGTTCCCGAACGTCGACGGCGTCGTCGCCTTGCCGCACAACAAGGGCTGCGGCTGCTCCGACGGCAGCAACCTCGACGTGATGCTGCGCACCCTCGCCAACTACGCCGACCACCCCAACGTCGGCGCGGTGCTGTTCATGGATCTCGGCTGCGAGAAGACCAACCTGACGCTGGTCGAGAAGTACCTGAAGAACCGCGGCGGCCTGACCACCGACAAACCCGTCGAGTGGCTCGGCATCCAGGACGTCGGCGGCACGCAGGCGGCGATCCAGAAGGGCCTCGCCGTGATCGGCGGCATGCTCGGCGCCGCCAACCGCGCCACCCGCAGCGAGGTCTCCGTCGAGCACCTGTCGCTCGGCGTCAAGTGTGGCGGTTCGGACGGGTTCTCGGGTCTCTCCGCCAATCCTGCCCTCGGCCGCTGCGCCGACCTCCTGGTCGCCAACGGCGGCACCGTCCTGATCACCGAGATCCCGGAGTTCTGTGGCGGGGAACACCTGTTCGCAGCCCGCGCCAAGGACGTGGCCACCGCCAAGGAGATCTACGCGTACGTCGACTGGTACAAGGAGTACGCCGCCAAGTTCGGCACCAAGCTCGACCACAATCCGAGCCCCGGCAACATCCAGGGTGGGCTGCTCAACATCACGATCAAGTCGCTCGGCGCGATGGCCAAGGCCGGCACGACCCGCGTCGAGGGGTGCACGCCCTACGCCCAACCGCCGGCCGGCCGCGGCCTGCACCTGATGCAGGGTCCGGGCTACGACCAGGAGTCGACGCCCGGTCTCGTCGGAGCCGGCGCGCAACTCGTCGTGTTCACCACCGGCCGCGGCACCACGATCGGCAATGCGATCGCGCCGGTGCTCAAGCTTGCCTCCAACACGCCGGTGTTCGAGCGCCTGTCGCGCGACCTCGACGTCAACGCCGGCACGATCGTCGACGGCACCGAGAGCATCGACCAGGTCGGCGCGCGTTTGTTCGAACACGTCATCGCCTGCGCCTCGGGGGACGTCCTGGCGCGCGCCGAGGAACACAAGCACCGCGAGTTCCAGTTCTGGGCCGAACAATCGGTGTCGCTGTGATGCGCGCTGCCGCCCTGGTCGCGCCGCGGCGCATCGAACTCGTCGACGTGCCGACGCCGAGCCTCGGGCCGCACGACGTGCGCATCCGGCCCGACGCCGTCGGGGTCTGCGGCACCGACTTCCACATCCATTCCGGCGAGTCGAACTTCCATCTCGACGCCAGCGGCCGCCCGATCCCCTTCGAACTGGCTCCGCAGATCCTCGGCCACGAGATCGCCGGCACCGTGCTCGAATGCGGCGCTGCCGTGCGCGACCTCGCGGCCGGCGATCGCGTCGTCGTCGACCAGGGCCGCAACTGCCACAGCGAACGGCGGGCGGCGATCTGCGAGTACTGCGCCAGCGGCGACTCGCACCAATGCGAGCACTACACCGAACACGGCATCACCGGCCTGCCGGGCGGGTTCGCCGAGCAACTGGTCGTCCCGGCGCGCAACGCAGTTCGCATCGAGTCCGCGCTGCCACTGCCAAACGCAGCGATGACCGAACCCCTGGCCTGCGTGCTGCACGCCACCGACTTCGGCCAGCGCGCCACCACCCGCTACCGCTTCGGCAGCCAGGACCGCCCGGTGCGCACCGCCGTCGTGCTCGGTGCCGGTCCCGCCGGCCTGCTGTTCGTGCAGGTCCTGCGCCACCTGCTGGGCTTCGACGGCACTCTGCTGGTCAGCGACCCCAGCCCACACAAACGCCAGCTCGCCACTTCGTTCGGTGCCACCGCCGTACCTCCAGCCGAACTCGTGGAAGCACTGCTGGATGCCTCCCAGGGCCGCCGCGCCGAGTACCTCGTCGAGGCCACCGGCAGCGGCCCGGTGTTCGAGCAGCTCCCGCGCCTGATCCGCAAGCAGGCCACCACCCTGCTCTACGGCGTCGGCCACGGCGGCGCCTCCCTCGAAGCCTTGAACCCCCTGCAATGGCGCGAAGCGATCCTGATCGCCTCCGTCGGCGCGTCGGGCGGTTTCGACGACGACCAACGCCCCGCAGTCTACCGCCGCGCCCTGCACCTGCTCGAGCGCGGCACCATCCAGGTCGCCCCCCTGCTCACCCACACCTACCGCGGCCTCGCCGACGTTCCTCGCGCCAACGGCCCCGACACCCGCCCCCCCACCAACGTCCACGGCAACGCCCCCCTCCCCTGACCCCCTGCGCAAACCACACCCGGACCCAAAAACGCACGCGGCACCACAAACCACCGATTGGTGGCAACTTGCGCCGCCGCACCCAAAACCTGGCTGCAGCGCCCGTCAGTTGCCGAGCACCACTTCGAGCCCGTTGCTGAGCGCAAAACCCTGCACCGCGCCAGGGTCGAGAACCCCAGCCTGGCAGTAGAGGCGCAAGCCGACGAACGCCGGCGACGGCACCGCGAACGGGAACTGGAACCCACCCGCACCCGGCTGCCCGACCCCACCGCCGAGCAGCAGTCCGACCGAGCCACCGATCGATCCTACCCACAGGGTGCCGCCGACGACCTGTGCCTGGGCGTGCTGGTAGCCGAACGCCAACAGCGCAAATCCCCCACCGAGCCCCTGCGCCAGGTCGATCGAGTAAGGCTGCCCCACGCGCGGGCAACCGGTCCCGAACAACGACGGGATCCGCCCGCCACTGCCGGCCAGACCGTTGCCGTATGGCATCGACCCGGATCCCAAACGGTACGTCAAGACCTGACCGGCATTGGTCAGCGAACCTGGATTCACCCACGAGCCGATCGCCAGTTCCTGCTGGTGCATCGTCATGCTGGTGACCTGGAACGACCCACCGCTCTGGACTGGCGTGATCCCCTGGGTCAGCCACTGCCCACCGACCCGGCGAACGTGGGCGACGCGGTGCCCGCACACCTGCCCGACGACCAACTCGTCGCCATCGATGGCCAACTTGCTGCCGAAGCCACAGGTGTTCGGCAGCCCGAAGACCGATCCTTCGAGCACCCAGCTCCCGGCCTGGTGGACCCAGATGTGCACCGCGCCGGTCTGGAACGGTGCCGGCGTTTCCTCCAAGTCGGCCACCGCGATCCGGACGCCATCGGTGGCCACGGTCTGCCCGAATCCGGCGCCCGTCGAGTTCCGCCCCGGATTCGCCGCCGGGGATTGCAGCGTGGT
>DAIMFJ010000126.1:0-637 GCA_036724695.1 Planctomycetota bacterium
CGGGCGCGCCGTCGGTTCGAACGAGCCGGCGAACGTGGTGATCATCTGCGGACGGGCCGGCCGGATCGGCGTCTCCGGGATCGCCGTCGGCGTGCCGTTGGCCGATTGCGCCGCCAGCGTGCGGTCGTCGTCGAACGCACTGTTGCCGACCAGCACCGTGCGGCCCGGCGACTGCGAGAACGCCACGGTGCCCGTGAACGTGCCGGTCGCCGCGGCCGCCGCCGTCGGCCGCAGCGGCAAGGACAAGAACGCCGCCGCGCTGTCGTGGAAGGTCACCAGGTCGTACCCGGCGCGCACGATCGTCACCGTGTACGACGCCCCGCCGACCGCGAACGTCGCGCGGCCGTTGGCATCGGTGGTGCCCAGCACGCGGCCGGTGGCCGGCACCGTCGGCACGCCCGGTTCGACGAGCACGGTGGCTCCGGCCACCGGCAGCAGCGTCGCATCGTCGAACGCCTCGACGGTCAACGTGCCGGCCAGCGTGCCGGTGACGACGCCCCGCTGGACGATGTTGCCGGTCACCGGCGCGGTGGCGAGGTTGCCGGCCGCATCGGTGAGCAGCAGCGAGTAGGCGAGCGGCGCAGCACTGCGCCCGAGCAGGAACGGCCGCAGCAGGAAACGCCCGTCGTCGCTCGCT
>DAIMFJ010000126.1:658-10466 GCA_036724695.1 Planctomycetota bacterium
GTGGCTGAGCCGACCGCCAGTTCGGCGGCGGCGAGCCGTTCGCTGGCGACCCCGAACAGGGCCGGCCGTTCCTGGTCGGTCACGAACTCGGTCGCCGAGCCACCCGGCCCGGCCTGCGTCAGCGTCGGCGGGGTCAGGTCGTAGCGCGGCGTCGCGGTCTCGGCATTGTGCACGTAGTCGCCCTGTTCGCTGCCGCGCCGCAGCTGCACGGCGAACCGCGCGTCGCCGTCGTCGAAGCGCGGCTTCGTCAACGTGCCCAGGCGACCGCTGAAGTCGACGCCGATCGTCTGCACACCGTTGGCGGTCACGTCGACGATGCGTTCCTCGAAGGCGATGTCGTTGGTGGGCTGCGTCTTCGGATCGCCGCCGTAGATGCGCGCCACCAGCTTGTCGCCGATCGCGGCGTCGGCCGGCGTCGTCACGTCGAGCACCAGCGTCCCGAAGTTGCCGCGGTTGATCTGGTCGGCGAAGCCGGGCGCGGCGCCGCGCACGGTCACCCCGGTGACCGCCCCTGGTGCGACCGTGTCGAACACCGCGTACGGGGTGCGACCGCGGAAGTCGAGTTCGCCGTCGTCGCCGAACGTGATCGTCGCGTCGACGACCAGCTCGTAGCGCCCCTTCGCCGCGAGCTCGGCACTCGGCCGCAACTGCACCAGCCGGCCGTCCTCGCCGGCGGTGCCGACCAGCGGCCGACTCAACGCGCTGGCGACGCTGGCACCCGCCCCGGTGCGCAACCGCACGCTGTTCGGGGTCACCGTGCCGACGTTGGCGGGGCGGTCGAAGACGACCAGGTAGTCGGTGCTGCGCCCGGCATCGCGCGCGTTGTGGCGCGGGTACGTGTAGAGGATCCGGCCGTCGGTGAAGCTCTCGTCCTGGTTGGCCTGGAACTCGGTCAACACCTCGCCGCCCTCGTCGACGTCGAAACGCACCCCGTCGCAGTCGCGTCCACCGGGCAGCAGCACGACCTCGTAGGTCGGGTTCTGCTCGTTGCTGAGCGGCTGGATCGGCCGCATCACCAACACGCGCCCACCCGCGAGCACGTCGTAGACGCACGGCAACACGGTGGTGGTACCCTGCACGCGCAGGACCACCTTGCCGTCGAGTCCGCCGGTCGAGGTCGGCAGCAGGGACGTCTGGTTGATGCTCTCGCTGAACTCGACGACGATTGGCACGGCCAACGGCCAGCCGCTGCCCTCCGGGAACGCCGCGCGGACCTTCGGCCGGCCGCTGCGGGCGTCGCCGCCGACCGGCACCACTTCGACGACCACCTCGGCGGTCGTGCCACCGCCGTTGCCGGGCGGCTCGAGGTCGGGATCGAAGGCGCGACCAACGTTGTCGCAACTGCCGAGGAGCAGCGCAGTTGCCGCGCAGATTCGCAGGAGGGTCTGGGCCATGACGGTGGAGCGGGAGGACCGCCCCGGATCGGACGGCCCACCGACCGGATTATTCCCTGGGCGACGGCTCGGCGCCACGGTTGCCGCGCGGCCAGACCAGGATCAGGATCGCGCCGACCACCATCAGCAGGCTCAGGGTCTGCCCCATCGTCAAGCCGAGCAGGACGGTGCCGTCGCCGTGCGCCGTGAACTGCGCGTCGGGCTGCCGGACCAGTTCGAGCCCGCCGCGGATCACCGCATAGCCGAGCAGGAACACCGCCGTGTAGGTGCCGGTGCGCAGCGGCACGCGTCGGCCGACCAGGTACAGGAGGAACAGCACGACGCCCAGCACCAGCCCCTCGCCGATCCCCTCGTAGAGCTGCGAAGGGTGCCGGAACGGCACCAGTGGCTCCCCCGCCGCGTCGGTCAGGCCCTTGACGCGCGCCCAGTCGAGCTTGTCGGCGATGCTCGCCCAGTCGATCTGCCGACCTTGGCGATCGACCTCGCTCAACAACGGCTGCACGTCGGCGAATGGGCGTTTGCCGAACGCCACCTGGATCGCGAGTTCCCGATCGCGCATCGTCAAGTCGCCGCCCAGGCCGAGCAGTCGCGTCGCCATCGGGTCGGTCGGGAACTGCATCGCCCAGCCGACACCGGGGCTGGTGACGCGGCCGTAGAGTTCGCCGTTGACGAAGTTCGCGAAGCGCACCGCGAAGATCCCGGGCGTCACCGCCAGCGCCAGCGCATCGGCGGTCCGCCCCCAGCCGACCTGGTGCCGGCGGCAGAACAGCCACGCCGCCACGGCCACCCCGGCCAGGCCGCCGTGGAAGGCCAGCCCGCCGCGCCAGACCTGCACGAACTCGAGCGGATTCAGCAGTTCCTGCTCGTAGAACAACGCGTACCCGGTGCGACCACCGAGCAGCACGCCGAAGATGCAGTAGAAGACCAGATCCCCAGCGGCCGCCGGCGGCACCGGGAAGAAGCCGCGTTGCGCCAACCGGGTCAGGATCGCTTGCGCACAGACGAAGCCGACTACGTACATCAGCCCGTACCACCGCACGTCGATCGGCAGCAGCGGAATGTCGAACAGCACGGGATCCCAGCCGGGGAAGTCCATCCGCGCAGGCTAGCCAGCCGTGCGAGCCGTCGCCACCCGCAGTTCGGCGCCGCGCCGCTGGAGGCCCGCAGAGTTCCGTGGCGCGCCCGGCCCCGGCTTGCGCTATCCTGGTCGCCCCCATGTCCGGAACTCTCGCCACGCTTGCCGCGCGGCTCGGCCCAGCGGCCGACGCCGTGCGCGCGGATCTCGCCAGGATCCAGCAGGATCGCACGCAGCTCGCCGTCGTGTTCCCAGGTCTGCCGCGCCGCCTCGGCCGGCAGCCGGCCGGCACCGGCCGCACGCAGTTCGGTGCCGCGACGGTCGAACTCGGCGCGTTCCGGACCTGCGACCTCGCCGCGGCCGTCCTGCTGGCTTCGCTGCCGGCCAGCGACGACGAGTTGTACGACCTCTACCAGCACGGCGACATCGAGGAGCGCACGATGCTGCTGCGCGCGCTGCACGTGCTGCCGATCGGCCCGCTGACGGTGCGCATGTTCGGCGAGGTGCAGCGCACCAACATGCTGGTGCACGTCGAGGCCGCGCTGTGCGACGGCGACCTGTTCGCCCGCACGGTCGGCCAGCCTGGCTTCGAGCCCGCGGTCGCCAACCGCGTGCTGCTGAAGCTGGCGTTCCTCGATCTGCCGCTGGCCCGCTGCGTCGGCGCCGAACGCTGCGCGAATCCGGCCCTGTCGACGATGCTCCAGGACCTGGCCACCGAGCGCGAAGCGGCCGGTCGCAGTGTCTGGCGCGACACCTGGCGGATGATCGGCCTGGCCCCGACCGCCGGTTCGGCCGCCCGCCTGATCGGCGGTCTCGAGCACGGCGACGACGGCGTGCGCGCCGCCGCCGCCGAAGGCCTGCTGCACCTCGGCGACCGTTCCCTGTTCCGCTTCGCGCAGGAGCGCCTGCCCCGCGAACCGCGCCCGGCGATCGCCGCCCTGCTGGCCCGCTGCACGACCTGCCCCCAGCCTGCCGCCCCTGGCCCGAACCACCCACCGATGCTGATCTTCGAACCGCACATCCACATGTTCAGCCGCATCACCGACGACTACGAGCGCCTGGCGCTCGCGGGGGTGCGCGGCGTGCTCGAACCGGCGTTCTGGCTCGGCCAGAACCGCACCTCGATCGGCACGTTCGTCGACTACTTCGAGACGCTGATCGGTTGGGAACGCCACCGCGCCCAGCAGTTCGGCATCCACCACTTCTGCACGATGGGGCTCAACCCGCGCGAGGCCAACGACGACCGCGTCAACAAGGACGTGCTCGCCGTGCTGCCGCGCTACTGCGAGAAGGACAGCTGCGTCGGCGTCGGCGAGATCGGTCTCGACGACCAGACCCGCACCGAGGAGATCTTCTTCGCCGAGCAGCTCGAACTGGCCAAACGCCACGGTCTGCCGGTGCTGATCCACACGCCGCACCGCGACAAGAAGAAGGGCTTCGAGCGCTGCATCGCGATCGTCAAGGAAGCCAACTTCCCGATGCAGCAGGTGCTGCTCGACCACGGCAACGAGGAGACCATCAAGATCACCCGCGACCTCGGCTGCTGGTCGGGGTTCTCGATCTACCCGAACACCAAGATGGATCCGGCGCGCATGGTCGCGATCGTGCTCGAGTACGGCGTCGAGCGCATCGTCGTCAACAGCGCCGCCGACTGGGGCGTCAGCGATCCGATGATGGTGCCGCGGACGGTCGTCAAGCTCGAACAGGCCGGCGTGCCGCGGGCGCGCATCGAACAGCTGGTCTGGAAGAACCCGATCGGCTTCTTCGCGCAGAGCGGCCGCATCGACGAGGCGATGCTGCAGCGGCCGGCGCGCGCCAACCTTCGCGAGACGTTCGACGGCAACTCGGTGCTGCGCGGCCAGGATCCGGACCGCGTCTGATTCACTGGCGATGGCGGCCCCGCGATTCCTCGACAACACGCTCCGCGCCCGTCTGGCGGTGGCCGGTGCTGCCGCCCTGGCGGTCGCATCGGCCGCGAAGGGATCCGTCTACCTGTGGGTGCGAAACTCGCTGGGCGACTGGGAAGCGACCGGCACGATCGCAGGCATCGAGGGCTTTGTCGACCCCTGCCTCGTGGCGACGCACCTGTTCTGTGCGGTGACCTTCCTGCTGTGGTTCCGCCGCGCCTACGGCAACGCTGCGGCGACCGGCCACCACAACCGCCACGCACTCGGTTGGGCGATCGGCGGCTGGTTCGTCCCGTTCCTCAATCTGGTGCGTCCCGCCGAGATCGCCGGGGGCATCTGGAGGCACGCACGGGCGCAAACCGGCGTGGTCGGTCCGGTGGTCGGACCGTGGTGGACCTGCTTCCTGGTCGCCAACCTGCTCGAACGGGCCGGCATTTCCCTGCTGGACAAGGCCCAGGAACCCGACCTGTGCCGCATTGCGCTCACCACCCTGTTCGCCGGCGAAGCCGTCTCCGTCGTCGGTCTGTGGTTGGCGATCCGGATGGTGCGCGGCGTCACCAGGGCACACGTCGCGATGCACCGCCTCGAGCAGGCCGAAGTGTTCGCGTAGGGACCGGCCGTCGCCGCACCCGGCCTGCCCCCCGTGTTTTGCCGGACCAGCCACCGGAGGCCGTGCAAGCATGCCGCACGATCGCTACCATGGTCGCCCCCGATGGCCGACCTCGACCATGAAATCCAGCGCCGCCGCACGTTCGCGATCATCTCGCACCCCGACGCCGGCAAGACCACGCTGACCGAGAAGCTGTTGCTGTACGGCGGCGCGATCCGCGAAGCCGGCTCGGTCAAGGCCCGCCGCGGCGGCGCCCACGCCACCTCGGACTGGATGGAGCTCGAGAAGCAGCGCGGCATCTCGATCACCAGTTCGGCGCTGCAGTTCGAGTACCAGGGCCACTGCGTCAACCTGCTCGACACGCCGGGCCACCAGGACTTCAGCGAGGACACCTACCGCACGCTGGTCGCCGCCGATGCGGCCCTGATGCTGATCGACGGCGCCAAGGGCGTCGAACCGCAGACGATCAAGCTGTTCAAGGTCTGCCGCGACCACGGCATCCCGATCGTCACCGTCGTCAACAAGATGGACCGGCCGTCGCGGTCGCCGCTCGACCTGATGGACGAGGTCGAGAAGGTGCTCGGCATCACGATGGTGCCGGCGACCTGGCCGATCGGCAGCGGCGACAACTTCCGCGGCGTCTACTCGCTGCGCGACCAGCAGGTGTTCTTGTTCGAGCGCACCGCGCACAACGCCACCAAGGCGCACGTCGCGATCACCGGCCCGAGCGACCCGAAGCTGCGCGAGGAGCTCGGCGACCGGTTGCACGACCAGCTGCTCGAGGACCTCGGCATGGTCGAGAGCTGCGTCGAGCCGTTCACGCAGGAACGGTTCCTGCGCCAGCAGATCTCGCCGATGTTCTTCTGCAGCGCCTTGGTCAACTTCGGCGTCGAGAACATCCTGCAGCGCTTCCTGGAGATCGCACCACCGCCAGGGCCCCTGGCGACCTTGACCGGCGACATCCAGCCGAACGCCGCGTTCTTCTCCGGCTTCGTCTACAAGGTCGCCGCGAACATGGACAAGATGCACCGCGACCGCATCGCGTTCCTGCGCGTGACGTCCGGCCACTTCGTGCGCGGCATGTCGGCCAAACACCTGCGCATGGACCGCGAGGTGCGGCTGTCGCATCCGCACCGCTTCTTCGGCCAGGAACGCATCTCGATCGAGGATGCGTGGCCCGGCGACGTGATCGGCTTGATCAACCCGGGCATGTTCCGGGTCGGCGACGTGCTCAGCGACGGGCCGACGTTCGAGGTGCGCAACTTCCCGCGCTTCGCGCCGGAGATCTACGCGCAGGTGGCGCCTAGAGAACCGTCGATGTCCAAGGGCTTCGGCAAGGGCCTCGAACAGCTCGGCGAAGAAGGCGTCGTACAGGTCTTCTGGCCGCGCACGGGCGCGCGCGAACCGATCCTCGGCGCGATCGGCGAACTGCAGCTGCAGGTGTTCCAGTGGCGCCTCGAACACGAATACAACGTGCAGCTGCGCCTCGACCGCAAGGGCTGGACGCGCGCCCGCTGGATCGCCAACGTCAGCGACGAGGTGCTCGAGGTGCTGCCGATGGTCGTCAAGGACGAGGCCGGCCGCTTCGTCGCGTTGTTCCACAGCGACTTCGAGATCGAATACGCGAAGTCGCGCTACAAGGGGCTCGAGCTGCTCGAGCATCCGCCGAGCGAAGAGGACCGCGGCTGATCGCGGTCGCCGGGTGACGCCAGCGGCCGCTCACTGCCGCTTGCTGGGTCGCACGGCGCGCTGGCTGGCCACCGGATCGACCGGCGTGCCGCTCGCGGCGGCGGCTTCGGCCAACTGCCGCGAGGCCTTGGCCTCGGCGCGGCCGACGACGTCTTCGAGCTGCTCCCAGAGCGGCAGGTACTGCTGCACCTCGCGCACCCGCTGATTGCGGCCGTCGACGCGCAGGTCGGCGACCTGCAGGCGCAGGCCGATCTCGACCTTCGTCAGCTCGACCGACTGCACCTCGCGCTCGCCCTGCAACTGGCGCATCGCGAGCAGCGCCTTGTCGCGGTCCCGCACGAACACCTCGACGCGGTCGGCGCGCGGCAGATCGGCATCCAGGTCCTGCGCCTGCGCCCGGCGCGGCCCGCGCAACCAGACGCCCTGGTCGTCGCCGCGGCGGCCGGCCTCGGGAGTCAACAGGAACCGCCGCTGCAGGTCGGCCAGCAGTTGGCTGCCGAGCGGCGCCTCGGCGCGCCGATCGGCCATGCCCGGCAGGTCGGCGCGTTCGAGCACCTCACCGGCCCACTCGAGGTCGGCGACGATCGGCGGTGCGAGGTGCACGTAGCTCTCGCCGAACGCCGGGTTGTCCTCGTAGATCTCGATGCCATTCTGGGTCCGGTTCGACTCGACGACCCCGGCGATGCCGTCCGCGAACGAGTATTCGACGCGGGTGTGGAGGTAGGCCGGCAGGTCCGACTGTTCTGCGCGCAGGACACGCAGCGTGCCTTGCGTCTCGACGACGAGTCCGTCGGGCAGCACGCCCTTGCTGCGCAGCTCCACGCGGAGCGTCGCCGCGGCCTTCTCGGCCGCCGCAATGGCATCCACAAGCTGTTGCACAGCATCCACTTGCGGAGCCTTGGCCGGCGGGTCCTGCTGCCCGTGGAGCAAGGCCGCGAACAGCCCGAGGGCGGCCACGAGAACGATGCTCGGCGCGGTACGGTTCATGCTGGGCCGATTGTACCGTCAACCGGCCAGACGCCCTGCGCCGGTCCGAGAATCCGATGCCGAACGCCGCCGCACCTTCCTCTCCCAGCCGCCGCCCCCCCACCCTGCTGGCCGCGTTCGCGGCGCTGGCCGCCCTGGCCCTGCCGGCGCCCCCGGCGCGCGCCGACGAGCTGCGCCACGACGAAGGCCGCGTCCAGGTCGGCAAGGTGGTCGCGCGCGGCCAAGAGTTCGAGGTGACGACCCGCGACGGCGTCGTCGTCGTGCCGGTCGCCAAGGTCGTGCGGCACCGCACCGACGACGAACTGCGCCGCGAGTTGCAGGCCCAGAGCCAGGCCAGCGACGGCTCGCCGTTCGCGTCGCTGCAACTGGCCCAGCGCGCCTTCGCGTATGGCCTCGAGCGCGACATGTGGCGGCTGCTCGACGAGACGCTCGCCAAGAGCGCGGCGACCGCCGCGGACGCACCGCCGGCCGACGACGAACGCGCCGCCGCCGCGCGCGCCCAGCAGCGCCGGCTGCAGGAGTTCCTGGCCCAACTCGAGCCCGAGCTGCTGCCGCCGCGCCTGCGTACCGCCAACACCGCGACCCGCGTGCACCAGCTGCTCGATCTGGTGCGCCCGGACCAGGGCCGGGCACAACGCGCCGCCGTCGTCGAACTGCTGGTCCGCGAACCGAACGCCGACGCCGACCTGCGCAGCGAAGCGCGTCGCAACGGTGCCGAACGCGCCCGGCTGGCGGCATTGGAGGCCCTGCAGCGGCGCGCGGCCGCCGGCAGCGATCGTTTCGTCTGGCGCACGGCGATCCTCGACCGTTCGGCGGCGGTCCGCGAGGCGGCCGTGGCGCTGGTACCGGGCGACCAGGCCGCCGCCGCAGTCGCCTACCTGGCACCGGGACTGCTGCACCAGCAGGCGCCGGTGCGCGTGCGCACGGCCGAGGCGTTCGGCGGGCTCGGCCATCGCGACGCGTTGCCGCTGCTGGTCGCCGCCGCGCCCAATGCCGGCAAGGCCCTGGCCCCGGCCGGTGGCAGCAGCAACGGCAACCGCGGCCACATCGCGATCCTGAACCAACAGGCCTACATCCGCGACTTCAACGTCGAGGTGGCGTCGGCGTCGTTCATCGCCGATCCGCAGATCGACGTGCTGGCCAGCGGCACGGTGCTCGACGCGACCGTGGTCGGCGTCACCGAGGTGCGGATGATCCTGCGCGGCTACCGGCGCGCCTTGCAGCGCCTGGCCGGCAGCGACCCGGGCGAAGACCCGCGCCGCTGGGCGCAGTGGCTGACCGAGCTGCCCGCGCCGGCGACGCCCGCCACGACACCCGCCCGGCAGCGCTGATCTGCTGCTTCCGCGTTGCTTCGCGTCGCGAGACGATTCGCCGGCTGCGGAGCGGAAGCAGGAGATCGGAAGCAGGTCAGCGCCTGCGGCCTCTGCTGGTCGTCGCGGCAGCGACGACACGACCTCTGGTTGCGGCCGCAGGCAGCGCTGAGCCGTTCGCGCCAGAATGCGCGCGCGCCGGCCGACGGCGGCGGCTAGATTCGCCAGCGCGCACATGACGGCAACCTCCCAGATCTGTCTCGTCGGCCAGGCGGTGATGGGCCGCAACCTGTCGCTGAACCTGCTCGAGAAGGGTGTCGCGGTGACCCTGTGGGACCGCGAACATCCGGCGACCGAACGCACGCTGGCCGAGGTCTTGCCCGGTTGGCGGGTCACCGCCGCGCGCACCCCCCAGGAGGCGGTCGCGTCGCTGCAGCAGCCGCGCGTGTTGTGGCTGATGGTCCGCGCCGGCGCGCCGGTCGACACGACGATCGCGCAGTTCCTGCCGTACCTGTCCCCCGGCGACACGATCGTCGACGGCGGCAACTCGCACCCCGACGAGACCACCCGCCGGGCCAGCGAACTGGCCGCCCGCGGGCTGCACTTCGTCGGCATGGGCGTGTCCGGCGGCGAGGAGGGTGCCAGGCACGGGCCCAGCCTGATGCCCGGTGGCGACCCGGCCGCCTACGCGGTGCTGGCCCCGCTGCTGCAGCGCATCGCCGCCCAGGTCGCCGACGGGCCGTGCGTCACACACGTCGGCACCGGTGCCGCCGGCCACTTCGTCAAGATGGTGCACAACGGCATCGAATACGGCGACATGCAGCTGATCGCCGAGT
>DAIMFJ010000126.1:10476-13125 GCA_036724695.1 Planctomycetota bacterium
CTACGACCTGCTCGGCCAGGTGCTTGGCATGCCAGCCCCGGCGATGGCCGACGTGTTCGCGCGCTGGAACGACGGCCCGCTGGAGTCGTTCCTGATCGAGATCACCGCGCGCATCCTGCGCAACGTCGACCCCACCACCCACCTGCCGATGGTCGACGTGATCGTCGACCGCGCGGGACAGAAGGGCACCGGTCGCTGGACCAGCGAGATGGCGCTCCGCTACGGCGTGCCCGCGCCGACGCTGCAGGCGGCGGTCGAAGCCCGCTACCTGAGCGCGCGCAAGGACGAACGCCTGCTCGCCAGCGAACGGCTGCGCGGCCCGTCGCTGCCGCGGCTGGCCGACCCGAGCCTGATCGACGCGATCGGCGACGCGCTGTTCTGCAGCAAGATCTGCTCGTACGCCCAGGGGCTGGACTTGTTGGCGGCCGCGGACCGCGAGCAGGGTTGGGGACTGCGGTTCGGTGAGATCGCCCGCATCTGGAAGGGTGGCTGCATCATCCGGGCCCGCTTCCTGGCGCAGATCCAGGCGGCGTACGCCCAGCACCGCCAGCTGCCGAACCTGCTGCTCGACCCGGCGATCGGCGCGATCCTGCAAGAGAAGCAAGCCGCCTGGCGCCGCGTCGTCGCGGTGGCCGCCGACCATGGCGTGCCGACGCTGGCGATGGGTGCGAGCCTCGGCTACTTCGACTCGTACCGGCGGGCGCGGCTGCCGCAGAACCTGACCCAGGCGCAGCGCGACCTGTTCGGCGCGCACACGTTCGAGCGCTGCGATCGCCCCGCGGGCGAGGCGTTCCACCACGACTGGCAGTGAGCGGCGGGCCGGCCGGGTCGGATTGACCAGCGAGGGCCGGCCGGTCAGTCCTTCTTCGCGGCGCTGGGATCGCTGGCGGGCGGCGCCGCAGGTGGCGGGACCAGGGCCTGCGCCGCGGCCTGGGCGGCCCGCAGCGCGGCCTCGACCGGTTCGAGGGCCGCCAGTTGTTGTTGCACCGCCTGCAGCTGCGTGGCGAGCTGCGCTTGCCGCGCCGCGACGTCCTGCTGACGGGTGGCCAGCTCGGCCTCGGCGGCAGCCAGCTGCGCCTGCAAGGCCTGCTGCCGTTGGGCGACATCCTGCAGGCTGCCTTCGAGCGCCCGCAGTGGCTGCAGTTCCTGGCCGATCGCCTCGGCCCGCTGCCGGGCGGCAGCCAGATCCTGTTCGGCGGCGCCGAGCACCGCCAGCTGGTGCTCGAGCTGCACCAGCACGGCGCGCAGCTCGGCGCTGGCGACGATCGATCGCTCGGTCGCCGCGCCGATCTGCTGGCGGGCGTCGGCGGCCCGCTGGCGCAGCACGACGAGCTCGCGTTCGGCCCGCTCGGCGGCCAGGCGCTCGGTCTCGACCTCGCGCATCCGGGCCGTGCGGTACAGCGTGTTGTGGCGTTCGGGCAAGCAGCCGGCCGTCAGCACCAGGACGCCGGCCCCGAGGGCTGGCAGCCACCGCCAGGCCGACGGGAAGCCCGGATTGCAGGATGGACTCGAGGCCATGCCCCGTATCATGCTCCGCCCTTTCGGACGAACCAGTCCGAACCCCGAACGAATCCCATGGAACGCACCCTGATCCTCCTCAAGCCGGACGCGCTGCAGCGCGGCATCGCCGGCCAGATCCTCGCCCGCTTCGAGCAGAAGGGCCTCAAGATCGTCGGCATGAAGCTGATGCAGATCACGCCGGCCCTCGCCGCCAAGCACTACGAAGCCCACAAGGAACGCCCGTTCTACCCCGGCCTGGTCAAGTTCATGACCAGCTCGCCGGTGGTCGCGCTGGCCCTGGAAGGCCTCAATGCGATCGCGATCTGCCGCAAGCTGATGGGCAAGACCAACGCCGCCGACGCCGAGCCCGGCACGATCCGCGGCGACTTCGGCATGAGCCGCAGCTACAACCTGGTGCACGGCAGCGACGGTCCGGAAGCGGCCGAACGCGAACTCGGCCTGTTCTTCCCGGAAGGCCTGGTCGCCTACGACTTCGCCGGCTACCAGTGGCTCTACGACCCGGTCGAAGAACTGAAGAAGTGAGGCCGGTGCCCGCCTCGCCGCGGCACCCGGATCACCGATGACCGCGCCTGTTGCCGCCCCGCGCGGCCTGTCGGCCGCCGAATTGGCCCTGGCCCTGGCCGAGCTGCAATCGCTGTGCGGCCGGGTCGTGCTCGACGCCGTGCCGCTGCGCACGGTCGCCGGCGAGGACGACCTGTTGCTGGTCTTCGACGGCCAGCCGAAGGAGTTCCTGCTGGTTGCGCCCGGCGGCACCAGGGCGCGCGTCGGCACGACCGCGCTGCGCTTCGCGCGCGACGAACGGCAGCGCGGTGTCGCCGCCGATCTGTGCCAGCGCGAGCTGGTCGGCGCCACCTTGCTGACGGCCGTCGCCACGCCTGGGGAACGCCGCTGCGCGTTCCTGTTCGACGGGCCGATGGGGCCGCGCACGTTGCAGGTCGAACTGTTCGGGGCACGTGGCTTCTGGGCGGTCGTCGCCGCCGACGGCACGCTGCTCGCCCAGTCGCGCGAAGTGGTCACCGCGGTGCGCACGTTGCGGCCGGGCGACCGCTATGCGCCGCCGCCTGCCGCCACCGGCCCGACCAGCGCCGAACCAGAGCCACGGTTCGCGCCGCCGGTCCTGCCCGCGAT
>DAIMFJ010000127.1:0-4409 GCA_036724695.1 Planctomycetota bacterium
TGCGGCCGGCGACGACGCGACCGCCAGCGCCAGTGCGCGCCTCGAACGGCCACTCGGCCAGGGCGACGCGCTGGCGCGCGAAGTCGCCGCCGCGCGCCGCTTGCGGCTGCCGCACGCACTGATCGTCGAAGGCCTGCGCGGCGGCGGCAAGTCGGTGGTGATGCGCTGGCTCGCCGCGGCCCTGCTGTGTCCGTCCGAACTCGACGAAGACGAACCGTGCGGCGGCTGCCGCACCTGTGCGCGCGTCGCGTCCGAACAACATCCCGACCTGCACGTGTTGCACCGTGCGCGCGACGAAGACGACGTCAAGGAGCACAAACTCAGCTACTACGTGATCAAGGTCGACCAGATCCGCGCCGCGCAGGAGACGCTGGCCCGGCACGCCGTCGAAGGCCGCGCCCGCGTGCTGCTGATCGCCGACGCCGACGCGATGGAGGAAGAAGCGCAGAACGCGCTGCTGAAGACCCTCGAGGAGCCCGGCGTGGCGACGTTCCTGCTGCTCGAAGCGACCCGTCCGGAGCAACTGCTGAGCACCGTGCGTTCGCGGGCGCGCCGGCTGCGGGTCCTGCCGCTGCCCGAAGCGACGCTGCGCAGCGAATTCTCTCGGCGGCTGCCGGCGGCCGCCGACCGCCTCGAAACCGCCCTGCCGCTGGCGCGCGGCAGCCTCGGTCTGCTGCTGGCGGCGGTCACCGAACAAACGGTACAGCTCCACGATCTAGTTCGTCAGGTGCTGGACGCCCGCAACCGCTTGCGACCGATCCAGATCGCCCGGCAGGTGTTGCACGGTGTCACCGAACGCCGCCTGGAGATGGTCGCGGCGCGCACGTTCCTGTGGCTCTTGCGCGCCGAACTGCAGCACCGGCTGTCCGCCCTTGCGGACGCCGCGGACGATTCGTACGGTGGCCCCTCCGCGGAACCATGGACCACCTGGCTGGAACACACCTTGACGGCCGAACGGGACCTGCAATTGCAGATCCCGCCCGAGCAGACGCTCGCGGCCTGTCTGGTGGCGTTCCGGCGCGGCTGACGCGCGCGGTCACGCGCGTCACCGTGCCAACCCCCGGGTGCTCTGCATGGCGTTCGGCGGCACGTTCGGGGGATGTGCGACAGGACACGCGGTGGCTCGCCGGAGCGGCCGCGTTCAAGGGCGGTTCCGATCCGGTCGATAAGAGCCCGTGCGGGCTCGTTCGCCTGCTGAGGAACCCACTTCATGGCCGCTCCTGACCAGGACCTGCTCGAAGAGAAGATCCAGACCGTGCGCCGGCGCGACCGCCGGTTCTCGCGGCATGCGTACTACTTCGTCCTCGACGCCCTCGACTACACGATGGCGAGCCTGGGCAAGGACCAGCTGACCGGCGAGGACCGCCACATCGGTGGCAAGGAACTGCTGCTCGGCATCCGCGAGTACGCCGCCGGGCAGTTCGGGCCGATGGCCGATCTGGCGTTCGAACGCTGGGGCGTGCGCGGTCCGGCCGACTTCGGCGAGATCGTCTTCAACCTGATCGACGCCGAGCTGCTGAGCCGCCGGCCGGGCGATTCGCGGCTGGACTTCGTCGACCACGGCGACTTCGGCAGCGTGTTCGCGCAGAAGCACAAGGAAGTGCTCGACCGCATCGCGTCGAACCCGACCGCGAGCTGCTGATCGCCGGACCGGAACCGGCTCCGGCGGGTTCCGCGTGCCTTCGGCCGGCACCGGTGCGAACATCGGCGCATGTTCGCGTCCTCCGCTTGCGTGCTGGCGCTCTGTGTGTCAGCGGTTCTGCCCCAGGGCCCCGGCCCCGGCTGGCAACGGCCCAATCCGGCGATCGTCGCCGCCTGCGACGCGCCGCCGCCGCCGAGCGTGGCACTGTCGCCGCAGCGCCGCTACCTGGTGCTGACCACCAGCGAGGCGTTCGCGAGCCTCGAGACGGTCGCCCGGCCGCACCTGAAGCTGGCCGGCATGCGCATCGACCCCGACACCCATGGGCCGCAACTCGGCACCAAGGTGCTGTCGATCGCGCTGCAGCCGCTCGACGGCCAGCCGAAGACGACGCTGGCGATCCCGCCGGGACACTGGACCGGGCCGCTCTGGGCGGTCGACGAGAGCCGCTTCGCGCTGCTGCACACGACGGCTGCTGGCATCGAACTGTGGCTCGGCACGCCGTCGAGCGCGCCGCGGCGCGTCGACGGGCTGCTGCTGAGCAGCACGATCGGCAACGCGGTGCAGTGGTTGCCGGACCAGCAGCGACTGCTCGTGCAGCAGCGCCTCGATCGGCAGTCGCCGACCAGACCGAAGGCGCCGGTCGGGCCGCGCATCGAAGCCGCCGAACGCGGCGTGCAGAAGCCGGTGCGCACGTTCCAGGACCTGCTGACCGACGCGCACGACGAGGACCTGCTCGAACACTACGCGACCAGCCAACTGGTGGTCGTCGACGCGCGCGACGGCACGCAGCAGAAGGTCGGCGCGCCGGCGATGTTCGACCGCGTCGACGCGTCGCCGGACGGTCAGTACTGGCTGGTGACGACGGTGCAGCGGCCGTTCTCGTTCCGCCACACGCTCGGCAGCTTCCCGCGGCGCACGGCGATCTGGCGGGCCGACGGGCAGCTCGTCGAGGTGCTGATCGAACGTGGGCTCGAGGACAGCGTGCCGATCGGCGGCGTGCCGACCGGGCGGCGGGGTTTCGGCTGGCTGGCGACCGCCCCGCACACGCTGCGCTGGACCGAAGCGCTCGACGGCGGCGATCCGCGGCGCAGCGTCGGCAAGCGCGACGCGGTGTTCCTCAGCGAGCCGGGGCAGGAGCCGCGGCGTTGGCTGGAGACCGAACACCGCGCCGGCGGGCTGCAGCTGGCGGCCGACGGGCGGTTCGCGCTGGCCGGCGAGATGGACCGCAAGACGCGGCGGGAGCGCACCTGGGTGGTCGACCCGCAGGACGTGCAGAAGGCGCCGCGGCTGTTCGAGGAGCGCTCGACGCAGGACGTCTACGGCGATCCGGGGCGGCCGATCACCGAACGGCTGGCCAACGGCGAATCCGCGCTGCTGGTCCGCGACGGCTTCTTCTTCACCGCCGGTGCCGGCGCCAGCCCGGACGGCGAGCGGCCGTTCCTGGCCAAACGCAGCACCAGCAACGGGGCCCTGGAGAAAGTGTTCGAGTCGGCCGCGGGGCGTTACGAACAGTTCCTCGCGTTCCTCGACGACCGGCAGCAGGAGATCCTGATCCGCAGCGAATCGCCGAGCGAAGAGGCCGAACTGGTCGCGGTGACGCTGGCGACCGGGGCGCGGCGGCAGGTGTTGAGCCTCGCCGACCCGGCGGCGGCGTGGACGCGCACGCTCGAGAAGCGGCTGATCAAGTACGAGCGCGCCGACGGCGTGCCGCTGTCGGGCACGCTGTACCTGCCGCCGGGCCGCAAGGAGGGCGAGAAGGTCCCGGCCCTGATCTGGGCCTACCCGCTCGAATACACCTCGGCGAGCGACGCCGGGCAGGTGCGGGCCGCCCCGACGCGGGCGATCCGGCCGCGCGGCGCGTCGCACCTCTACCTGCTGCTGGCCGGCTATGCGGTGTTCGACGACGCGGCGATGCCGATCGTCGGCCCGCAGCGCTCGGCCAACGACACGTTCGTGCTGCAGGTCCAACAGAACGCCGCCGCGGCGGTCGAAGCCCTGGCGGCAACCGGTGTCGTCGACACCAAACGGCTGGCGGTCGCCGGCCACAGCTATGGGGCCTTCATGACCGCCAATCTGCTGGCGCACACCGACCTGTTCGCGACCGGCATTGCGCGCAGCGGCGCCTACAATCGCACGCTGACGCCGTTCGGGTTCCAGAACGAAGAGCGCACGTTCTGGGAGGCGCGCGACGTCTACCTGACGATGTCGCCGTTCTCGTATGCCGACAAGATCCAGGAGCCGCTGCTGCTGATCCACGGCGAGGACGACAACAACTCGGGCACGTTCCCGATCCAGAGCGAACGCCTGTTCGCCGCCGTGCAGGGCCACGGTGGCGAGGTGCGGCTGTGCATGCTGCCGCACGAGAGCCACGGCTATCGGGCCAGGGAGTCGGTGCTGCACTGCCTGTACGAGATGTGCAGCTGGCTGGACCGGCATTGTGGGGCGGTTGGGCGGTGAGTCGGGGGCTCGCTGTCGCAGGGATGTGACAGCGGGGAATTCCCTTAGGGGGATTGGCCGAGTCAAGAAAATCGTCGGGAAACTGGAATGCTCCATGCCATGGGAGATTGACGAACCCGTGTGCAGTCGGTACGAAGCTGGTGACTTCGACGTCCTGCGGAGGTAGTATAGTGCGGCTGGAGGTGGACGGGCTCCGATGGCCGGAGCCGCACCTCAAGCGGATGCTGCTAGTGGTCCACGTCGAGGCAGGAAGGCAAGCATGAGACGGCTCACGGCTCACGGCTCACGGCTCACGGCTCACGGCTCACGG
>DAIMFJ010000127.1:4419-13065 GCA_036724695.1 Planctomycetota bacterium
TTTGCCTTTTTTTTTTTTTTATGTTTTTGCGTTGATGGTGTTTTTCTGATGTATGTAGTCTCTTTGCTTACTGCTCACGGCGATAGGGTGCTCCCTGGCAGCGCTGCTGCTGGCTGGGGCGGATGACTTGGTTGCGTCGAGTCTGGTTCCTCAGGGTCCACCGCCGCAGGTGCGGTTCGCTACGCACGACTGGACTCCGTCGGGGGTCGGCGAGGCGTACCAGTACCGGGATGCATGGGTTGATGTGAAGACGCCTGGCGATGGGCGTACCTATGCAGTCGGGACCACGGAGGCACATGTGTTCACGAATGCCAGTTTCTCAGGTCGGCCGATTAGCGTGTGTGATGGTCAGACGCCCTGGGACTTCTCTGCCCCGATTGGGCCTCGCCAAGCGGTTGTGCTGCAAGTAAACAATGCAGATCAGAGTATATCATGGCAGCGGTTTTTTTACGGATTCCCGTACCAGGAGCCGCGCGCAAGTAACGCCAGAGGCATATCCGTGTGGCCGGCTGCGAACGTTCAGGATACGCGCATCGCAATCTGTGGAGAGGTGCTCGGCGAGAATACGCCATTTAGCCAGGCTGCCGTGCCGTTGAGCGTGGTGAAGTGGAAGGGGTTTGTGGCGGTGTTCAATGGAGACGGGCAGCACTTGTGGAGTCACATATTCTTCCACAGTACTCCTGGGGAATGCGCAATCACGGATGTCAGTATCCGCGTCGAGGGTGTTGGCGAGAACGCCGTTGACGTGGTCACCTATTGCGGAGTATCTTCCTACGGGACGTCCGGCGGTGTCGGGTCTCTTGGGTATATGGACCCAATCCACCCTTTTACGCCTCCGGCGCATTGCGGCACTGCGGCTGGCGGGGATACTAACAACGGCCACGGCCAGTGGGATGGTATCGTGGGGCGTCTGCAGAATTCACACAGCAACCCAAGAAATGGGCTGGGTGTCAGCAACGCGGTCCATATGTTTCATTCGGTGGTCGGTGGCGGTGGTCAGGACGGTTTGTTCGGAATACACGAGATCGATGCCGACCGATTCGTCGTGGTTGGCTCCACGGGACTGCCGAATGCGCCGAGTTCGGCGTTCACGTTCCCGTTGCCGAACGATTGCCCTCCCCTCTCATGTCCTTCGCAGAGCGGTCTCGACTACGCACTTGGCACGATCCAGGTGTTCAATGCCGGGTGCTTGCTCGGCAATGGTCTGATCCTCGAGAGTGGTGGTTCGATCGGGTCGGATCCTTGCGTTGAGCTTGGCCGACATACAGTTCTGCGCGACGTTGTTGCGGTTGTGGACCCAACCAATCCGATGCTTGCACACCTTCGATGCGTGGGGTCATCCAATGACCCGGATCTCGGTTATCACGGGGCGCTCGCAGGTTCTGTCGATGGCATTGTATACTCTGGGATTTGTGTGTTGAGTGCGCCATGCATCAGCGGTTCGTCAAATGGGATCGGTACGCTGGCGCAGCTAAGCGGTGTTTACCGTGGGGGTGCAGATTTCGACTACTTGACCGGTGTGCAGTCCTGGAGTGAGTTCCCAGACCATTTCGTTGTTGCAGGTGTGACAGGTTCCGGTTCGTCGGCTGACATCGATTGGGCCAGTTACTACTACAACCTGTCGCACTCCGGGCTGCCGAATCAGGCAGTGTTGCTTTGCGAGGCACAAGTTGGAGGCAGTGATATCGATGCCGCTGCGGTCGTTGGGGTTGCGAGTTTGACGACCAGTGGCCAGATCTCCTTCCATGACTACGGTGTCGGTCCGCCGGATGGCGGTGGCGTGAGTGTCGACTCTTCGGGGCGCACGAACTGCGTTGGGGCCACGGTTAGCTTGGATTTTCCCAACGATCCGCCTCCGCCGATTTCTCGCGACAAAGACTCGCTGCGAGACGCGGTTCGCGTCGTGGCGGACCTGGTGCAAGTGGGAGTGGGGCGTACGGACGGCTAGGGGACCCCTGTGCAGATCACTCCTAGCACGTACACAACAGCAGCAACGCTCACGGATCGGACGAGTCCAGAGTGTGCCTTGTCAATGTTTGGCCGGCGAATTGGGGAGCCTGTGCCTGCGGCACAGCGGATGTACATCGACTACGATGGTCTGCCGCCCGCACCTGGTGTGAGCGCTTCGGTTGTTGTGTCGCGCCCACCCGATGGCTCCACCTTCCTCCTTGGGGCGCTCCAGCTGGGTTTTCCAGGGTACTACGGGGCTCCTAACTTGCCGCAGAGCCCCCTTGCGATGCCTGACGGCTTGGTCCTGTGGTGTGTGGAGAATCCTGCGATCGTCAATATCCCCGTCGATCCATCGTCTCCACCGAGCAGTGGTGTGTACTGGAGCCATGGGACGATCCTACGTTTCGCTTTGCCGCCATTCCCCTCTTCCCTGCCTTCGTTGACCATGACGGCCCAGTTCGTGGGCTTGCTCGGCAGCGCAGTGCCCGGAGGGTATGCGCCGAGCTGTACTCCCAATACAGCGACAGGTGTTGCTAGTCCGGCCTTGTGGGTAAACTACTGATCCCCAACCAGTCCTAGAGTCACTGCTGCGTTGTCGGCGACTGCCACTCGGAGTGCGTGTCATGAGAAGCCTGCTTTCTGCCTGCCTGGCTGTCTTCCAACTGTGCGAATTGCCGTGCCAGAGCTCGGTCGCCATGTACGGAATCTGGGAGTTCGACACGCGTGCCCACGAGGGCCGCTGCGTCGACTTGGCTGGTGGTCCTGGCGGTGGCAATCTTGGCGTGCTGCTTGCCGACGGCCGGGTGTTCATTCGTGGTAACACTTTGCAGGCGAGAATCAACGATTTGCCAGCCTTGGCGGCTGGGCGCCGCATCGTCGACTTCGAGCTTGGAAGAGATTATGCCCTTGGGAGGCTCGACAGCGGTGAAATCGTGAGTTGGGGCTTCACAGACGGAGGGCATTATTCGGTCGTGGTGCCGCAGTTGCCCACCGGTATGGCTTACATGAGTTATGGTTGTGGGACCAACCACGCATTGCTCGTGCGATCCGACGGGGTGATCGTTCCGATTCATGCGACTGCGGGGGGTTCCGCCAACTCCCACGGACAAGCCAACGCTCCAACGTTGCCGCCAGGGCGTTGGGCCACGAAGGTGGGCGGCGGGGACACCTTCTCCGTCGCTCTGCTCGATGATGGATCGATCTTTTGTTGGGGCGACAACTCCCTGGGGCAGTGCGTGGTACCAGGCTTGCCTCTGGGGGTTGTCTACACGGACTTCGACTGCGGAGACGCCTTCACCTTGGCGATGCGCTCGGATGGAGTGCTTATCGGTTGGGGCAACAACATCGTAGGGCAATGCAATCCACCGCAGCTTCCAAGTGGTGTGCGCTACGAGTTGTTTGCTGCGGGTTTGAACCTTGCCGCCGCTTGGCGATCCGATGGGCGGTTCGAAGTTTGGGGTACGCCTCATCATCCGCAGGCATGGGATACACCTGTCGTTCCGCTCGGTGTCCAATGTCTTGAGTTGGCGGCGAGTCGGAACGGATTCCTTGCGCGGTTCGACGACGGGACTCACGTGGGGTGGGCAAATGAATTCACTTACTCGACTCATATTCCGGCGTTGCAATCGCAAGGGCCCAACGTCCGCCATGAGCAGATTGGGAATGGCTGGGCGCATGCTCTGCTGCTCTACAGCAACGGTCAGGTTGATGCGTTCGGCGAACACCGCGCTGGCCAGTGCGAGGTGCCTCCGTTGCCAGATCGTCTACGCTACACTCGTGTGGCCGGAGGCGTGTGGCATTCTGCTGCCGTGCGTTCCGACGGTGCGCTGATCGTGTGGGGGGATCCGCAGTTGACGATGGTGCCGCCGCTGCCGGCGGGGGTAGTGTATACGGACGTTGCTGCCGACTATGGACATACAGTCGCATTGCGCTCGGATGGCTCGGCGATAGCGTTTGGAGTCAATGCCCACGGCCAGAACAATATTCCATCATTGCCTCCTGGAGTTATGTATGTCGCCGTGGATGCCCATGACTACAAATCGTTGTTGCTGCGTAGCGATGGTGAGGTCGTCGTAGTCGGAAATCTCAGCACTCCTACCATACTCACTCCTCCTCAGCTTCCCAGTGGGCTGCGTTACATTGCGGCTGCTGCAGGCAGAGTCCTGTGTGCAGCAGTCCGATCCGATGGCAGCTATGTGATATGGGGTAGGGACTTCACGATACCCAATTCTTCGCACTACCTTCCGCCCCCTCTGCCGTTCGGTGTGACCTACGTTGGTGTCGACTGTGGCGAATTCATGGCGCTATTGCGTCGCTCCGATGGTGCTGTTGATTTGGCTGGATCAATAGCGTACTCCTGGTTCCAGCGGCGATTCATTCCTCCTCCCGGACAATCGTTCCGAGAGGCGCGCAGTTTCGATTTCGCCGAGGTATTCACACGCCTCGGTGCCGAGAGCACCTACGTCTCCTACGCTCACGGTTGTGCCGGCTCGCGACCAACTGCGCGCCTGATACCCCGGGACACTCCGCACATCGGTGGCACGTTCGAAGTGACCGTGTTCGATCTGCCGCAGAGCGTGGGATTCTTGATGATGTCCTTTGCCGGTCGATCGGCACCCTTGCCGTTGGCGGGGTACGGCATGCCGAATTGCACCTCCTACGTGGCGCCGGATGCCGTGCAGCTCCTGCTCGGCGCCAACCGGCAGGCCAAGGCGCGTCTGCCGATCCCGGACCTGCCAGCGCTGGTCGGTCTGCGCTTCCAGCAGCAGGCGCTGGTGCTCGATCCGCAGGCTGGCAATGCGGCGGGGGCCGTGGTGTCGAACGCCGCCGAAGGGGTCATCGGGTATCGCTGACGGCGCGGCGGCGAAGGTCGCGCTGTCCGCCACCCGCCGCCCTCACGCGTTGGTCGGTTGTGGGGGATTGAGCTGAGCGGCCTGGCCTTGTCGCGTTGCTTGCTGGCGTGGCGACTTCGTCACTTGGCGACCGCGCTGGCGGTAGAGGCCGGGGCAGCGGTTGGGACCAGGGCGGCGGATGGCCGGGACGATCGGCTATAGGATTTGTCGGATGGGCCTGCTCTTCGATTCCGATTGGCCTTGCTGGCGGTGTCGGGATATGGTATGGTAGTTTCACCTGGCTTCATGCCGCTTTTGCCGAATCCATTGTTTCCTGTCGTCAGCCTGATGAGGAGCCGTCGTGCTGAAAGTCCATGGGTTATGCCTGCTGGTCCTGGCCATTTGCGCCACGTTCGCCGTGTCCTTCGAGCGTGAAGATGTCGAGTGTCCGGGGTGTGGCGTACGCTCTGGCACCGGAGGGTTCACGGTCGTTGATGCCAATGACAATGTGCTTCCCGGATGGTGCTGTGGGGTCGTGGCCAGATTCTCACCCGGGGTTCAGGTGGTGGATATTCCTGGTCTTTGCGTCTGCGACGACGATCTTAACTGCGTGCAGAAGGACGCGAACGCAGGTTGCAGCAAGATCTTGGCCGTTGAGTTTCGATTGGGCTCCGCTTTTAACGTGGGGTCGTACTCGTACCTGGGTGGTTCAGTCGTGGTCAATGGGCCGCAGAATCCTCCGGGTAGCTTCGGGATTCCGGCAGAGGTGGCCATGCCCGGGCAGCCATGCGACGGTGGCACGAGGTTCGTGAAGGTTTTTGATCTGTATTCCGATGATGCGGGGACGCAATTCTTGTGCTCGATCAAGTTCAAGCTCGGCTGTGACCTGTGTAGCATTTGTGATATATCCGACTGATTCCGTAATGGGCTTGCTCGCCGGGCAGGTTGGTTCCTGTGGGTATTGGTGGGCGCGCTTCGCCGCACGGTTGTGCTCTGGCCTGCATGCTCTTGACTCTTCTGTTGGGTGCGGACTTCGGCTGCTGTGCGCGCTCGGGAGTGTGTTGTCCGTATCGATACTGAGCATGAGTTTCTCGGCGAAGAGTCGCGGCCGACGTTGTGTCGTCGATGGGTCGCTGCCTTGCCATGTCTCGCTGTCATGTTACATGTTGTCGAGATGCGGCCGGGTCGGTGCAGTTTGATGGAGTCCCTATGAAGCGATCGAATTTACCGGTGAATGACCGATACACCAATCGAGGTGGCGGGTGGCGCTCTCCCAGCATCTGGGCGGCCGCTCTCGGTCTTGGGTTCTTGGTGGCATCCTGCTCCTGGTGGCTCTGGTCCAGTCGATGGAGTCAGAGTGCGCCGCCGCCGAAGATGGTGCCGGGGAACGCACCGGAGCGCGCCTCGCTTCGCGAACCGGCCGCGGCGGGAATTGCGAGAGCGTCGCATGCCGACGCTCCGGTCGTCGCATCGGCCGAAACTGCCACAGCGCCCGAACGTGCTGAAGGTGAGCCTGATGTGACCCGCGCCGATCCGGTCCGCAGCGACTTGGAATGGAACGCGTTGCCTCGCACAGGGCGGGACGTGTTTCGGCGTCTGATCAGCATTCCCAGGGGGGCCATGCCCGACGATGCCTTCTTCTCTGCTCGAATGCTCTTCAGGAACCGGGAACTGAACAAGGCGGACACATACATTCCCAGAGAGGATCGCTTGGCGCTCGGCGTCATGGTCGCCGAGGGGCTCAAGGGCCTTCGGGAGGCCAACGATCGCATGCGCAGGGACTTCGTCAGGGAGTCCACCAGTCTGGTTGCTGCGGGTCGTGGTGTGCCCCTGCGTCCGGCGCCCTCATTGGAGTCGGGTGTCACGTCCCCGAACGCTGCGGACTACGTCGCGGACGAGCCTTTCGATGTGCTGGTCGGCAGCCCTTCGGGGGAGGCGGTCGGCGCGAAGATCGCGGATATGCCGGACACCATGGAGGGAGTGAAGTGGATCGTATTCCAACAACAGACGTTGTCGGCGGTGTGCCTCACCTGGTTCCACGAGCGAGTGCTTGTCAGCAATGCGGAGTACACGCGGCTGATCGATCGTGTGCTCGGTCAGGACATCTTCCACGCCCAGGCGCTGTTCTAGCTCCCGTGGGGAAGGCCGACGCCGCCCGCCGCCCTCACACCTTCGTCAACTCGAAGCCCCGGCGGTATTCCTTGTCGACGTAGCGCTGCGCTTCCGCCGAGTTGACGACCCGCAGCCTGGCGCTGTCCCATTCGATCGTCTGCCGGCTGCGCAAGGCCAGGTTGCCGAGCAGCATCGCCTCGGTGAACGGCGCGGCGTACTCGAAGTTGGCCATCGGCTGCTGGTCGTTCAGGATGCCCTGCAGCCATTCGTCCTGGCTGCCCGGCGAACGCGGCAGCCACGGCGTCGGGGCCGTGTACGCGACCTTCTGCCCGTCCTGGTAGATGTCGAACGTCTCGCCGTAGTCGGTCGGGCTGTAGAGGATGCCCTTGCTGCCGACCAGCAGGAACCCGCCGGCCCGCCACTTGATCCCGGGGATCAGTTCTGCCGGCGGCAGGTTGCCGCCGTCGTACCAGACCATCTTCACCGGGCCGCGCTTGCCGCGCGCCGGGAAGTGGTAGGTGATCTTGCTGGTCTTCGGCGCGGTCTCCTCGTGGAAGTCGGACGCCTCGGCTTCGACCTTGGTCGGCGCGTCGAGTTCGAGCGCGAAGAACGGCAGGTTGGCGACGTGGCAGGCCATGTCGCCGAGCGAACCGGTGCCGTAGTCCCACCAGCCGCGCCAGTGGAACGGCGCGTAGCCCTTGAACTCGCCGTCCTTGCGGCCGGCGGCGTACGGCCGCCAGGCGGCCGGGCCTTGCCATAGGTCCCAGCGGAACGTCGCCGGGATCGCATCGACGTGGCTCGGCCGGTCGATGCCCTGCGCCCAGTACTTGACCGGCCGGTCGGTCCAGACGTGCACTTCGTGCACGTCGCCGATCACGCCGGCGCGCACGCATTCGGCGGCGGTGCGGAAGCCGTCCAGGCAGGTGCCCTGGTTGCCCATCGAGGTGATCACCTTGGTCTTCCTGGCGGCGTCGCGCAGCAGCCGCGCTTCGGCGACCGTGTGCGTCAACGGCTTCTGCACGTAGACGTGCAGCCCGAGCGCCATCGCCGCCAGGGCCGGCCCGGCGTGGCTGTGGTCGGGCGTGCTGATCACCACCGCGTCGAGCTTCTCCCGGTCGAGCAGGTCGCGCCAATCGTAGTGGAACGACGCCTTGGGCTGCTCCTTGCGCGCATTGGCGGCCTTGCCGTCGTCGACGTCGCAGAGTGCCACGATGTCGTGCGTCTTGGCGCAGGCTTGCATGTCCGACAGGCCCTTGCCGCCGCAACCGATCTGCGCGATGCGCAGCCGGTCGTTCGGCGAACGCGCGCGTTTGGGCGCGGGGCTGGTCTGGCAGGCGCTGGCGAGCGACGCAGCACCCGCGAACGCGGCCGACTGGAGCAGGAAATCGCGGCGGGAGGGAGACGAGGGCATGCCGACAAAATAGCCGCGTGCCGTCGTCGCGCGAGGGGCTACTTGCCGGTCTCGCCGCCCTTCTCGGGGCCTTTCTCGCCGCCGGCCTTGGCGGGCTGCTGGTGCGGTTCGCGGCCGTGCTGGATCAGCGGCCAACGCTCGTTGTACTGGAAGTTCGGCGACTGCTCGAAGTCGTGGCACTGCGTGCACAACATCGACTTGGTGACCCCGCCGATCAGGCCGAGCTTCTGCTGGCCGTTGCTGGTCGCGTGGGCCTGGCCCGGCCCGTGGCAGCGTTCGCAGCCGACCCCGAGCAGGTGCGGGGTCTGCTCGGGCGAGACGAAGCCGGTCTGCTCGCCGTAG
>DAIMFJ010000128.1:0-11919 GCA_036724695.1 Planctomycetota bacterium
CGAGCCCCGGTCCATCCAGCACCGGCATGCGCACGTCGGTCAGCACCAACCGGATCGGTTCCCGCTGCAACACCACGAGGGCTTCGGCACCGTTGCCGGCCGCCGTGCAAGGGATGCCGACACTGGTCAGGAGGCGCACGATCGCCTGCACGACCAACGGCTCGTCGTCGACGACCAGGACCTTGCCGGACGGCCTCATGCGCCGACCTCCCGGTCGGTCGGCCCGTCCCCGGCACCGCTCGGCAACCGCACCTCGAAGGTCGTGTGCCGGGCGTCGGGCACGTGACGGAACGTCCCGCCGGAACGTTCGACCAGCACGCGCACGATGCTCAGGCCGAGCCCGGTGCCCTGGCCACTGGGTTTGGTCGTGAAGAACGGCGTGCCCAGCATTGCGAGCTTGTCCGGAGCCACGCCGTTGCCACCGTCGACGCAGCGCAGCACCACCTGCTCGCCATCGCGCTCGGCGGAGAGGCGCACCCAGCGTTCGCCCTCGAGCGCAGCGTAGTGGGCGTTGTCGACGAGGTTGACGAGCACGGGCAGGAGTTCGGCCGGCCGCGAGCGCACGGCAAGGCCCGATTCCACGCAACGCAGTTCCAGACGCACGTCGACGGCGCGGAGCCGCGCGGCGACCAGGGCGGAGACCTGTTCGAACATGCCGGCGATCGGCACGTTCTCGGGCGGATCGCCGTGCGGATCGCGCGACAGCGTGCGCAGGGCGCGGGTGATCGCCATCGCCCGCTGCGCCATCTCGACGATCGAACGGGCGCTCTTGTGCAGTTCGTCGAGGTTGGCTTCCCCGCGCTCGAGCGCTGCCGCGATCAGGTGGGCCTCGATGCCGATCACCTGCAGCGGCGAGTTGATCTCGTGGGCGACCCCGCCCGCGAACAGGGCCAGCATCTGCATGCGCGCATCGCGTTGCTGCTCGCGGGCGCGCCGCGCCAGCACCAGCTCGGTGACGTCGTCGACGCGCACGATCGCGCCCTCCGGCTTGCCGCCGCCACGCCGCCACGGCTTGGCGACCCAACGCCGCCACCGCTCGGTGCCGGTCGCGGGATCCTGCCAGACCTCCTCGTCGCGATACAGTTCTTCACCGGCCAACACGCGCTGCAGCACGGCGGCCCACGCCGCGATGTCCGGCACCAGGGCATCGCCGAGGTGCACCCCGCGCACCGGCGTGCGGACCCCGAACATCGCCAACCACAGGTCGCTGGCGGCCAGGTAGCGCAAGTCGCGGTCGAACAGCGCGATCGCCGACGGGAACGTCGCCACCAGGTCGGCGAGTTCGCGTTCGTGCGCGGCGAGGCGCTGGCGGTCGCGCTCGCGCGAGGTCAGGTCGAAGTGCGTGCCGGTGAACCGGATCGGCCGGCCCTGCTCGTCGCGGCCGCTGATCCGCCCGCGGTCGAGGATGTGCACCCACTCGCCATTGGCATGCCGCATGCGGTGCACGTTCTCGTAGAACTCGGTGCGACCTTCGATGTGCGCATTGATGTCGGCATAGGTCCGCGCCAGGTCGTCGGGATGCACCCGGTCCGCCCAGGTCGCCAGCACCATCGCCGTGACGTCGTGGTCGAGGCCGAGCATCGCACACCAGCGCTGGTCGAACTGCACGCTGTTGTCGCGCAGATCCCAATCCCAGATGCCGAGGTTGGCGCCGCGCAAGGCCAGTTCGAGGCGCGACAGCAACTGCTCGTGCGTCAGTGAATCCAGGAACCGCGTCGTGTTGTTCATGGGAACCCTGGCCCGGGAGGGATTCCCGGAATTCTAGTCGCGGCGTCCCGATCGGCCGCCGGGCATTGGCGAATTCCCCGAATCACGCGATGGTCGGCGCCGTCGCTCAGGCCGGCAGCACACCGCGCGGGGCCACGACCACGGCATCGGGTCGCAGCCTGGCGACCCGCCGGGTGCTGTCGAGCGGCAGCAGGCGATAGGTGTGCGTGCCGGGCTCGCCGGCCCGCACCACACAGAAGGCCCCGGCGCGCAGTTCCTGTGCTTCGCGCGGCGACACCTCCAGCCACGGCAGGAAGCCCTCCCGGGTCGCGAAGTAGTATTTCACCGTACCGGGCCCGGGTTTCTTCGCCTCGGCGAGCAGCAGTTCGATCGCCGCCAACTCGTCGCGTTGCCGCTTCTCCTGCTCGAGCCGCTCGGTCTGCAGACGCACCCGCTCGCGCTCCTGGGCCTGCAGACGGTCCAGCTCGCGCTGCCGATCGGCCTGTTCCTGCTCGATCGTCTCGCGCCCCTTGGTGCTGCGCTCGACCCGGGATTCGTGGGCGAGTCGGCGCGCATCCTTGTCGGAGATCAGGTTCGCCTTCTTGAACTGGTCGCGCAGGCTCATGCCCCCATTCTACGAGCGCAGCGTCGCCGGGTCGAGCCCGTCGGCGAGCGGCGCGTCGAAGCGCACCGCGATGCCGACCCGCCCGCCCCCCATGCTCTCGAACCGGACCAGCTCGCCGGCCAGCGGCTGGGCGCGTCCGGCGATCCGCACCACCACCGGCACCCTGGCCTGGGCGGTGAAGAACACGCCCTGCTGGGAGATGTTCTGACCCGGCCCGACGATCGCCTCGGCGTCGATCTCGAGGGTGACCTCGCGGTCGAGCGCGAAGCGCGGATCGCGGCGGTTGTCGGCAGGGTTGGGTGGCTCGGGCGGCATGGCGAGCAAGGGCTCCACCGGTGGCATCGGCCGCAACCGACCCGCGACTGAAGCAGCGCCGCGGGTATCCTGCCAGCGTGACCGAGACCCCCTACCAGCGCGAACCTGGCTACGCCGAGCGCTACCGCGACCGCCGCTTCGCGACCGGCAGCGGCGAAGCGACCGACCGCCGCGAACGCGCGGTGCTGCGCCAGCTGCTCGCGCTGGCCGGCCCGACCAGCGGCCCATGGCTGGACGCGCCGTGCGGCGCCGGCCGCCTGTCGGACGAACTGCCCGGCCCGGTCTGGCAAGCCGACCGCGATCCGGCGATGGTCGCCGCGTGCCCCGCACGACGGCCCAGGGTCGCCGCCAGCGTGCACCACTTGCCGTTCGCCGACGGCTGCTTCGGCGGGGTGCTGTGCCACCGCCTGCTGCAGCACATTCCGACAGCTGTCGAGCGGCTCGACATCCTCCGCGAGCTGCGGCGCGTCGCCCGCGGGCCGCTGCTGGTGTCGTTCTTCGACGCCCACAGCCTGATCCACCTGCGCCGCCGGCTGCGCCGCCGGTTCGGCAAGCCGCGCTCGGGCCGCAGCGCGGTGTCGCGGGCGGCGTTCCGGGCCGAGCTGATCGCCGCCGGCTGGCAGCCGGTGGCGATGGTGGCGCTGCGGCGCTTCTGGTCCGAGCAGACACTCGTCCTGTGCCGCTGATCTGCGGCACGCTGCAGTTCGGTCCCAAAGCGAGCCGATAGGCCCAGACGAGGATCGAAGAAGGCGACCATGACCACCGCTACCCTGACGCCGCGCCCGCAGACGGCTCCCGTGCCGCAGCAGACCCCGCGGCCCATGCGCACCCAACCGACCACGCGCATCCTGCTCGTCGAGGACGAGCCGCTGACCGCCGAAGTGTTCGCGCGGGCCCTGTCGCGCGACGGCCACGTCGTCGAGCTGGCTCGCGACGGCCAGCAGGCGCTGCGCCGCTTCGCCGACCACCGACCGAGCCTGGTCGTGCTCGACGTCAGCCTGCCGACCCTGTCGGGCACCGACGTGGTGCGCCGCCTGCGCGCCGACGGTCATCGCCAGGTGCCGATCCTGGTCGTCTCCGGGTCGGCGCGGCAGCTCACCAACCTGCGCGACGACGAACTGCGCCCCGGCACGTGGCTCGAGAAACCGATCAAGCCGCGCGACCTGGTGCGGATCGTGCGCGAGCACCTCGCGGCCTGCCTCTGACCGGCCACGGCCGCCGCGGGCTCACGGCACCAGCGAGTCCAACCACTGCTGCAGCGGTGCAGCGAGCAGCGGCAGCGTGACCCCGAATGGCTGTGACGCCGCCACCAGCCACTCGGCATCGACGGCCTGGCCGTCGCCGACCCGGGCCTGCGCATAGGCGAGCGTGCGTTGCACCGACTCGGTGCTGGGGCTCCCCACCACCGCCACGTACCGCAACGACAGCGCGGTCAGGCGATCCAGCGTCGGGCCGGGCATCGCCCCACCGCCGATGCAGGCCAGCCCGCGGATCGGCCCCGGCAGGCTCGGCAGCTGCAACGCCAGCACGGTCGCAGCCTGCTGCTCGGCGACCAGCACCACCGGCCGGGCCTGACCGGGCCAGAGTTCGCGCAGCGCCGCCAACCCGGCGCGCAGGTCGGCCAGGTACTGGTTGCTGCCGCCGGGGGACTCGACGAATGCCACCGGCCAGCCGGCGGCGCGACCGAGCGCGGGCAGTTCGCGACTGGTCCAGACCGGTCCTCGCGACACCGGCGACACCGGCCGGCGCCCAGTCTGGTCGTAGCTCGGCGCTCCGGCGATCACGACGACGATCGGCCGGTCCGGCGGCGGCGGCTCGGCCGGCAGCCGCAGCACCGCGCCGAGCCCGCCGAGGGCCGCGCCGTCGGCGGCCGGCAGCGACGTCGGCACGTCGCCGACCAGGCCCGTCAGCACCGGCCGGCCGGCCGCGACGTTGGCGAGGGCGGCGTCGAGCCGGGCCAGTTCGGCAAGGGCCTGGCTGCCCCCTTCGAACGGCTCGCCGGCGAACGCCCGGGCCACCTGCCGCGACAATCCGGCCAGCCAGCCACGTTCGGCACCGCGCAGCCCCTCGACGGCCTCGCGGGCCCGTTGCATCGCCGCCGTCGCGTGGGCCTGGTAGCCGCGCTGCACCGCGAACGCCCACCGCACCACCGGCTCGCCGGGTCCCGGCAGCTTGCCGTCGATGCGCAACTGCAGCTGCATCTCGTAACGGCCGTCCGGCAGCTCGGCGCACGGGATCTCCAGGCTGTGCTGGGCCATGCGCAGCTCGCCGAGCGGCACGTCCTCGATCTCCTCCTGGCGATGCACGACGGCCCCGGCCGCATCGCGGACCTCGAGCACGAATTCGAGATCGGCGGGGATCGGCACCGTGAACGGCAGGTGCAGCGACACGTGCGCCGACCGGCAGGCTGCGTTGTCGCCGACCGGATCGACGACCTCGGGCAGCAGGAACACGCCGAGCGTGCTGCGCAACAGGAACGCGTCGTCGCAGGCGCGGCCGCGCAGGTGCGCCAGCGCCCTTGCGACCGGCCGGTACGGCACCCCCTGGTCGGGCTCGGCGAGCAGTTCGGCGACCCGTTGGCGGGTCGCCGCGTCGCGGCCGTCGAGGGCCTGCGCCAGTTCGGCACGGCGCTGCTCGAGGTGCAGGTAGCTCCAGCGCTCCCGGTACTGCACGCCCTGCGCCGCCAGCGGGGCCACGGCCAGGGCGGCGAGAATCAGCGCGGATCCAGCGGCGAATAGTGGTCTTTGACCCATTGGCGGAACACCGGTTCGATGGTCAGGGGATTCCAACCGTACACGCTCTGTAGTGCTTCGCGCATCGGCAGGTCACGCTTGGCCAGCGCGATCAGGTCGCGGAACTTCGCACCGCCGCGCTCGGTGAGCAGGAAGTCGACGTACGCGAACGCGATCGCGTGGTCCTCGAAGGTCAGCTGGTCGGTGTTCAGCTGGCTCAGTTCGGCGAACGGTTTGCCTTGCCCGGCGTCGATCAGCCGCCGCACCGGCGCCCGCCAACGCCCGCCCTTGAACCCGGCCCCCGGCTGCAGCAGGACCTCCTCGAAGCAGAAGTTCGTGCACTTGCCGGTCAGTTTGTCCTCGAACCAGTGCGCCACGCCTTCGTCGATCCAGCCGGCCTTGCGGTTGCCGAGGAACTGCTCGGGCTTGGCGTTGCTGAGCAGCAGGTGCGTGGCGTTGTGGATCAGGTTGCGGTGCAGGGCCTCGTCGTCGGGCAGCTGCCGCAGGTCCTGCCACATCGAGTACACGCACTCGACGCCCATCAGTTTGGTGCCGGTCGACTGGCTGGTGCCGATCCCGGTCACGCGCGGGCCGACCTGGCTGTGGTCCTGCGCGTCGCGGAACATGTAGATCTCCAGCGTGCCGGCGAAGTCGGCCGGCTGGTACTCGAAGGTCTGCACGAACAGCGTGCGCAGCGCTTCGATGCGTTCGGCGTACAGGTGCGCGAGCGCATGCGTGTCGAGTTTCTGCTTGCCGACGGTGGTCGGCCGGATCGAGAACGCCAGCGCACAATGGGCGGTGCGCAGGTGCACCAGTTCCTTGCGGGCGGCCACTTCGGGCAAGGCCTTCTGGCGGGCCGCCAACCACTGCTGCGCCAGCTGCCGGCGGTGTTCGAGGTCGTTCTCGACCGCCGGGTTGGCGCACACCTTGCAGTCGGTCGCCAGCGCCCCCGCGCACGACTTGCAGGCCGTGGCGACGCTGCAGTGCAGGATGCCGGCGGCCGACTGCTCGGCCGCGAGTTCGGCCGGTCGGCCGTGCTTGCTGCAGGGATGGCAACCGCGGCTCTCGCAGTTGCGGCAGACGACGCGCGGGGCCGCACCGCCCTCGCCCTGCGCGACGAGCCCCGGCTGGCACGCCAGCACCAGCAACCAGGCGATCAGGACCGGCCGCAGCCGGGCACGCACGTCGTCGAGCCAACGCATGCTCGACGACTCTACCCGAGTCGACCGGCCGGCGGGCTCAAGGCACTTGCAACACTTTGTGCACCTGCGGCACGATCCGCACGTCGAAGCCGGCCCGCAGTGCGCTGGCCGCGAAGCGCTCGAGATCGGCGCGCGGCAGCGGCCGGGTCACCGCCCCGAACGGCGTGACCGGCTGCAGCACCAGTACGACCTTGTCGCGGAACGGCAGCAGCTCGGCCAGGGCGGCATCGAACGCCGGATCGCCGACCGCCGGCGTCAGCACGATCTTGACGTCGACCGTGGCCCCGCGCTTGATGCCCAGCTCGATGCAGCGTCTGTGCCGTTCGGCGAACGTCGCGCCGGGCACCAGCGCCGCGCTCGGCTGCGCGGCCGGCCCGAGCGTCTCCGGCAGTTTCCAGTCGGCGCTCAGATGGTCGACCTGGTCGATGCATCGCGCCAGCGCGTCGGGATCGATCGCCGCGGTCTCCAGGTGCAGCCGCATGCCGAATTCGCGGATCGCGCGCCCGAACTCGCGCACGAAGTCGGGGAACACCAGCGGCTCGCCACCGGTCAGGCTGACCCGCACCGGCCGCCCGGGGGCGGCCTTCGCCTGCGCCACCTGCTTGACCAGCGCAGCGGCGCGGTAGGCGCCGACCGGGGTGGGTTACTGAGCGTCGCGCCCGCCAAAACGCACCGGGGACGTGGCCGCGGCCAGGTAGCAGTTAGGGGTGTCGCAATACAGGCAGCGCAGCGGGCACGTCGCCGTGCGCACGAACAGCATGCGGGTGCCGACGAACCGGCCCTCGCCCTGGAAGGAGTCGAAGATCTCGACCAGTGGCGCCTTGGCGACCTGGGCGGTCGGAGTGCTCGCCTTGTCGCGCACCTGTTGCAGTGCCTTCTTCAGATCCATGGCTGCAGGTTCCTGGAACGAGCTCGGGGCAGCGGCGGTCGCGGCGCGCCTCTCAAGCGAAGCGGGCCGCCAGTTCGTTGAGCACGGCGATGCCGCGGCCGAGCGTCTGGTCGTCGGCGGCGTACGAGATGCGGAAATGGGTGTCGCGAGCCGAGAAGGCCGTGCCGGGCACGACCAGCAGGTTGCGTTCGATCGCTGCAGCGACGAACCGTTCGCCGGAGACCTCGCCGGGCAGCCGCGGGAACGCGTAGAACGCCCCCTCGGGAGCCGCCAGCCGGTACGCCGGGTGCAGTTCGCGGACCAGGCGATCGCGCTTGTGCCGGTACTCGTCGCGGTACGGCGCCAGGTCGATCTTCGGCATCGCCTCGAGCAACGCGCGCTGGAACGGGGCGGGCGCGCAGACGAACGAGAACTGCTGCAGCGTCTTCATCGCCTCGAGCACCTTGGCCGGCCCGGTGGCGAACCCCATGCGCCATCCCGGCACCGCGTAGGTCTTGCTGTAGCCGCCGAGCTGGATGCAGCGCTCGGCGTGGCCGAGCATCGACGCGAAGGGCCGGTCGTAGACGAACAGGTCGTAGATCTCGTCGCTGACCACCCACGTGCCGAACCGGTTGGCGATCGCGGCGATGCCGCGCACCTCGTCGCTGGACAGCACCGCACCGGTCGGGTTGCCCGGCGAGTTGACGAGCAGCAGCTTGGTGCGCGCCGTGCACAGCGACGCCAACTGGTCGAGGTCGACCCGGAAACGCGCCGGCGCGTCCGCGGCGGCGGGGTAGAGGTCGTAGTAACGGACCGTCGCGCCGCACAGCGTGGCGAGGTGCCGGTACATCACGAAGCCAGGATCCGGCAGCAGGATCTCGTCGCCGGGGTCGAGCAGGCACTGGAACGCCAACAACAGCCCACCCGACACCCCGGCGGTGACCAGGCTGGTCTCCGGCCGCACGCCGTGGCGCCGCTCGACCTCGTCGAGGATGTAGCGGTTCAGGGCCGGCAGGCCCTGGGTGACCGTGTAGCGGTTCTCGCCGGCCAGCATCGCCCGATGTGCGGCTTCGACCAGCTCGGACGGGGTCTCGTAGTGCGGCTGGCCGATCGACAGGTTGATCGGGTCGACCATCGACGCCATCAACTCGAAGATGCGGCGGATGCCGCTCGGTTCGATGCCGCGCACGCGCGCGCTAAGGAACTGGGCTGGATCGCTCAAGGCCTCACCCGGCGCGGGGCCGCGGCTGGGGCGGCGCGGGCCGCCGAAACGACGAGCGCCACCCCGGCGGACCGAAGCGGCGCGGAGCAAACACGGCTCGGTGGAGTCACCTCCACCCTCCGCCGCGTCGCACTACTTCTTCTTGGCGTCCTTCTTGGCGTCCGGCTTGGCCTCGTCGGCCCCCTCTTCCTTCTTGGCGCGCTTGCCCTTGGCCTTGAAGCGGGTGCGGACCTTCGGCAGGCCCTCGACGGCGTCGCCGTCGTTCCACCGGCCGGACTTCTTCAGGGCGGCGATGCGCTCGACGCGGGACCAGACGTTGCGCTGGCCACCGCCGGCGCTCGAGAGCCTCAGACTGCTGTGAATCGACATGACGGCAAATTCGGGGAAGAAGCGGAACGGCGGCAGAAGACGGCTGGCGGAGCGTGGACCAACCCGGCGGCAACGCCGGTCCAGACCCACGAACCGCAGACCCTCTGCAGAAACGGGGCGAGGATCCTACTGGATGACCCGGCTGACGGGCCAGTCATTTTTGGTGCCTTCGCCACTGCGGGCAGCCCGCAGCTCGCGGAACGCCGCGTCGGGCACCTCGTCCAGGGCGAGCAGCTTGCTGCGCAGCAGCGACTGTTCGGCCAAGCCATCGTAGTACACCGCCACCGCCCACAGCGGGCCCTGGTTGGTGCTCCACTGGTACGGACGGGTACGCGGAAGTCCTTTGTCGACAAGGAATTGCGACAAAGCCTGCGCCTTGGCGAAGGCCGCGCTCTGGTCGGCGTCGTCGTAGACGGCGACCAGGAACGCCGCGTTGGTCAGCTTCTGGGGTTCGAGCTGGCCGATCACCTCCGGGGTGCGCGGGTTGGCCCGACGGGCATCGGTGCGAGCCCGCAGGTCGGCGTCGTCGACGCCACCGCCGAATCGCCCGCCGACCAGGAAGCCGGCCCCAAAGCAGAGCAGGGCGAGGCCGAGGGCCAGCCAGGTGCCGTTGGCACCGCGCGACGGGCCCGGATCGCGGCGGGATTGCGGGGTTGCCCCGAACAGGCTGTACGCGGCGCGGCGCAGCGTGCCGAGGATCGACGAACCGCTGCGGCTGCGGCGCGCCCGACCGCGCGACGACAACAACATGACCATGTCGCTAGACTTGCGAGCCACCAGACACCCCCCTCGCGCAGCCGGCGAGGCACCAACAGGACAGACAGAAACAGGACGGAAGGGCGGCGCGAAGCACGCCGTTCGCCGCGGACCAAGCGGCGGACCGCATTGTAGCAAGCGCGCCGCAGCAAGGGAATCACCCGCTGGTGGAGAACGCCAAAAACCGCGGCGCCGCGACCTGCTGCCGCCGCCGCGCGCCGCCCGCCGGCGCTCAGCCGTTGACGATCTCGCGCAGCGCCGCCAGCGCCGCCGGCGCCGCCTCGGCGTCGGGCGACGCGAGATACTCGCGCGCCACCTGCCGCGCGTCGTCGCGCCGACCGGCCTGCACCAGGCACACCGCCAGGAGGTGCACCTGCCGGCTGCGTTCCAGCCCGTGCTGGCGCTGGCCGTCGATCGCGCGCCGGGCCAGCCGCTCGACCTCGGCGAGGTCGGGGCGCTCGCTGCGCAGCAGGGTCTGCGCCAACAGCCACGCCGGCCAGTGTTGCTGCGCGTCGATCCGCAGGCAGGTCCGGAACGCCGCCTCGGCGGCGGCGAGGTCGCCGCTGCCCAACGCCGCGACGCCGCGCTGCTCGGTGTTGCGCCAGATCGCCTGCAGATACAGCTCGACGGCCGTGCCAGGGATCGCCGCCGGCGCCAGTTCGCGGGCCCGCAACCACGCCGCCAAGGCCGCCGGTTCGTCGCCGGCCAACCGCCGCTCCAGCCCGAGGTCGAGCAGCGAGGCGACCAGCTTCTCCTTCGCCTCGGCGAAGTCGGGCAACAGCCGGTGCGCCCGCTCGAGCTGATCGACCGCCTCGGCGTAGCGGCGCTGCTCGCGCCGCACCAACCCGATCACCAGATGGGCCTTGGCCTCCTTGGGATTGAGCTGCAGGGCCCGCTCGACGGCGGTCAACACCTGCGCATGGCTCGCTTCCTGCTTGCCGAGCCGCGCGTAGGCCTGCACGACCAGCACGTTGGCGAGCACCTTGCCGAGTTCGGGGTCGTCCGGCGCGATCCGCAGGCAGGCCTCGAGCTGCGCCACCGCGTCGTCGAGGCGGCCGAGGCCGACCAGCGCCAGCGCCAGTTCCTGCAGCAGGGCCGGGTCCTGACGGCGCGCCAGGCCCTGCCGCGCGTAGTCGGCGGCGTCGGCGAACTGGTCGCGCTCGCGCAACAGCCGCGCCGCGCCGAGCCAACCGTCGATGCGGTCGGGTTCGGCGGCGACCGCCTGCCGGTAGGCGTGCAACGCCAGGAAGGCGCGGTCGGCGGCGCGGTACCACTCGGCCTTCGCCAACTGCAGGCACGCGGCCTGCGGATGGTCCTGCAACGCGGCGTCGAGCCGGGCGAGCGCCGCCACGACCCGCGGGTCGTCGTCGGCCAGTCGCGTCGCCCCGCCGGCCGCGGCGCTCGCCTGCAATCCGGCGACCAGGCCTTCGAGCGCGCGCAGCGACGCGAACGCGACCACCTCGGGATGGTCGGGAACCAGTGCCTGCGCGCTGCGCCAGGCCTCGGCGGCACCGGCCGGGTCCTTGGCGAGCCGCAGCGGCTCGATCGCCGCCAGCTGCGCGGCGACCAGCAACGCCTTGGCCTGCGCCTGCCGCGCCGGATTGGTTTCCTGGGCAACCAATTCGGTGCCGGCCGCGATCGCCGCCCGCGCGTGCCGGGCCGCCGCCGCGTAGTCGGCGTCGACCAGGGCGACGCGCGCCGCCAACTGCGCGGCGCGCAGCGTGTGCACTGGGTAGCGGGCGGCGGCGACCGCGGCGTCGAGATGGCTGCGCACGGCGCCGAGTTCGGCCGGGCCGCCGTGCAGCATCGTGTGCACGAGATTCAGGTGCGCGACCGCGTTGTCGGGGTCGGTCGCGAGGCTGGTCCGCCAGAGGGTCGCGTCGTCGCGGAACGCCCCGGCGCGCGCGCCGGTCGCATGGGCCAAGGGCAGCGCCAGCCCCACCACCACCAGGGCCGCCGCGCGGCCCGGCAGCAGCGCCCACAGCGCTGCGGCCACGGCCGCAGTCAGGCCCGGCACCGCGAGGTACAGGTAGCGGTCGGCGGCGGCGATCGACGAGGCCGGGAAGGCGGTGTTGAACGGCAACAGCGCCACGCCGAACGCCAGCAGCCCCGCACCGCAGAGC
>DAIMFJ010000128.1:11929-12937 GCA_036724695.1 Planctomycetota bacterium
AGCCGGCTCCGCCGGCCGGCGAGGGCCGCGCCGGCCACGGCGAGGACCCCACCGAGCCAGAGCAGGTCGCGACCGGGGTTGGCGCGGAAGCGTTCGAGCGTCGCGACCTCCGGGTACAGCACGTTCAGGTCGGCGGGCCAACAGGCCGTCGCCAGGTAGTGCAGGTAGGCGCCGGGCACCTGCCCGAGCCGTTCGCCGAGTGCCGCGGCCGCCAACGTGCCCTGCGCCGCCGCGAGCGTCTGGTGGTGCCAGGCGATCGGCACCGTCACCAGCAGCAGCACCAGGGGCGCCAGCCAGCGCGACCGGCCGCGTGCCCCGGCCACCACCAGCACCGCCAGCAGCGGGGCCACCACCGCGGTCGCCTTGGCGTACATCGCCAGCCCCTGGCACAGCGCCGCCCCCAGCAGCAGGGCCGGGCGCCCCGACTCGGCGTGCCGCCGCGCCGCCAGCAAGGCCAGTCCGACCCCGACCGCCGACAGCAGGTCCTTGCGACCCGACACCCAGGCGACCGATTCGGCCAGCGCCGGATGCAGCACGAACAGCACCGCCGCGGCCAGGGCTGGCGCCGGCGCCAACCCGACCGCCCGCAGCAACCGCACCAGCACGACGCCGGCCACCAGGTGCCAGCCCAACGCCACCAGATGGGGCCACCAGGCGGAGCCGCCGGCAAGCCAGTAGTCGAGCCACAGCGAGGCGTGCGCGACCGGCAGGTAGACGTTGGCGATCGGCTGGCCAGGGTCGAGCACGGCGCCCAGCCCGGCCTGGAACTCGGGATTGTCCGGTCCGAAGTAGAAGTTGTCGTCGAAGGTGCGCAGGAAGTCGGCGCCGAGCGCGTTCGGCAGGTACGGCACCAGCACGCACAACGCCAACAGCACCCAGGCGGGCCAGCGCAGCGCGACGGACGGGGCGGGCCCGGGCAGCAGGTCGTGGGCAGCGGACATCGGCCCGGCAGCCTAGTGCCTGGGTGGCCTCTGCGCGACCGTTGTTCGCAGGCGACCGCACGCCGGC
>DAIMFJ010000129.1:0-12922 GCA_036724695.1 Planctomycetota bacterium
CAAAGCGCTGACCGGCGTCGACGCCGACCGGCTCAAGGAGGAGAAGGAGCGCGGGCTGACGATCGACCTCGGCTTCGCGCGCTTCAAGATGGCCGACGGTCGCTGGCTCGGCTTGATCGACGTGCCGGGGCACGAACGGTTCGTGCGCAACATGGTCGCTGGATGCGCTGGCATCGACCTGGCGATGCTGGTCGTCGCCGCCGACGACGGCGTGATGCCGCAGACCGTCGAGCACGTCGACATCATCGACCTGCTGTCGGTGCGCGGTGGCCTGATCGTGTTGACGAAGATCGACATGGTCGATCCCGCACTCGCCGACATGGCGCAGGACGAGGTGAAGAAACTCGTCAAGGGCACCGTGCTCGAGGGGGCCGAGGTGGTGCGGGTCAGTTCGGTGACCGGCGAGGGCATCCCCGAGCTCAAGCAGAAGCTCGAGCAGTTGGCGCTCGGTGTCGAGCCACGCCAGAGCCACGGTGCGTTCCGCATGCCGATCCAGCGGGTGTTCTCGCTGCCGGGCATCGGCACCGTGATCACCGGCATCCCGACCCACGGTTCGGTGGCGCCTGGCGCCGAGCTGGAGATCCTGCCCGGTGGCGAGCGCGTCAAGGTGCGCGGCATCCACGCCTATGGCGGCAAGGTCGACGAAGCCGTCGCCGGCCACAGCACTGCGCTGTCGGTGCCCGATGCGAAGGAAGTCGGCGTGCACCGCGGCATGGTGGCGTGCTCTCCCGGCGCGTACACGTCGGGGGATGCCGTCGACATCGAACTGCAGTTGACGCTGCGGGCCGGGCGCATCGCCCACCGCGCGCCGATCCGCTTCCACACCGGGACCGTCGAGGTGCGTGGGCAGCTGCTGCTGCTCGACCGCGACCAGACCGAGGCTGGCGAAGCTCTGGTGGCTCGCGTCGAACTCGACGAAGACGTCTGCTGCACCACCCAGGACCGATTCCTGCTGCGCCTGCAGAACCCGGCCGTGACGATCGGCGGCGGGCGCGTCCTGCGGATCGCGGAATCCGGTCGCTACCGGCGCCGGAGCCTCGGCGAGGAACTGGCCGGCATCGTCGCCGCCGGCGATCGCCCCGAAGCCCGTATCCTGCACGAACTCGAGCAGGCCGGCCCGGCCGGCGCGCCGGTCGACGACCTGGCCAGGGCACTGCAATGCGAGGATTCGCGGGTCGTCGACCTGCTCGGCACCACCCAGGACGTCGCGCTGCACCACAAGGCGATGCGGGCCTTCCTGGTGCGGTTCGTGGCCGCTGGCGAGCAGGAGCTCGAGGAGTCGGTCGCCCGCATGTTGGCCAAACGACCCGAAGCGGCCTCGATCAAACGCACGGCCGTGCGCACCACCAAGACGCTGCCGCAGGCGATGGTCGACTTCTTGTGGGATCGCCTGCAGGCCGCTGGCAAGGTGCGCGCCGGACGCCAGGGCACGATCCTGTTCCTCGACCGCCTACGGGCGTTGCCCGCGGCGCAACAGGCGCAGTTCGACCGGATCGTCGCCGAATGCGAAGCGCGCGGCTTCCGTCCCCCCGAACAGCACGAACTGGCCGCGGTGGTCGGCGTCGACGGCGATCGGCTGCTGTCGCTGCTCGACCGGGCCCAGGACGAGGGGCGCATCGACAAGGTCGGCGAGCACTACTATGCGGCGTCGATCGTGCGCACGGTCTGCCACGCGATCCGCGACAACTGCCTCGCGCACGACGAGGTGCTCGACATCCCCAGCCTGCGCGACGGACTCGACACCAGTCGCAAGTACCTGATCCCACTGCTCGAACATGTCGATTCGCTGGGGCTCACGGTGCTGCGCGGCGGCGTCCGGCGGTTGCTGCCGTCTTCGGACCTGTGCCGCGATCTGGGCCGTGAGCGTGGCAACCAGGCCACTGCCGGCGGCGCCTGAGCATCTTAACTAGTTGCTCGAAAGCGACTTGCGATCGTTACCCGAGGCTGGGGGCAGCCTTCGAGGTAGGCCAACAGTAGTCGGGGCCCGCCTGCCGATACTCCGGGTGACTCCCTTTGGGACCCGGAGAGCAGCATGAGCGGTGAGCATTCTCGCGACGACGAACTCGATTTCCTCGACGATGACTTCGTGCTCGAAGAGGACGTGGTCGAAGGGGCGCCACCTGCCGCGCCCGCGGTGAACGATCCGCGTCACGCGGTGACCGCAGCCGAATCGGCGACTCCGACCGAGTCTGCCACGGCATCGGACGAAGCGGATCTGGACGAGTTGTTCGCGATCCCTGCGGGCGAGGCCACTGCGGACGAGGTGTCGGACGACGCCGAAGATGTGTTGTTCGCGGTGCCGGCTGCAGCGCCGGCGGCGACGTTCGGCGAGCCGGTCGAGTTCGCGGAGACGGCGCCGTCGGAGTGGGAGAGCGAGACGTTCGATCTCGCCGCCGAGGCGGGCCACGAAGCGCCGCTGAGCCGGGAGGCCGTCGACGCCGTCACCGAGGAACTCGAACGCGAGCTGGCGGCGATCGGCAACGACGAGGTCGACCTGGTCGTCGACAGCGACGAAGACCTCGAACTGGTCGATGCCCCCGAGCTGGCCGCCAGCGAGTTGCGCGCCGCGATCTCGCCCGCCGATCGGTCGGAAGAGTCGGCAGCAGCGTTCGGTGACGAGCACGCGGCCGCGGCCGCCGACGAGGAACTGCCGACCCTCGAGCCGTGGGACGATTCGGAAGGCGTTGCGGCCTCGCCCGAGGCTGGCGTCGCGGATTACGTCGATGGCGAGGTCGCTGCCGAGCCGATCGATCCGGAGTGGGCGCCGCTCGACGCCGCCGCCTTGGCCGATGCCGAGCCGGAGGTCGAGAACCCCTACGCCGCCGAGTACTACGCGCAGGAGACCGAGCTGGCCAACAGCGAGGGCAGCGACCTGTACGTCGAGGACGAAGCCCAGGCCGAGCTGGCGCCGGTGATCGGCGGTCCGCGGCAGCAGCGCCGTTGGGGCCCGATCCTGACCTCCGTCGCGGCGTCCTTGGCGATCGCCGCGTCCGGTGCGGTGGTGGTGGTGCGACCGGAGTGGTTCGGCTTGTCCTTCGCGCCGGAGATGGTGCCGGCCGCGCAGGTCGAACGGCCGCAGCTGGCGCCGCCGGTCACCGCACCGGCGCTTCCAGCCCTGCCGGTGGCCGAGCCGAGTGGGCCGGCGGCGATCCAATCGCCCGCGGACGACGCGGCCGGTGGTGCCGCCGCCGGGTCTGGCGTGACGCCGGTGCCGGTCGAGCCAGACGTGCCGCCGGGCACCGAACCCGTGCCGCAACCGCAAGCCCAGCCTGCCGAACCCGCGTCGACTCCGACGCAGCCCGAGCCGGCGCCGGTCGTGGTGGCGCACCAGGTGCCGACGATCGAACCGATCGCGCCGAGTCCCGCACCGCCCGCGACGTTGCCCGGCGTGCCGGTGCCCGTGGTGGTGAAGTCCGATCCGCAGCCGCTCGACACGCAGAAGCTGGTGCGGGTCGACGACCACCTGTTGGTCGGCGGGCAGATCGAGCTGCCGCCGCAGAAGCCGGTGCTCGCCGACGGCGTGACGATCGGCAGCCGCGCCTTCGCGCAGCTCGACAACGGCAACTACTTCATCGGCAGCGTCAAGCGCATCGACGAGGCCTCGCTGACCCTGAAGCTCGACCACGGCGAAGTGTCGATCCCGAACGAGACCATCGTGCGTCTCGCCAAGCTCGGGGTCGGCGACTACGAGGCCCTGATCAAGATGACGCAGGGGTCGGTGCGGCTGACCAACAACAACAAGCTGGTCGGCAGCATCGTCAGCGACATCGCCGACGACCACGTCGTGCTCGAGTTCCGCAGCAACCGGGTCGTGCTGCCGAAGTCGGCGATCGGCGGCATCGTCGAGGGTGCAGACGATTCGGGCGTGCGACTCGACACGACCAAGGAAGAGCAGGACTGGCTGCGCAAGCTGGTCGAACGCGAGATCGGCACCGGCCAGGGGCCGAGCCTCGTGAAGACCGCACCCGTCGCGCCGAACGCGGCGCCTGGCGCGGTTGGGCCCACGACGCCCCGCCAGCCGGCACCGGCGGGCAGCGGGCCCGGTGCGGCCGGCAATGCGGCGAGCCCGGTGCCGCCAGCTCCATCCAGTCCGATCCCGCCCAGCCCGATCCCGCCGCGCTGAAGCCGGGCGCGCGCGGCCGCCTGGCTTCGTGCTTCGCCGGCCCTGGCCGATGCGGTAAGCCAATGGCATGGATGCTTGTCTGGAATGCGGCAACCACGACCTGCGCGTGCGCCTGCTCGACGGTGCCCCGGTGCACGTCTGTGGACTCTGCGGTGCCGAATTCGGCGACCGCACCGCCAACGCCACGCTCGCCGACGCCGAGGAGGCGCGTGAGCACGGGTTCGATCCGCGGATCTGGCCGCTGGTGCGGGTGCTGAGCCGACTGCCCGGCCTGACGGTTCGCGAGGCGTCGCCCGGCGACCGTGAGCTCAAGGCGCTGCCGTTCGTCGAACTCGGCGTGCGCAGCGAAGACGCCCTCCTCCAGCTCGAGAACCTCGCGAAGTCGCTGCAGATCGGCGCGCGCCAGACGCACTGCCACTGGATCGTCGAGGTCGAGTACCGCCGTCACCTGGCCTTCGTCCTGAAGCCGCGGCACGGGGGTGGTGGGGTGCCGGCGGCGATGCTGGCCGACGCGCTCGGCGACCTCGAACGCCTGCGCCGCCACCTCGAGCGCGACGTCGGCTTGTCGTGGTGGCAGCAGCCACCGGCGCGGGGCCGCCGGCCCGGCTGAGCGGGACGCGTCCGGGCGGTACGAAACCCTTGCAGTTGTCGCCAGCGGTGTCGCCCCCTGGCGATTAGACTGGATGCGTCGGCACTTCGACCCCGGTGCCGCACCCGGAACCATGGCATACCTGCATCCCGTCGCGGCGCGCCTCTTGGCCGCCCTGCTGTGTCTGTTCGTCGGTCTTGCCACTGCCGGCTCGTCGGTTGCCCAGGACGATCCGGCGCGCCTCGACGCCGTGAAGGAGTTCCGCACCTGGTTCAAGAAGTTCAAGGACGAGGCGCAGCAGGTCGAGGCGGTGATGACGCTCAAGGGCCAGGAATGCGTGCCGGCGGCCGAGGAGCTGCTGAAGCTGCTCAAGCACCCGTCCGCAGCCGTGCAGCAGGCGGCGTTCGACGTGCTGGCGACCTACCACGAGCCGCGCACCTACCAGGCGTGGATCGACGCGTTGCCCAAGGAGAAGGACCAGACGCAGGTGGCGGTGGTGGTCAAGGTGCTCGGGCGCGCCAGGCTGGCAGCGGCGGTGGCGCCGATCGAGCTGGCCGCCCAAGGGCCCAAGGTCAGCGCGGGCGTCAAGTACGAAGCGGCACGGGCGCTGCAGGCGATCGGCTCGGCCGGCACGGCCGGGTTGCTGCCGAAGCTGCTCTTGGACGCCGACCCCCTGGTGCGCCTGGCGGCGGCCGATGCGGTCGGCGCGCTGAAGCTGAAGGACGCCGCCGACGCATTGGTCGGCCTGCTCGCCGACGACAATTGGCAGGTGCAGTCGGCGGCGATCGCCGCGCTGAAGGTGCTGCGCCCACAGCAAGCCGTGCAGCCGTTGATCGACCTGATGAAGCAGGCCGGTCGCCTGCAGATCGAATGCAGCGAAGCCCTGTTCGCGATCACCGGCATGGACTTCGGGCTCGATCCGGTGCGCTGGCAGGAGCAGTGGACGACCCTGATGGGCATCCAGGGCTGGCGCATCCCGACCGACGAAGAACTCGCCAAGAAGGCCGAGAGCCGCCGCAAGTACGACGCCCTGTACGGCAAGACCGAGCAGAAGAAGAACGCGTTCGCCGGCATCCCGACGACGTCGACCAACGTGCTGTTCATCATCGACGTGTCCGGCTCGATGGACGACCTGGTCGTCGAGGTCGAGAAGTTCCAGGGCTACGCCGACCGCAAACGCTTCACGATCGTGCAGACCCAGTTGCTGCAGACGCTCGAGTCGTTGACCGACGAGACCAACTTCGACATCGTCGCGTTCGCCACCAACCTGCAGGTCTGGAAGGGTCGTCTGGTCCCCGCCAACGTCGTCAACCGCGAGGCCGCCAAGGCGTTCGTGCGCCGGCTCAAGCCGATCGGCGGCACCGAATCGCAGGAACTCGCCGCGTCGGGGCTGGGCGGGGCGGCCAACCTCGAGGCTGGCAAGACCAACACCTACAAGGCCCTGATGTACGCGTTCGGAATCGACCCCGACAAGCCGCCCAAGGCGGCCGCCACCGGAGCCGACAAGGAAGCCTTGAAGAGCCCGCTCGACACCGTGTACTTCCTGAGCGACGGTCGCCCGTCGGTCGGCAAGTTCATCGACGTCAACGAGATCCGGCGCGAGGTCAACAAGCACAACGAAGTCTGGCGGATCGTGTTCCATGCGATCGCGATCGGCGACTTCCAGAAGGAGTTCCTGCAGGCCCTGGCCGAGGACAACGGCGGCGTGTTCGTGGATCTGGGCCGATGAGCGCGCGCCGCGCGCCACCGGTGTTCCTCGACATCGACGGCGTACTGCTGGGGCCCGAACGCGACAAGCAGCACCGGTTCGCGCTCGCCGAGCACGCACTCGAGCTGCTGGCCTTCGCGCTGGCGCGCACCGAAGTGGTGTTCCTGTCGCCGCACGCGCGCGGCGGGACCGCACCGGCGATCGCGCATCTGGTCGCGCACGCCAAGGCCAGCGACCGCGAACGTCTGCTCACGTTGGCGGCCGCGGTACGGCCGTGTGCCTACCGCACGTTGCGCACCGAGGCGCTGCCGCCCGATGGCAGCTTCCTGTGGCTCGACGACGATCCGGACCCCGCCGAGGTGGAGTTCCTGCGGCAGCGCGGCTGGCTCGACCGCTGGCTGTGGGTCGACACGCGCGAGGATCCGGCCGATCTCGCCCGCGCGCAGCGTTGGTTGGCCGGCAAGCTCGCTGCCCCGCCGCGGCCCGCGGCCGGCGGCGCCCAGGCGTGATGGCGATCTGGCTCAGAGTTCGAGGCGGTCGCGGCCGCGCAGCAGTCCGCGCGGACGGATGGCCATCACCAGCACCGTCGCGACCGCTCCGCCGCTGCCGACCAGCAGCAAGGCCGCCGGGATGCCGTGGCGGTCCTGGAACGTGAACAACAGCACGTTGACCGCCGCGTAGCACAGGCGCGCCCCGAGCGACAGCAGCGACAGCACCGTCGTGCGCACGTCGCCGCCGAGGCGGTGGTTGACGAACTCGTACAGCAGCGACTGGTGCAGTCCGAACGGCACCTGCTGCACGAAGAACATCGCCACCCCGAGCCAGGCCAACCAGCGGCTGCCATGCCCGGCGTCGGCCAGGCCTCGCTCGCCGGCCATCACCAACAGGCTGGCGCAGAGCGCCAGCGGCATCGCCCAGAACAGCGTGCGCCGACCGAACCGCGCCACCAGGCCGGGCAGCGATGCCGACAGGGGGGCGGCGAACAGGTTCAAGGCCGCGAACAGGCCGCCGAGCAGCCACGCTTCGCCGAGCAGCGGTTCCTGGGCGGCGGCGGACTCCAGGTAGGGCAGGTAGTGGTGGAACGGAAAGCGCAGCAGCGCGAACAGCACGATCCAGTACAGCAGCAGCCACTGCAGGGGCCGCAGGCGCAGTGCCGTGAGCAGTTGGCCGAAGAACAGCTTGGGAGCCAGCCGCGGCCGGTGTGGCGGGCGCGACAGGCCAGCGGCGATCGCCGCCGCGCCGACGCACAGGCTGGCCGTCAGCACGATCGTCGCGCCGTAGTGGGTGCCGGTGGCGTTGCCGAGGCTGGCGACCAACCCGCCGAGGAGAAACGAAAGCCCGGTGCCGAACAGGCGGCGCGCACTGTTCCTGGCTTCGTGCCGGAGGTACTCGTGCTCGCGTCCGGCACTGCGCAGGGTCTCGAACAGCAGCGTCGCCGGCGGACCCGACAGCACCGCGTGGGCCATGCCGAGCAGGATCTCGCCGGTCAGGAAGCCTGCATACGCAGGCCACAGCAACAAGCACAGGAACCCCGCCGCGAGCAGCAGGGGGCCCGCGACCATTGCATACTTCGGACCGTAACGATCGGCGAGGATGCCGGTCGGCACCTCGCAGACGAACATCGCCGCGTAGTAGGCGGCGATCACCTCGCCATAGCCCTGGGCGTCGAGGCCGTGCTGTCGGAAGTACAGGTACAGGAACGGCACGCACGCGAACGGGTAGTTCAGCAGCGCGAACGCGGACAGCAGCCGCAGTTGCCGGTCGATCGTCGTCAAGGCGGCAGCGTCGCAGGTCGACGACCCGGCCTCAACGGCTCAGTGACGGTTCGGTGGCGCCACCGCCAGGCCGCTGCGGCGTGTGGTAGCATGCTATCCTGGCTGCGCCCCGGCCTGTCGACTCGTCCATGAAGTTCCACGCACTGCTCGCGGCTGCCGCGCTCGCCGCCGCCGTTCCCGCCCAAGGTCTGGTCGCCACCGTCAACGACCCGATGTCGCACGGCATGGTCGGCGACTCACACCTGTCGCTCGACGAAGCGATCCGGCTCGCCAACGGCAGCTTGATGCCGATGGCACTCTCGGCCGCCGAGCAGGCGCAACTGCGCGGCACCGGCATGACGGTCGCGACCATCGAGGTGATGGCGATGACGACGCCGATGATCATGGTGCAGGCACCGCTGACGGCGATCACCGGGGCCGGCATGATGGGGCCGCGCATCCAGCTGATGGGCATGGGCAATGCCATGCACGGCAAGCCGATGCTGATGGGCAACGGCCAGCCGACGATCCTGTCGCTGCGCACCCACGCGGTGGACGTCATGGGGCTCGAGTTCGAGGGCGGCCAGGTCGCGATCGACTGCCAGCAGATGCCGATGACGGGCATGCCGATGCACGACATGGCGATGGTGATGCATTGCGCGCTGCACGACCAGACGGTCGCCGGCGTGCGCCTGCACGGCATGGGCAACGACGAGTCGATGCTGATGGTGATGCACAGCTCGGTCGCCAACCAGCCGGTCGGCTTCCTGCTCGAGGACCAGACCAGCGGCACCGGCATGCTGATGGCCGAAGGCGAGTTCGTGACGATGTCGAACGTCGGCATCGGCGCCGACGTGCAGGACGACGGCAGCGGTGCGATGAGCATGTGCATGCTGTTACGCAGCGAGTTCCATGGCGGCACGTTCGCGCGGCTGCGGCGCACGCCGCCCTCGGCCAACCAGTTCATGTTCCGGCTCGTGCACAGCGATGCGGTCTGCACCGGCGACGTGCTCGACGTGCAGGGCAACGCGCTCGGCCTGACGATGATCCATCACCACCACGGCGATTTCGCCGCCGGGCCGGGCCACAAGGCGTTCTGGACCTACCCGCGCACGGCGCTGTTCGACGTGCACGGCAGCGAGATGGTGCTCGACGGCGACATGGTGGTCGCCGCCAACGCGTTCAGCCCGCGGGTCTGGCAGCAGAACAACCTGCACCGCAACGGCACGATCACCTACGACTGCGACGGCGCCTTGCCGAACCTGCTCTGGAACGTCTACGAGAACTGCACGGTGGTGGTGCCGAGCACGGCGCGCTCGCCGGTGCGCATCCGGCAGAGCGAGCTCTACAACAGCACGGTCGACGGGCAGTCGTTGTTCGCGACCACGTCGCTGGTCGGCAGCTACCGCCAAGGTGGTGCGGTGACGGGCTTCGCGACCGAGAATGCGCCGACCCCCGGTCGGTTCCTCGGCGGCACCGTGGTCGGTCCGGAGGAGCCGCAGATCGGCTCGACGCTGAGCCTGTCGGCGGTGATGCCGTTCGGCTTCGGTGCCTTCTGGGACTTCGCGTTCAGCTACCCGCGGCCGACGACGACCGCCGAACCGGTGCGGTTCTACGGCGATCCGGCGACCGCGGTGGTGCTGCCGGGCATGGTGGTGTTCACCAGCAACACCAACGTGCCGCTGCCCAACAACGGAGCCTTGGTCGGCCTGGAGCTCTACGTGCAGGCGGTCGCGATCCCGCTGCTCGGCCAGAGCTGGGCGCCGGCGTTCCACTTGCCGCGCGGGCAGCTGGTGCGGCCGACGTTCTGAGTGGTCCCGCCCGCGGTTGCGGGCGGCACACCTCGGGATCCCACGGGATCCGCGCAACGCGGGCAACGTCCCCAGGCGAGACTGCCATCCAGCCCGCTGCAGCGTCTTCTTGGCAGCCGGTGGGCGTCGCACCCGACCCGGCGCACCTTGCATTCGCGCCTGAGCCCGGCATCCTGGCCGGGTCATGAACCTGCCACGCGCCGACTTCCGCAGCGACACGATGACCGCGCCGACCGCGGCGATGCGCCAGGCGATGGCGGCGGCCGAGGTGGGGGACGACGTCTGGGGCGAAGACCCGACGGTGCGCCGGCTCGAGGAGCGCGGCGCCGAACTGCTCGGCATGCCGGCGGCCCTGTTCCTGCCGTCGGGCACGATGGCCAACCAGGTCGCGATCCACGTGCATTGCCGGCCCGGCGACGAACTGATCTGCGAAGCCCGCAGTCACGTCTTCTACTACGAAGGTGGTGGCATCGCCCGGCTGTCGGGCACGCAGGCGCGCACCGTGCCGGCCGACGACGGCTTCCCGACGCCAGTCCAGGTCAACGCAGCGGTGCGCGCCGACGATCCGCACTACCCGCGCTCGCGGTTGCTGGTGGTCGAGAACACCCACAACATGGCCGGTGGGCGTGTCGCCGGGCCCGCACGGTTGGCGGCGTTGGTCGAGGTGGCCCGCAAGCATGGGCTGGCCGTGCACTGCGATGGTGCGCGCCTCGGCAACGCTGCCGTGGCCCTGGGGGTGCCGATGGCCGCGCTGACCCGCGACCTCGACAGCACCACGTTGTGCCTGTCCAAGGGCCTCGGCGCGCCGGTCGGCTCGCTGTTGGCCGGCTCGGGGGACTTCGTCCGTGAGGCGCGGCGCGCCCGCAAGGCGTTCGGCGGGGGCATGCGGCAGGCGGGCGTGCTGGCGGCGGCAGGGCTGTTGGCGCTCGCCGACGGCCCCGCCCGGTTGGCGATCGATCACCAGCGCGCCAAGGTCCTCGCCAGCGGGCTCGCCGAGCTGCCCTGGTGTCAGGTCGACGTCGCTGCGACCGAAACCAACATCGTGATGGTGGACCTGATGGTCCACGGCTCCACCGACGATGGTCCGGGCGGCCTCGCCGACCGCATGCTCGCCCACCTGCGCAGCCACGGGGTGCTGGCCGCACGTGCGGCCGCCGGTCCGGCGGGTCTGCCGCGGGTGCGCTTCGTGTTGCACCGCGACATTCCCGAAGACGGTGTCAGCAGGTGCCTTACGGCTTGTCGAACGTTCGTGCCTTCGGCTAAATCTTAAGCCGCCCCGTCTCTCCCACTTCGAGAATCTCTGTGAGCATCTACAAGGCCTACGACATCCGCGGCACCTACCCCGACCAGATCGACAAAGGCACTGCCTACCGCATCGGTGCGGCGATGGTGAAGTTCCTGGCCGCCAAACGCCTGGTGGTCGGTCGCGACATGCGCACGATGGCGCCCGAGATCCAGGACGCGCTGATCGACGGCATGTTGGCGCAAGGCTGCGATGTCGTCGACATCGGTCTGGCCAGCACGCCGATGGTGTACTACGCGATCGGCAAGATCCCGTGCGACGGTGGCGTCGCGGTCACCGCGTCGCACAATCCCAAGCAGTACATCGGCTTCAAGATGTGCCGCGCCGAGGCGCGGCCCCTGTCGGGCGACACCGGAATCCGGGAGATCCAGCAGCTTGCCGAAGGGGCGCCGCTGCCGCCGGCCGCGCGCGCCGGCAAGCGCGACTTCGTCGACGTCAAGAAGGACTATGTCGCCCACATCGCGTCGTTCGCGCGGGGCATCTTGCCGATGCAGATCGGCGTCGACTACGCAAACGGCATGGGCGCCAACGAGTCGCCGGCGATCTTCGCGGCGATCCCGGGTCTGCAGGTGGTGCCGCTGTACGAAGAGCTCGACGGCACGTTCCCCAACCACGAGGCCAATCCGCTCAAGGAATCCAACCTCGACGACCTGCGGGCCCTGGTCAAGAAGCACAAAGCACCGCTCGGCCTGGCGTTCGACGGCGACGCCGACCGCTGCGCGTTCGTCGACGAGGACGGCCGCACCGTGCACGCCGACCTGATCACCGTGATCCTGGCCCAGGACATGCTGCGCCGGCACCCTGGCAAGGGCATCATCTACGACCTGCGCTCGAGCAAGGTGGTGCCGCAGGAGATCGAACGCATGGGCGGCCGGCCGGTCCGCGAACGCGTCGGCCACTCGTTCATGAAGGAGACGATGCGCCGCACGGATTGCATCGGCGGCGGCGAACTGTCGGGCCACTTCTACTTCGCCGAGAACTACTTCACCGATTGCGGCGTGCTGGCGGCGATCCTGGTGATGAACGAGATCAGCCGCAGCGGCAAGACGCTCAAGCAACTGGCCGATCCGCTGCGCCGCTACTTCGGCACCGGCGAGATCAACTTCCAGGTCGAGGACAAGCAGGGCCGCATGGCTGCGGTCGCCGCGAAGTTCCACGACGGCAAGATCGACTACCTCGACGGCATCACCGTGACCTACCCGGATTGGTGGGTCAACGTGCGGCCGAGCAACACCGAGCCGTTCCTGCGCATGTGCCTCGAGGCCGACACTGCGGCCTTGCGCGACCAGAAGAAGGCCGAGCTGATGGCCCTGCTCGGCGCGCCGGCCGACCACTGATCGGTCGGCTGGGGCTGTGTCGTCTGCGGGGAAACCCGCATGCGGGACGCTCCAGGAGCACGTTCCCGTCGCGTTCCCGTACCAGCGGAACATCGCGGCGCGGAGTGCCGTCGAAGCCACGCGCCCGATTGCGCGTGGCAATTCGCCCGGCCGTAGTCGTTCGCAGGCCCTCACCCTCAGAGGTCTCGCATGCTCCGCTTCGCTCCGACCCTGTTGCTGGCCCTGGCCAGCGCTCCCGTCTTGGCCCAGGTGCCCTGCTTCGACAGCAACCTCGGCACCAACCTGGCACTCGGCGAC
>DAIMFJ010000130.1:0-12836 GCA_036724695.1 Planctomycetota bacterium
GCCGGGTTCGTCGGCACGGCGCGCGACGTCGACGCGACCTTCGTGGCCCGCGACGGCCGGCCGGTGCGCAGCGGCGACGACCAGGGCGTGCTCGACTGCGGTCTGGTGGTCGACTTCGCAGCGGTCGACGGCGAAGTGCTGGTCGTGCACGAATCGCGGCGCGAGGTGCTGGGTTTCGCCTGGGTGCCACGCACCGGCGCGGTGCAGGTGTGGCGCGACGGCGAGGTCGTGCAGCAGGTGGCGATGGCGGCGCGCACCGGCGCGGTGCGGTTGCGCTGTGGCCTGCTCGACGACCAGTTGTACCTGTGCCTCGACGACGATCCGCAGCAGTGCTGGGTCTGGCCACGCCCGCCGGCGTGGGACGGCGAAGCGCGCTGGTTCGGCGGCCCGCGAACCCACCTGCACCTGGGCGTGGGCGGCGGCGCGGCCGAGGTGACGCAGCTGACCGTCTGCCGGGACCTGTACGTGTTCCGCGAACGGATCGCCGGCATGCCCGGCGAACCGCTCGGCTGGCCGCGGTACGTGGCGCCCGGGCACTGGTTTCTGCTCGGCGACAACTCGTTCGACAGCCGCGACAGCCGGCATTTCGACGCGGTCGCGAGCGCGTCGTTCGTCGGCCGGCCGCTGGCCGTGCTGGCACCGGCGAGCCAGCGCCGGTGGCTGGAGGGCTGGTGAGCGGTGCCAGGTCCGACCCGGGCGATCCGGGGCGAAGCTGTTGCCGTCTCCCGGAGCGGGAGTATCTAGGCCGTTCGTTCGCTGTCCCGATCGCCGCGGAGCCCTGACCTTGGAATTCCGAATGCCGTTGCCGTTCTGCACCGTTCTCGTCGCCACCGCGGTCGGCGTCGCCCAGGGGCCTGGAGGCCAGGATCCAGCCGCCGGGGCCGGGCCGCGGTCGCCGATGCTGCTGCCGCAAGCCGTGGTGTTGCCGGTGCACGGCATCCAGCTGGAGATCGACGGCTCGTTGGCCGACTGGCCCGAACTGCCGGCCCTGCGCCTCGACGACGGCCGGCAGGTGTCCGGCACGGCGCTCGGTGCCTGGCGCGGCAACGACGACTGCAGCGCGATGGTGTTCGTGGCGTGGGATCTGCAGTACCTGTACGTCGCCGCTGCGGTCAAGGACGACTGGCACCGCGCGCTCGACGGCCGCACGCTGCAATTGTCGGAGGTGCCGGCGGCCGACGCCCTGGTGTTGACGTTCGATCCGGCGCGCGACACGCGCGGCAGTGGCACCGATCCGGGGCGCAGCGACGACCGCGAGTTCTGGTTCGGCGACGAGCCCGGTCGGCAGGTGATCCAATGGGATCGGCTGCGCGGCAGTGCGCGCCTGCTCGACGAGGCTGGGGCGCGCTGCGTCGTCCTGCACGACAAGGAACGCGGCGTCACCACCTACGAAGCGCGGTTGCCGTGGCGCGAGATCCTGCCGGTGGCGACCAAACCGGCGGCGGGGTTGGTGTTCGACCTGCAGATGGTCGTCAACGACTTCGACGAGAACACCGACCCGATGCCGCAGACGCGCATCGGTTGGACGTTCGGTTGTGGACCGGTCGTCGATCCGGGCCTGTTCGGCAGTGCGATGCTGGTCGCCGACGCGTCGGCGTTGCAGGGCAAGGTGCCGGATTTCCCACCCAAACCGGCCGCGGCGGCTTCGCCGGTGCTCGATGCCGATGCCTGGCGCGGGCTGTCGGCGGAATTGCTGCGGTTGCCGCCGGCGGTGCACGCGACCCGCGAGGCTCCGGAACTGACTGGCGGCGCCGATCGTTTCGCGGTCCTCGAACGCATCGAGGACGCCTGCGCGACCTATCCGCGCGTCGAGTTCGTCGAACTGCACCAACGCATCCATCGGCGCATGAATCGTGAGGTCGCCGGCTTGTCGGCACGCGGCCTGCCGTCGTGGTGGCGCACGCGGCTCGAGGCGGTGTCGCGCGCGGCGGCCGATCCGGTGCCGAACGAGACCGCCCGGCTGTTCCGGTTGCCGATGGGCGGCTGGCTGGTGCGCACGCCGAAGAAGAACTTCGCGGTCGACGCCGCCGGGCCCAACCTCGCCGAGCTGCTCTGGGGCGGCATCGAATTCTGTGTGTTGACGCAACCGCTGAACATGACCCGCCGCAACGACCAGTTGCTGGTGCGCATGCTGGCGGCCAAACCGCCGCGTCCGGTGCTCAACCACATCGCCTTCCACCTGCCGGTGGTGTCGATGGCGGACATGCCGCTCGTCGAGCCGGGCCAGGCCTATGGGCAGCCGACCGGCGCGATGGTGCATGCGATCGGCCACAAGCTGCAGGACGGCGCGGTGGCGTGGTCGTGTTCGTATCGGATCGAAATTCCGGCCGGCCCGACGATGTTGTTCGCCGGTACCACGCTGAAGCCCGAGGAGCTCGACGACACCAAGGTCGATCTGTTGGTGATCTCGCCGCGCAATCCGTTCGGGGCGCAGATCGTCGCCAGGTGCGACCCGGGTCTGGTGGTCCTCGACGATGCGTTCGTGCCGCAGTCGCTGCCGCACGAGGAACGGGTCACGCTGCGCGATTGCCACTCGGCGCAACGGGTGATCGCCCCCCGCCCGTCGGTGCTGCTGGCGCCGGGCGAGTCCTGGGACGTGAAGCGCCGCAGTTAAGGTTTTGACGGAACTCTGTAAATTCCGGAGGCTTTCCCATACAGTTTCCGGAGTCGGGCGTCACGCCCAGACTCACCACCGAAATACCCATGGCCGACAAGAAGCCCAATCCAGCGTTCGAATTCACTCTCGAGTATCTCAAGAGCACGCCCACCGCGACTTTCGCGGAGATCCGTGACGCGGCTGCCAAGAAGAAGCTCGTCATCTACCCGATCATGTACGGCCGCGCCCAGACGCTGGTGGGCATCGTGAAGGCCAAGCCGCGTGGCGAGGGCAAGGCCAAGGTCGCCAAGGCGGCGAAGGCTGCCAAGGCCGCCGCCCCGGCCGTTGCCGCCCCGGTCGTCGCCGGCATGCCGGTCAAGCGTGGTCCGGGCCGTCCGCGCAAGCACCCGCTGCCGGTCGCCGCGCCGAACTTCGGTTCGTTGGACGGCATCATTGCCGCCGTCAAGTCGAGCGAGCAGGCCAAGGCCCGCTACCGCAGCGCCCTCGAGCGCATCCAGGCGATCCTCGCCGACGCGCTGGCCTGATCGGCAGCGTCGCATCGATCCTCACGAGAGCGGGTGATGGCGCCGGATGCCCCTGGCGCCGCCCGCCCGTTCACCCGCCGACGAGTTCTCGCCAGCGCGGCTCGTCGTCGCGGCGCGTGCGTTCCAGCAGGCAGGCCGCGAATTCTCGCATCAACACCTGGGTGCGCGGCCCTGGTCCGCCCCCGTGCAGGCTGCGACCGTCGAGATGCGTGACCGGCCCGATGTCGCGCAGCGTGCTGGTCAAGAACAGTTCCTCGGCGCCGTGCAGGTCGGTCGCGGTCAGCACCCGTTCCTCGACCGGTTGGCCGGTCGTGCGCAGGTGGCTCAGCAGCAGACCGCGCGTGATGCCCGCCAGGATGCCAGCCTCCAGCGGCGGCGTGCACCAGCGCCCGTCGCACCACGCGAACAGGTTCGACGTCGACGCCTCGGTGACTTCGCCGTCGCCGTTGAGCATCACGCAATCGGTCGCCCCCAGTCGTCTGGCTTCGGCCAGCCCCATCACGTTGTTCAGGTAGTTGCCGGACTTGCAGCCCGGGTCGAGGGCGCGCCGGTCGTTGCGCAGGCGCGGGATCAGCGCCAACCTGGCCGCCATGCCGAACGTCGTCCCGAGCGGCCGGACCAGGATCACCCAGCGCTGCGGCCCAGGCGCACAGGCCAGGTCGATGTTCGGTGCCGTACCGGTGCCACGCGACACCACGATGCGCACGTAACTCTCGCTGTTGCCAGCCGCAGCGAGGGTCGCCGCGACGCGGCGGGCGATCGTCGCCTCGCCCTGGTCGAGCGGCATCCACAGGTCGGCGGCGGACTGCGCCATGCGCTGCCAGTGCTCCGGCCACGCGAACGGCACGCCGCCGATCGTCCGGCACACTTCGTAGACCGAGTCGCCGAACAGGAAGCTGCGGTCCAGCACGGGCACCACCGCGTCCTGCTCGGGCAGGATCGCGCCATCCAGGTTGCAGAGGTTCGCCATCGCGGTCGGGATGGTAAGCTCCAGCGCCTCCTCATGTGCGGCTTCATCTCCATCTTCGGTCCCGGCGAATCCGACGCCATCCACGATGTCCTCTCTGGCCTCCTGGCCATCCAACACCGCGGTCAGGACGCGGCGGGCATCGTCACCTTCAAGGATCGCTTCCAGGCCAAGAAGGGTCTGGGCCTGGTGCGCGAGGTGTTCCAGGACAAGCACCTGCAGCGCCTGCGCGGCGCGCTCGCGGTCGGGCATGTGCGTTACCCGACGGTCGGGCTCGGTGAAGACACCGACGTGCAGCCGTTCTGGCTCGACTACCCGGTCGGCACGGCGATGGCGCACAACGGCAACGTCACCAACTTCCACGAGCTCAAGCGCGACTACTTCGGCCAGCGCAACATCCACCTCGGCAGCAACTGCGACCTCGAGGTGGTGCTGTACGTGTTCGCCGACGCACTGATGCGGCGCGGTGCCGACCCGGTCACGGTCGACGACGTCGCGGCGGCGACCAAGGAAGTGTTCACGCGGGTCAAGGGCGCCTACTCGGTGGTCGGCATCACCTCGGAAGGCATGTACGCGTTCCGCGATCCGTTCGGCATCAAGCCGATCGTGTTCGGGCGCAAGGTGACGCCGGAAGGCACCTGGTACGCCGTCGCCAGCGAATCGGTCGTGCTCGACGTGTCCGGTTACGAGAAGGTGCGCGACCTGGCCGCCGGCGAGATGCTGTGGATCGGCAAGGACCGCGTGCCGCAGTTCCGCCAGGTCGGCGAAAAGCCGCACCGGCCGTGCATCTTCGAGTACATCTACTTCGCGCGGCCGGACACGTTCCTCGACGACACGTCGGTGTACGAGGCGCGCATGGAGCTCGGGCGGCGCCTCGGCAAGGCGTTCGCCGAGACGGGCCACAAGGCCGACGTCGTGATCCCGGTGCCCGAATCGGCGAAGACCGCCGGGCAGACGATGGCCGAAGTGCTCGGCCTGCCGTGCCGCGAGGGCTTCGTGAAGAACCGCTACGTCGGCCGCACGTTCATCATGCCGAACGACAAGGCGCGTCGCGATTCGATCCGCGCCAAGCTCAACCCGATCCGGGCCGAGTTCGAGGGCAAGGACGTGATCATCCTCGACGACTCGATCGTGCGCGGCAACACCAGCCGGCAGATCGTCAAGATCGCCCGCCAGATGGGCGCGCGGAAGGTCTACCTGGCCTCGTACTCGCCGCCGCTGCTGTTCCCGTGCGTGTACGGCATCGACATGTCGACCAAGCGCGAGTTCGTGGCGCGCGACCGCACCAACCAGGAGATCGCCAAGGAACTCGGCGCCGACTACGTCGTCTACCAGACGATCGACGAGATGGTCGACGCGGTGCGCACGGCCGGCAACGGCAAGCTGGAGTTCTGCAAGGCCTGCTTCGAAGGGGTCTACCCGACCGGCGACATCACCGAGTCGATGATCAGCGACATCGAGCAGGACCGCATGGCGGCCGGCAAGTACTGACCGGCGGGCGCCGCGGCCGTCACGACGGCCGGCGGCGCGGCACGCGGAAGCGCAGCTTCGGGACCAGCAGCAGCGCTTCGCGTGCGATCTTGCCGTCCATCTTCGACTTGCCGACGCGGCGGTCGACGAAGTGGATCGGCACTTCGCGCACGCGGAACCCGGCGCGCACCATGCGGTAGGCCATCTCGATCTGGAACGCGTAGCCCTGCGCGGCGACCGCGCCGAGATCGAGCTGGGCGAGGGCCTTGGTGTGGAAGCAGCGGAAGCCCGCGGTGTTGTCGCGCACGCCCGAGCCGATCGCCAGCCGCGTGTACAGGTTCGCGCCGCGCGACAGCAGACGGCGCTTCATGTCCCAGCCGACCGTGCAGCCGCCGCGCACGTAGCGGCTGCCGATCACCAGTTCGTGGTCCGCCGACGCGAACACCAGCCGCGGCAGATCCCACGGCGCGTGGCTGAAGTCGGCGTCCATCTCGCAGACGCGTTCGTAGCCGTGTTCGATCGCGAACGCGAACCCGGCCAGGTAGGCGGTGCCGAGCCCCTGCTTGCCCTGGCGGTGCAGCACGTGCAAGCGCGGATCGGCGGCGCAGAGTCGGTCGGCGATCGCACCGGTGCCGTCCGGCGAACCGTCGTCGACCACCAGCACGTCGCAGTCGAGGTAGGCGTGGATCGCGGCGACGATCGGGGCGAGGTTGTCCTTCTCGTTGTAGGTCGGGATCACCACCAGCGTGCGCCACGGAGCCCGATGCGGGCGCGGCGGAGTCGGGCCGTTGCCGGCGGCGATGCCGCGCGCGGCGGCGGCGCGCACGGCAGCCTCGTCCCACCCGTCGTGGATCCCGTCGCCCAGGACCGCGACGCGGTCGCTGCCGATGCCGCTGGCGACGATCGTCTCGGCGATCGCGAAGTCCGGCGCGAGGACCAGTTCGCCATGGCTCGCGCGCGGGCCGAGTTCGGCCGTGGTGGGTTGGCGGCGGCTGGGCAGCGGAGCAGCTTGCGACATCTGGGGGCGACCGCGCATCGTAATCGTTGTCGCCCTGCCCGGCAGCTGCAATCTGCGAAAGGGCAGGCTCGGGACCGCAACCCGGCTTGGAATCCGTCCCGGGCGCCGGGTATCCCTGCTGCGGTGACGCACCCGTTCGACCCCGCCGCGGCCAAAGGCCGCCTCCTGCAACTGATCCGCGAACGCGCCTACAAGGACGGCATCGACATCGTGCTGGCTTCGGGCAAACGTTCGGACTTCTACATCAACGGCAAGAAGGTCACGCTGCACCCCGAGGGCCTGTGGCTGATCGCCAAACTGCTGCTCGAGAAGCTGAAGGCCTACCCGGAGATCACCGCGGTCGGCGGGCTGACGATCGGTGCCGATCCGATCGCCAGCGCGGTCGCCGCGCTGTCGTTCGAGACCGGGCAGAACCTCAACGCGTTCCTGGTCCGCAAGGAGCCCAAGGGCCATGGCACCGGTTCGCGGATCGAGGGCGACCTCGCCGCCGGCGAGAAGGTCTGCATCATCGAGGACACGGTGACCACCGGCGGCTCGGCGAAGAAGGCGATCGACGCGGTCGTCGAGGTCGGCGCGGTGCCGGTCGTCGTGATGGCGATCGCCGATCGCGAGGATCCGGACGCCGACGCGTTCCGCCGCCAGTACAAGGTCGATCCGCTGGTCACGCTGAGCGAAATCCGCCAGCGCCGATGACCACCGTCGCGATCGTGCCCGCCGCCGGCCTCGGCCAGCGCATGGGCGCCGACAAGGCGCTGCTGGCGCTCGGCGGCACGACCGCGATCGAACGCATCGCCGCGACCTGCCGAACGGCTGGAGTCGACGAATTGCTGGTGGTGCGCCGCGAGGGCGCGGCGCCGCTGCCGGCCGGCCTGCCGGCGCGCGTCGTCACCGTGCCGCCGGGCGGTGAGATGGCCGACAGCCTGCGGGCTGCCGAGGCCGCGCTGCCGCCGAACGTGACGGCCGTGGTGGTGTTCCCGGTCGACCATGCCCTGGTCGAGGCCGACACCGTGCTGGCGCTGGTCGCCGCGCTGGCGCGACCGGGGGCGGCCGTCGCCGTGCCACTGTTCCGCGGCCGGCCGGGCCATCCGGTGGCGATGACGCGCAGGGTCTTCGGCGGCATCGCCGCGCCCGGAGCCGTGTTGCGCGACCTGATCCGCGGTGCCGGCCAGGCGGTGCACGCGGTGCCGACCGCCAATCCGTGGGTGCGCGCCGACCTCGACGAGCCGGCCGACCTGCGCGCCGCGCGGAACGCGCTGGCCGGCGGTCCGTGGAGCGTCGTCGAGCAGATGCACCGCCATCGCACGCACCGCGAGTACCGCCCCGAGCCGGTGCCCGCCGCCCAGCTCGAACGGCTGGTCGACGCCGCGCGCTACGCGTCGACGTCGAGCTTCATCCAGGCCTATTCGGTGGTGCTGGTCACCGATCCGGCGCGCCGCGGTGAATGCGCGCGCTGGTGCGGCGGTCAGGCGCACATCATGCAAGCACCGGTGTTCGCGGCGATCTGCGCCGATCTGCACAAGATCGCGCTGGCGTGCGCGCAACACGGCACCGCCGTGCAGGCCGGCAGCTTCGAACTGTTCCTGCAGGCCACCGTCGACGCCGCCCTGCTCGGCCAGAACCTGCAGCTCGCCGCCGAGAGCGAAGGGCTCGGCGCCTGCATGATCGGCGCCGCGCGCAACCACCCGCTCGAGCTGGCCGCCGCCCTCGGCCTGCCGCGCGCCTGCTTCGTGGTGTTCGGCATGACGCTGGGCGTGCCGGCCGACGATCCGATCCCGCGCGGCCGCATGCCGCTCGCCGGCGTGCTGCACTGGGACCGCTACGACGCCGCGGCCAGCGCGGCGGCCTTGCCCGGTGCCGACGACGGCATGCGTACGTGGGCCAGGCGCAGCAATGCCGAACGCGGCGGCTACCTCGGCCGGCCGATCGGCGAGCAGAAGGGCTGGACCGACCGCATGGCGCAGATGTGGGGTGGGCAGGGTGGTTACGCAGCGGCGCGCCGGACCCTGGTCGACGAGCTGCGGCAGCTCGGTTTCGGACTCGACGGCGCCTGACCGCCCGCGGCCGGCGGCTGGCGAGCTCAGCGCAGTCGCACGCTGCCGTTGTGGGTGGTCACGGACAGTTTGCCGTCGCCCGCGCCGTACACCGCCACCCCGTTCGAACGCGAGTTCTTGGTGTACTTCGCCGGCCCCTCGCTGCCGACGCTGCCGTTGTGGGTGCGCGCCGACACCGTCGCATTGGCCCCTTCGGCCATCGCCAGCGTCACCGAACCGTTGTGGGTGACCAGTTGGCCGGCGACGGCGCCGGTGGCGCGCGAGGTCACCTCGATCGCGCCGTTGTGGGTCTCGAGGTTGAGCAGCTGGCTGGCCACGTCGGCCTGGATGTGGCCGTTGTGCGTGGGCGCGCCGAACTCGCCGGCCAGGTCCTTGGCCTCGACGCGGCCATTGTGGGTCGTCAGCGACACCGCCATGGCCTTGGGCACGGTCAGCGTGAACGCGAAGCCAGGCGACAGGTGGCTCGGCGCCTCGGGGGACTTGGTGCCACTCAGCGCCAGCACGCCGTCCTTGGTCGCCTTGGCGACGTCGAGGAACTGCAGGTTCGCCTCGGCTTCCTCGGCGGTGTGGCCGCGCGCGGTCAGCACCACCCGCACGGCCACCGTCGCGACGTCTGCGCCGGAGATCTCGATCGAGCCATTGTGGCTGGTGCACTGCACCCGTTGCAGCTGGTCGGCCGGCAGCGTGAACTCGACGGTGCGGTTGGCCTCGTACTGCGGGTAGACGCCGCAGGCGTGCAGGCAGCAGGCGGTGGACAGGAACAGGACCGGAAGGTAGGCGATGCGCATGGTGGGAGCGAAGGAGGCAAGGAGTACGGGGCCGGCCGCCGATATTCCCACAACCTGGCATTTGCGGCAGCGCCCTTGTGCCCGGTTCCGCTGCGCCGCGACAATCCCCTCGACCGCCACCATGAAGATCTCGGCCCCCCTGTTGCTCCTCCTCCTCGGCTCGACCCTCGCGGGCGGCTGCTCCGTCGGTGCGCACGTCGCGGCCGGCTACACCCAGGTCGCGGTCAGCGGCGACCTCGGCTTGACGACCGGCACGGGCGGGGTCACCAACGTGCAGGACATCGAGCCGGCGTTCGGGCTCGGTGACGATCAGGGTTCGCCCTATGTGCGGGCGGAAGCGGACCTCGGGTTCGCGCGGCTGACCGGGTCGGCGTTCCGGTTCGAGGAGAGCGGTGAGGGTGTCATCGACGGCGCGTTCGGCAACATCCCGAGCGGCACCCAGACGCGCAGCAACCTCGAGTTCACGAACGTCAAGGCGAGCCTCGGCTTCGACTTCGGCCTCGGGCCGGTGTCGATCTCGCCGGGGCTGGCGCTGGACGTCTTCGACATGCAGTTCGTCGCCCGCGATCCGGTGTCCCAGGCGACCGAAGAGTTCGACGACGTGCTGTTCCTGCCGCTGTTGAACCTCGGCGCCGAGGTCGAGTTGTTCGGGCTCGCCGCCGCGGCCGAGATCGGCTACCTGAAGACGCCGGAGATCGACAACGCCGAGACCGAGGTGCTCGACTTCGAGGCGATGCTGCGCTGGGACTTCGGCTCCAACCTGGGGGTGTTCGCCGGGTACCGCTACATCGACCTGCAGGGCGAGGGCGAGACCGGCGGCGACTCGGTCGACGTGAACTTCCAGGTCAGCGGCTGGACGATCGGCGGCATGCTGCGCTTCTGAGCCGGTGTGCGGGTCACGCCGTCGACCGCGCGATCCCTCGCCATCGGCACTTGCGCGCCGGGCGCGGCTGCGGACGATGCGAGCATGAAGGCGTCCCTGCTCTCCGCCGTCTGCCTGCTCCCGCTCGCCGCCTGTGCGGGCTACACCCACCGGCTCGAGGCCGGGCCGTTGTTCGTGCGGCCGAGCGGTGACGCCGCGCTGCAGAACGTCGCCGGCAACCTGGCGCTCGGCGCCGAACGCAATTCGCTCGGCGAACTCGGTGTCGACGACACCGAGACCGCGCCGAACGTCGCCCTGACGGTGATCGGCGATCGCCATCGGGTGCGCGCCCGCGGCTTCTGGTTCGAGGGCAACGGCACCGGCACGCTGGCGGGCGACTTCGGCGATCTGGCCAGCGGCACGGCGGTGTCGACGGCGCTCGACGTGGTGTCGGTGCACGGCGCGTACACGTACGAGATGCACCGCGACGACGACTGGCGCTGGGGCCTCGGCGGGGCCCTCTCGTACACGCAGATCGACTACCTGGTGGCGTCGACGACCAGTTCGGAGGATCTGGCGGTCGACGTGATCATGCCGATGCCGGTCGTCGAGGCGGAGTGGTTCCTCGGCGACGTTTCGCTGGCCGGCAACGCGGGTTTGATGCAGGCCCGCGTCGGTGACAACGACAGCCTGGTGATCGATCTCGAAGCGCTGGCCCGTTGGCGCGTGATGCCCGAACTCGAGCTGCAGGGCGGCTACCGCTACCTGCGCATCGACGGCGACGGCAACGCCGAAGGGCGGGAGTACCAGGCCGACCTCGAGCTGCAGGGCCTGTTCGTCGGCGCCGTGCTGCGGTTCTGAGGCGGCTGCCGGGTCGAGGGACCCGGAGCGGTTGGCTCAGCGCGGCAGCAGGTTGCGGCCGAGCAGTTCGCGGCCGTCGGCCGAACGCAGGAACTCCAGCAGCAGCGCCGTTTGGCGCTGCGGCAGGCCCTTGGTGACCAGCTGCAGGCGCGTGCCGAACGGGTAGCGGCCGCTCGCGAAGGTGTCGGCGCCCGGTTCGGTCCAGTCGATCTGCAGCGGGCGCAGTTCGTTGCCGACGCCGCCGTCGCGCATGCGGATCAGGCCGATCGCGTTGGCGGTGTCGCGCACGCGGTTCTGCGTCGCCTGGTCGCTCGGGCTCGCCTCGCTGCGCACGTCGAGGTTGTCGCCGCGGCACAGCGCGCGCGCGGCGCGGGCGCGCAGCGCCTCGTCGCGCGGTGCGACCAGGCGGATCGGGCCGAGGTCGTAGCCGAGTTCGCTCCAGTACATGGTCTCGCCGCGCAGCAGCGCGCGGACCTGCGCGGCGGTCAGCGAGCGCACCGGCGAGGTCGTCGGCACCACCAGGGCGTACAGCTCGAGGCCGATCTCGGCGCTCTGCAGGCCGAACGCGCGGTCGCGTTCGGTCAGGTTGCCGGTGACCAGCGCCGCGTCGGCGCGGGCCAGCCGCACCTGCTCGATCGCATCGCGGTCGGTGGCGCCGACGAACTCGGCGGCGATGTCGCCGCGGTAGCCGGCGAACGCCTGCGGCAACGCGGTGCCGAGCTCGGCGTCGGCGCCCTGGCCGACCACGACGGTCAGGAACTGCTCGGCCGCCGGCAACTGCCGGGTCGCGACCTCACCAGCCGGGGCGGCGAACGCCGCGTGGACCAGTTCGCCGCTGACCGGCCGCGGCGCCTGCCAACTGGCTGCCATCGCCAGAGGCTCGCTCGCCAGGTTGCGGCTGACGACCGCTGGGTCGAGGTTCGGATGGTCGAAATCGACGACGACGCCCGCGCTCAAACCGATCGCGGCCAGAAGACCGCCCAGACCGACGACTGCCGTATTGTGGTTCACTCTTCCTCCAGGTGCTGCCTGGAGATCGGACACCGGTCCGAGGCATGTCGGCGATTGCCACAGTCGCGCGGCGGGTGCGGACGATGGCATCGGCCCGGGCAGCGGAGAAAAAATCGGCAGGTCGGCTCAAGCGCATCTCGCGGCGGGACGTTCGGCCAGTGTGGCGGGGTTGAAGATCAAATTGGCCCAATTGACCGGACAAGAATGTCTGGCATAGTCCCGCCCATCGTGATCCGCGCCCTGCTGCCCGCCGTCGACCGCACCCTGCGCACCGCCTTGGCGGCGCAGATCGCGGACTTCTACGCCGAGCGCATCGCCGACGCCGGGTTGCGGCCGGGCGACCGCCTGCCGCCGATCCGCCAGGTCGCCGCGCAGTGCGAGGTCACGCGGGCGACGGTGGCCGAGGCGTATCGCCTGCTGGCCGACCGCGGCCTCGTCGAGAGCGTGGTCGGGCGCGGCACCACGGTGCTCGGCGCGGCGACCGGCCACGGCGGCGCCGGCGCCACCATCTCGCACCACGCCAGCCTGGCGGCGATGGAAATCCTCGATGCCGGCGGTAACGCCATCGACGCCGCGGTCGCCGCCGCCGCCACGCTCGGCGTCACCGCCCCCTTCAGCTGCGGCATCGGCGGCGGCGGCTTCATGCTGATCTATTCGGCGAAGGACA
>DAIMFJ010000131.1:0-12487 GCA_036724695.1 Planctomycetota bacterium
GCACGCTGCCAGCCCCGGCCCCACCACCAAGCGCTTTGGCAGCAGGCGGCCTGGCTGCACCGCGTCGCCCGGCGCGCCCGCGGCGGGGCTCATGCACGCGGCTCCGGCTGCACCGCGCCGCGCAGCCACTCGAAGTAGGCGGAATTGCCGTCGACGATCGGCAAGGCGACGACTTCGGGCACCTCGTACGGGTGCAGCTCGGCGAGCCGGGCCCGGACCGCGGCGACGTTCGCAGCGGTGGTCTTGGCGACCAACAGCAGTTCGTGCCCAGCCTCGACAGCCCCCTGCCACCGGTAGTACGAGACGATGCCCGGCAGCACGTTCACGCACGCGCACAGGCGATCCTCGACGAGCTGCAGGGCCAGGTCGTGCGCACCGAGCCTTGGTGCGGACGCGGTCGCCGGGGCGGTGCACAGGACGACGACGAACTCGGCTCCCATGGCGGATTGCGTGGACGGGTTCATTTGCCGCGCGCGAGGCGTTCGGCGAGGGCGGGGTGCAGCCCCGCGGCGAGGATCTTCGCCTGCGCCCGCCGCAGGTCGTACGGCACCCGGTGGAATTCGACGAGGCCGTCGTCGACGACCACGAACGAGGCCCGTGGATCGCCGTCGCGCGGCTGGCCGACGCTGCCGACGTTGACGATGCACGGTCCGTCGAGCCGGAACCTGCGGTTCTCGTCGCTGGCCTGGTGGAACTGGAAGTCCGGGGTGTGCACGCCCGGCCAGTGCGTGTGGCCGACGAAACACGGCCGGTCGATCAGCGCGAACAACTGCTGCATCTTCTCCGGTTCGAGGAAGCCGTCGCTCTTCAGCACGTACTCCATGACCGGATCGCGCGGTGATCCGTGGCAGAACAGGTAGCCATGCGCATCCATGCGCAGCGGCAAGCCGCGCAGGTACTGCCAGATCGCACTGCGGCCGAACCGGAACAACCCGGGCTGCAACGCCTGCCGGCTGTACAACAACGCCTCGCGCGCCAGCGGATTGAAGTCGTCGAGTTCATGGAACAGACCCCAATCGTGGTTGCCCTGGATGCACCACGCGCAGCGCTGCATCACCAGCCGGGCCACCGGCAACGGGTCCGCCCCGTAGCCGACCACATCGCCCAGGCAGGCGATCTCCGCGACCCCGAGTTCGTCGATCCGACGCAGCACCGCCTCGAGGGCTTCGAGGTTGGCGTGCAGATCCGAGATCAACGCGAACGCCGGCATCGTCAGATCCGCCCAGGTGGTTGCCGCGGTGGCTGCACGGGCTGCGGAACCGCCGCGGCCGACGCCAGCGCGCGCGCCACCCCGTCGCAGACCAGCTGCTCGGCTTCGGCCAGCGGGCAGCGCAGCGTCGCGCCAGCCGCCTTCTTGTGCCCACCGCCGCCCCACTGGGCGACGATCGCCTGCACGTCGACGTCGGCGCGAGCTCGCATCGACACCTTGACCGAGCCGTCGAAACGTTCCTTCAGCACCGCCACCACCTCGACGCCGGCGGTGCTGCGCAGCGGCTCGAGCACCTGGTCCGGGTCGAAGTCGATGTGGCCGGCGCGTTCCATCCAATGGCGGTCCAGCGACGCGAGGGCCAGCTTGCCCTGCAGCACGAACCGGTGCGTCGCCAACGCTTCGGTCAACAACCGCGTGCTGTCCGGATGACGCCGCCGGTACAGGCTGTCGTAGACCAGGCTGACGTCGACGCCCGCCGCGACCAGTTCCCCGGCCATTGCGAACACCTCGGCGTCGGTGTTCGAATAGCGGAACCAGCCGGTGTCGCTGATCAACGACAGGAACACGCCCTCGGCCGCAGCCGCCGACAACGGCACTCCGAATTCCCGGTACAAGCGCCGCACCAGGACCCCGGTCGCCGCCGCCTTGGCGTCGACGTAATGGAACTGGCCGTCACCGGTCTCACTGCCGACGTGGTGGTCGATGATGCCGATCGGCACCCCCAGCGCAACCAGACGCGGCCCGAGCGTTCCCAGGCGGCCGATCTGGCAGCAGTCGAGCAGGATCGCCGCATCGATCTCCGGCAGTGGCGTGTCCGGCCGCACGGCGCCGAACGGCGTGTGCCGCAGCAGGAAATCGTAGGACGCGCCGATCGGGTCGGGATTGACGATCCACGCCTGTTTGCCCAGGGTCGTCAACAGGTGCAGCAGCGCCGTCTGGGCCCCCAGGCAGTCGCCGTCCGGGTTCTCGTGACCGGTCAACAGGAACCGATCGTGGCTGCGCAGGAAATGGCCGAACGTCGTCAACGATGCATCCTCGGGGCTGGGCGGCGCGCCGGTGGCGGGCTCGCCGAACGCACTGTACGGCATCGCGCGCCGGCCTCAAGCAATCCGCCGCCCACCACAGTGGACTCTCGCCAGTGGCCCGGTGCCGCGCACCAGGGCCGCCAGCGGGCCTGCGTCGTCGTCGGCGTCCGGCACCGGCAGCGCGACGAAGTCGGCGCGACCGCCGCGGCGCAGGCGGCCGGCACCCGGCAGGTGCAGAGCGATGCCGCCCGCGGTGGTGGCCATCGCCAGCAACTGCCGATCGCTCAAGCCGGGCAGCCAACGACCGAGTTGTGCCAGTTCGCCGCGCAGGCTCCAAGCCGCGTTGCTGGCCGCCGAATCGGTGCCGATCGCCACCCGCAACCCGGCCTCCAGCCAGCGGTCGACGGGCGGCGGGGTGCGCGCGAACCAGGCGATCGTGCCGGGACAGACCACCACCGGCACGCCGGCCGCGACCAGCCGCGGCAGGTCGCCGCGCTCGAGTTCCTGGCCGTGCACCAGATGCACGCCTCGCCGCAGCACCCCCAGGCGCTCGAGGTAACGCACCGCGCCGACCCCCGGTGCCTGGAAATCCGCCGGCAGCCGCCCGAGCCGGGCCAGCAGTTCGCGGAACGGCCCGCGCCCGGTGCGCAGGAACTGCTGCTCCTCGGGCAATTCGGCGCAGTGGATCGCCAGTGGCGTGCGCCGCCGGTTGGCGGCCGCGAACAGGGCCGGCGACACCGAGTACGGCGCATGCGGCGACCAACCGGCGGCGACGTCGCCGCGCGGTCCGACGCGGCGCGCCCGCAGCAGGGCCGCGGCACCAGCGCCGTCGAGATGGAAGCCGGTGAGTTCCTGGTAGCAGCGGCCCGCCAGACCGAGCCTCGACATCACGTCGGCGCTGCTGCCGATCGAGTCGATCTCGCCGATCGTGGTGACGCCGTCGCGCTGCAAGGCCAAGCCATGCAGCCTTGCGGTCGCGCGGAGCGCCGCCGACGACATGCCGGCCCGGGCCGCCATCACCGCCCCCACCCACGGCAGGAACTCGCGCGGAGCAGCTGCCGGCAGGGGCGCCAGTTGCAGATGGGCGTGCGCGTCGACGAGCCCAGGGAACACCGCGAGGTCACGCACCCGGCCCTGCGCCGCGCGCCGCGTCAGGCGGCGCTGGGCTACGATGCGGCCGGCAGCGCCCCTGGCTATCTCCGCCCGCTGCAGCTCGCGGCCGCCGTCTACCCAGATGCGGCGCGCTACCTGCGCGCCGCCGCTCACGTGCGCGCGTAGACGCGCAGGCCGCGCACGACGCAGTTCGGGAACGCGGCGCGGTTGAACGTCAGGTTGAAGCGGAAGCCGAGCGGCGAGTCGGCGTTGATGCCGGTCCCGGCGGTGGTGCCGACGCCGTCGCGCCACGGCCCGATCGTGCCGGCCGTCGGTTCGTTGCTGGCCTGCGTGAACGACGCGCCCTGGAACAGCACGATCACCGGCCCGTTCGGGTCGTTGGCCTTCACGGTGCCGACGTCACCGGTGTCGGTGTAGGTGACGTCGACGGTGCCGTTGCCGTCGGTGTCGACATCGAGCTCGTAGCGCACCCACTGCGGCGGGAAGATCAGGCCCGACGAGCGCCACAGCGAGGTGCAGCCCGAGAACGGGTCCCCATCGGTGAGGGTCGCGGCGTTCACCCCGGCGTTGTAGGTCGGCACCGTGGTGCCACCCACCGCGAGCGCGCCACCGGCCTCGAGCCGGAAGAACCCTGCGGAGCCGGCACCGGCCTGCGAGATCACGTTGATCGCCGCGTTCGAGATCGACCCGGTGCGGCTGCCAGCGCCACCGCTGGTGTCGATGGCGCCGTTCATCGTCAGGTCGCCAGCGGCCTGCAGCAGGAACGAGCCACCCGAACCGCCGCCACCCGGCGAACTGATGCCCCAGTTGACGTCCGCTGTACCCGAGGTGCGGTCGTCGCCGGTGATCAGCACGCCATCGCCACCCTTGGCCTGCAGGCTGGCTGCACCGGTGACGATCAGGTTGCCACCGGCACGCATCGCCATGGCACCACCGCCACCCGAACCACCGGCGCCGGCGCTGTAGACGTCGCCGACGATGTAGATCGTGCCGAAGGCGTGCGAGCCGCCACCGCCACCGCCGGAGCCGCCGACGACGAAGTGGTCGAGCGACGAGTAGTTGGGATTCGGCAGCACGACCGGCGGGTACGGCAGCAGGCTGAACTGGCTGCCCGCAGCCGGTGCCGTGCCGATGTTCATCACGCCGAGGGGATTGACCGTCGGTGCAGCACCCGCGAGCGAGAACCCGCCACCCGAGCCACCTGGCGCGAAGAACGCGCGGTAGACGCTGCCGAGCAGCGGCGTGTTCGGCGCAGCCGGCCCGGTCGGCGGATTCAGGGTCGAACCGCGACCGCCCGTCCCCGCCACCGACGAGGTGTACGCGTGGCCCGCCGCGACCTGCACGTCCTCACCGTTGGCGCCGTTGTAGTTGCTGCTGGCCCCGTTGCCCTGGCACTCGTTGCCACCGCGGCCGCCGGCCCCACCACCCGGGCCGGGCGCACCGCCCGGCTGCCCGACCACGAACGGTGCGGCGGCGCTGGTGCCTCCGCGCGCGTTGAAGTCGGACACGCGCTGGCCGGCCGCCAACCCCGAGGTCGGCACCCAGGACGGCATCGCTGCGGCGTTCAGCAACAGGCTGCCGCGCACGTCGATCGTGCCGCGCGCCCAGATCTGCGGCGGCGTGGAACCGGTGAAGCGGATCGTCACGCCTTCCGGCAGGATGAAGTCGGTGAAGTAGAACTTGCCGTCGGTGATCGTGTACTCGAGCCCGGTGAAGGAGTGCGCGGCCGGGATCACGAAGCTGTCGGTGTTCCACTCGTAGACGTTGCCACCGACCGGGTTGCCCAGCGTCGGCAGGAAGCGGCCGTGGCGGCCGTCGTAGCCGATCTGGGCCGGACGCGCGCCGGCGTTCCACAGCCCACCGGCCGTCGACAGCTCGAGGTTGGTCGAGTTCGCGAACGTCTCGGTGAACGTCAACGGCGTCGACACGCCCTGCTGCGTGAAGAACGTGAAGCTGGCCGGGATCGCCTGGCGACCCGACAGGTCGCGCACGTCGGCGCTGACCACCACTTCGATGCACGACTGGCCGGGCAATTGCACGGTCGGGCGGATCGTCACCACGGTCACCGGGGTGCCGTTGACGATCTCGGTCGCCAACTGCGGCAACGCCACCAGGCCGACACCGGCCGCATCCCGATCGCAGACCAACGTCGAACCGGTCTGGATCGCGTTGCGCAGCACCAACCGCACCGGCGAAGCCGGCGACAGCGTGCCTTGCAGCGGCGCCGTGTCGATCAGCTCCGTGAAGCGCAGCACGATCGTGGGGTCGAGCGGCGCCGCGTTCAGGTCGGTCGGCGCGAGCATCTCGACCCGCGGGGCCTGCTGGTCGGCGTCGACGATGCCGCGCGAGGCGATCACCGTGCACGAGAATTCCTTGCCGAGCGGATCGCCCGACTTGCTGCGCACGCCTTGCGACGAAGCGCCCCCGGCGGCCATCGTGATGATGTAGGTCTCGCCGCGCCGGAAGCCGAACGTCGACACCCCGTTGGTGGTGCTGACCCGCGGCACGAACGACAACTGCGCCCCGTTGACGAGGATGTCGCCCTCGGGGGCCACACCGGTCGCGGTGCGGATCGAGAACGTCGCCGCGTTGACCGAGGCGGCATCCAGGTTGTCGGAGAACGAGAAGCGGATCGGCTGGTTCTCGGCGATCTCGGTCACTGCGCAGCCGGTGCCACCGCAGCCAAGGTCGCAGCTGACGAGACAGAAGGCCGAGCCGTCGAGGCAGCGCACGCGCACCGACGACGAATCCGCGGAGCCGCCGCCGGAGCAGCCGAGCAAGCCGAAGGCGGACAGCCCCAGGAGGGCGGCGAAGTGCAGTTGCTTGGTCATGGATCTAGGAGCCGGGCCGGCTCGCGAACTGAGGAACGCCAGAATGCGGGGAGCGAGAATGCGGGGAGAGGGACGACGGCGGGTCGGCCGGACCGGCGGTTCCCGGTGGGCACCGCCGGCCGATCGAACCCTACTGGGCGACGCGGTAGACGACCACCACCCGGTCGATCGTCACCACCTGACCGACGGTGCGGTCCTGGATCAGCCGGAAGCGGAAGCCGTTCAGGCCGTCGGAGGCGATGCCGGTCTGGTTGCCGACGGTGCGCACCGAGTCGCGCCACGGCCGGATCTCGGTGACTTCACCGGTGACGATGTTGACGTTGGCGGCCTGGAACTGGGCCCGCAACGCCGCACCGCTCGATGCGGTCAGGTTCGACACCTGCGGATCGTCGCTGTAGACGAGCGGCACGCCGTCGACCGTCGCGTGGATCTCGTAGCGCGCGTACTCGGGCCCGAACAACAGCCCGGTCGTGTAGAACTTGGAGCGGAACGCGCAGAGGTCGTCGAGCTCGACGAGCGTGCCGACGTTGTCGGCGGTCGCGGCCGGCTGCATGGTCGCGAGCAGCGACAGCGGCGGGGCAACCGGCAGTTCGCAGCGCACGAAGCCGGGCGAGCCGTTGCCGCCCTGGATCTGCACCGAGGCGCTGAACGGGACCTGGTTGGGGCTGCCGTTGGCGAAGCGGTTGAAGGTGCCGCCGTTGCCGCCGAGCACGTTGAGCAGACCGGAGATGTCTGCGGTACGACCCGACTGCACCACGATCGAGCCACCCGACCCACCGCCACCCGGAGCAGGCGACGACGACGAGGTGACGCCGAGCGCACTGGCGGCGCTACCGCCGTTGGCGAGCACGCGCCCGGTCGGCGCGATTGTCAACGAATCGCCGGCGCGCAGGGCCACGGCACCACCGCCACCACCACCACCACCGCCCGGCGACCAGGTGCGGGCGGTCGTGATCGCGATCGTGAGGCAGGCGTGGCTGCCGGCGCCACCGCCACCCGAGCCACCGATCAGGAAGTGGTCGGACGAGCGTGCGACGGTCTGGCCGGTGAGTGGCAGGATCGGGAACAGCTGCATCGCGCTGCCACCGACCGAGGACGGGCCCATCGCGTCGAGACGCGGTGCGGTCAACAGCACCGGATCGATGTGGTTGTTGCTGACCACGCGGCCGTTGTCGCCGGCCAGGTAGAAGCCGCCGCCACTGCCGCCGGCCGCGGCCGAGGGGGTGTAGGCGACCGTCGTGCCGCCGAAGATCAGGCTGCTGCTCAGGCCGTCGGTCGGGAAGAACTGCGAGCCGCGCCCGGCCGTGGCAGCGGTGCTGGTGAAGTAGCCGTGGCCGGCCCGCACGCGCACGGCCTGACCGTTGCGGCCGTTGAAGTTCGGGTTGGTGCCGGTGCCCAGGCACTTGTCGCCGCCCTGGCCGCCACTGCCGCCGAAGATGCCGCCGGCGGCGCCGGCCTGGCCGATCGTGATGGTGTTCGGCGGCAACGTCGTCAGCGAAGCGCCAGCGGCGTCGATCTCGCCCTCGATGACCATCTTGCCGACCACCGTGAACACCGGCGGATTGCTGCCGGTGAAGCGCAGACGGATGTCGCTCGGCACCACCATCGAATCGAAGTAGAAGCGGCCGTCGGTGACCGCCACCGGGCTGCCGGTGACCGACTGTTCGGCCGGGATGATCGCACTGTCGGTGTTGATCAGGTAGGTGCGCTTGCCGGCGACGACGCCGAGATCCTGGCCGATCGTCGGCACGAACGCACCGTGGCGGCCATCGCCGCCGATCTTCGCGAACGAGGCGACACCACCGCTCCAGGTCGCCGCCGAGGCGTCCTTGTCGAGGAACAGGTCGTTGTCGAACGCCTCGGTCAGCGAATCCTCGACCAACGGCACCTGTTCGGTCAGAAACGAGAACGTCTGCGGCTGGGCCGGCCGACCGGACAGGTCGACCACGCCGTCGGTGACGCTGATCTCGATGCAGACGTTCGGCGGCAGATCGGCCGCCGGCGTGAAGGTCAGCACCGCGCGGTCGCGCAGGTAGTCGAGCCGTTGGCCACCGATCAGCGCCAACGGCTGCGAGCCCGAATCGCACTCGCGGCCGCCACCGACCGCATCGCGGGTGCGGCGCACCGAGAAGATCACCGGGCTGACGCCCGACACGAACGGCGTCGCGTCGATGATCTCGTTGAACTCCAACTGGATCAGGGTGTCGCGCGGCGCACTGGCCAGCTGCAGGGCGTTCGGCGTGACCAGCGTCGCACTCGGCGCGACGCCGTTCACGTCGACGATGCCGAGCGACGATTCCAGCGTGCAGACCAGCGTCTGTGCGAACGGCTCCCCGGACGTGCTCTTCAGCACCTGGGTCTGCCCAGCGCCGCCGAGGATCGTCATCGTGTACGTCTCGCCGGGCGTGAAGCCGTAGAAGGTCTGGCCGCCCGACAGCCGCAGCGTCGGCACGAACTCGACCAGGTTGTTGTTGACCAGGAATTCGCCGACCGGCTGCTCGCCCGCCGCGGTCCGGAACTGGATCGTCGACGACGTCACCGTCGACGGATCGATGTCGTTGGTGAACTGCAGCAGGATGCGTTCGTTCTGCGCGATGTCGGTGCGCAAGCAGCCGGTCGAGCTGCAACCGAGGCTGCAGTTGAGCAGCGCCATCGTGCCGCCGATCGCACCACTGCTCGTGGGACTCCCGCCGCCGCACGCGGCCAGCGAACCCAGCAGCACGGCACCAAGAGCTGCCAACCCACTTCGCCAGCCGCGCGCAACGTCGTGCGCGGCAACGGGTAGCGGACGGTGGTCAGCGAAGTCCGGTCGACGGACGGAAGCAGCCGGACGAGCCACGGATGGAGCCATGAGGCCTCGCTCAGGAGAGGGATCGGTCGGAGAGGGAGGGGTCGGAACCTGCAGGGTGCCGCCAAGGGCATAGCGGCGCCCGAAACTGCGATGCGAGCGCAGGGTACGAAAGCACACCTTGGCCCAGGCTTCAAGGCCGGGCTGGGACTGGGTTGCGGACGGGCGGGCCATGCAGCCGGCTGGGCACCAACTTCCATGCCGCGCCCCAGCGGCCCCTGGGGAATCCCCGCAAGCACACCTTAAGCACTTATATTGAAATAGTTTCCGACAATTCTTCAGCAACCGGGAGAGGCCCCTGCGCGGGATCGCCCGCTGTGCTGCACGGCACGCCGATTGTTCGATTCCGAACAGCCCGTGACGGCGAGCCCCGTGCTTTCTACTTTGGCGCAACCCCATGACCAGCGCCACCTCAGCCCGCCGCCCCGCCCTGCTGCTGCCCGTCGCCGTGCTCGCAGCCCTGGGCGGCACCTTCTGGGCCGCCTTCGCCGCGCACGGTCTGCGCAGCGAGATGCAGGCCCTCACCGCCCAACTGACCGCCAACCAGCAGAAGCTGGACGACGTGCTCGCCGAGGTCACCCGCATCCGCCTCGAGCAGAGCGCCGAGCAGAAGGGCCCGCAGGGCCTGCTCGCCAAACTGCGCGCCTACGCGCCGATCCTGGTGACCGCCCGCACCACCGCGCCGGACTACGCGGCCGCCGAGAAGGAGATGCAGGCGATCCTGCGCGCCTTCGAGGCCCTCGGCGCCGACGCCTGGCCGTTCGTGCGCGGCCGCATCGCCGAACTGTCCGCCGAGAAGCACTACGACGAACTGCGTTGGCTGCTGGAAGCCGCCGCCCGCATCGACGCCAAGGCCGGCACCGAACTGCTGCAGCAGATCCTGCAGGGCACCTACCTGCCGAACCCACGGCTGCGCTGGCACGCCGCCAACCTGTTGCTGCGGTTCGACCGGCCGCTGGCGCAGCGCCTGCTGCGGCAGATCCTCGAGACCGAGTCGGCGCGTGGCCCCAACCTCGAACGCGCAGCGGCCTACAACCTGCCGATCCCCGATCCGGCCGCGATCTCGCAGACTGGCTTCTTCAACTTCGTGATCCACTACATCCGCAGCGAGGACGACAAGATCGAGGACACGCTGCTGATGGTGCTGTCGCGCAACGAGCACGACCTGCTGACCGTGCAGGAGTGCATCGAGGAGCTCGCGCGCCGCAAGTCGACGCGGGCCGTCGCCGCGATCGAGCGCGCCTTCAAGAACCCGCCGGCGCGCGTCGACAACCCGCTGTTCCTGATCAAGTGCCTCGATGCCCTCGACACGATCGCCGGCAAGGACGCGGTACCGTTCTTCGAGGCGGCGCAGCGCGAGGCGACCAACCCCAGGGTCGCGCAGCACCTCGGGGGTCTGCTGCAGAAGCACCAGTGAGGCCGCGACGCGGGATCCCCCACTGGGCGATCGCCGGTCAGCCCAGGAACTCGATCGCGCCGCCGGGCAGGAAGTACAGGATCAGCATCTGCCCGCCGGCGACGGTCGGCACGTGCACCGAACCCTTGCCGTAGACGACCCAACCTTCCGGGTGGCCGTCGAAGCGCGGTTCGCCGGCCGTCGCAAAGCACAGATCGAGTTCGCCGTTCGGATGGCGGTGGCGCGGGCCGGGCACGTCCATCAACACCGCGTCGACGACGAACCCCGACAGGTCCTTGGCGACCCGGCCGAAGCGGATCCCGTTGGCGGCCTTCGGCAGCAACCAGTCCGAGCCGATCGCGGCGACCGCCGCAGCGCGCACGGCTGCGATCGCCGGCCCACCGAACGGCGCAGCGCGTTCGGCGGCAGCGCTGGCGTCGGCCGCGTCGACGTCGACCGTACGCAGGGCTTCGGCGAGTGGCGCGAGCAGGGCGACGAACTGGTCCTTGGTCAGGTGGGTCATCGGCAACCGGTTGTTGGCAGAGGCAAGGCTCGAGGGGAGTGATGCGGCGGCCAGGGCGGCCTCACGCACCCTTGGGGCGGAACACCTGCACGACGGCCGGATTGCCCTCCAGGCGCGGCCCGCCGAGCAGGTCGATGCAGTACGGGATCGCCGGGAACACCGCGTCGAGGCAGACGCGGATCGACCCGGGCTTGCCGGGCAACGTGACGACCAGCGTGCGATCGAGGATCGCCGCCGTCTGGCGCGACAGGATCGCCGTCGGCACACCCGCGCGCAGGGAGGCCGCTCGCATCTGTTCGCCGAAGCCGGGCAGTTCCTTGTGGCAGACGTCGGCGATCGCTTCGGGGGTCACGTCGCGCACGGCCGGACCGGTGCCGCCGGTCGTGCAGACCAGGCAACAACCGGTGCTGGCGAGTTCCTGCAAGGTCGCCGCGATCGTCGCGCGGTCGTCGGCGATCGTGCGGGTCACGAACTCGCACACCGTGGCCAGGTAGTCGCGCAGCGCGGCTTCGATCGCCGGCCCGGACTGGTCGGCGTAGACGCCCGCCGAGGCGCGGTCGCTGATCGTGACGATGCCGATGCGTGGCAGCATGGGAGCGCTCCGTGGCGGCCGGCTCAGCTCGGCGACGGCGCGCCGTCGAGTGCTGGTTCGTCGTTCGCCAACGCGTCGTCGCCGGCGGCGACGCGGCGGCGCACCTGGATGCGGAACTCGCCGCGCTCCTCGGGTTCGGCGAGGCGCCAGCGGCCCATGTTGCGGCGCCGGCCGACGGCGTCGCCGGGCATCACCACGCTGGTGACGTGCTTGGCGTCGGCGGTGAACACGTGCACCCGCCCCTTCGCACCGAGCACCACGACGGTGCCCTGGTCGACGTCCCAGAGGATGTCGGCATCGGCGGCCTCGCCGGCGTCGGGGTAGGCGCGCGACGTCGGCCGCTGGCCGGTCTCGCTGCGCTCGAGGCCGTGCTGCGTGCGCCGCGCCGCGCTGCGCGAGCGGCTCTGCAGCTGCCGCGCGAAGTCCTCGAGCAACGGCCGCACGAACGCTTCCTCGTCGACCTCGGCCGTCTCGCCGGCCTGCTTCTGCTGCCCCTCGAGCCGCATGGCCTCGACGTCCAACCGGCGCTGGAAGCGGCTCAGGATCTGCAGCACCGCCGGATCGGCGAGGTCCATCGGATCGACGGCACCGACCGCGTGCATGCGCAACCGGATCCGTCCCTCCAGCGTGGTGCCGCGCAGCAACTGGAAGCTGAACGCGCACTTGCCGGCCGCGCCGAGCACCTTGAAGAGGCCGGCGTCGACCTGGCCCAGGATCCGGTAGATCGGCGACTGCGCGCCGAACTCCGCCAGCTGCTGGGTGCGCAGCACGCGCCCCATCGCGACGCGGGTCAACACCAGCTCCTCGCCGGCCAGCAGGCGGTCGATCTGCGGATCCTTGCGCTCGATCGCCATCGTCACGAAGTCGGTGAAGATCGGCTTGCCGGTCGAGGAGTAGCCCTCGAACACCTGCCGCGGTTCGGTCGGCCGCGTGCCTTCGGTCGCCGAGG
>DAIMFJ010000131.1:12497-12834 GCA_036724695.1 Planctomycetota bacterium
AACCGGCGAAGTAGCAGTACACCGCGCCGGGGCGCAGGGCCTTCTCGTGCTCGCGCACCTCGCGGACCCGCTTCAGGATCTGCTCGACCGCGGTGCCCGCGGCGTGGCGGATGTCGTTGCCGCCGTCGATCGGCACCCGCAGGTGCAGGTCGAGGTAGCGCGGCAGCGCGGTCGGCTCGACCCCTTCGATGCGCAACAGGGCCTGCGCCATCGCCGCCAGCGAGCGTACCGCCTCGATCGCGTGGTGCTGCGAATCGCGGCGCGCCACCGGCCGCCGCGGGTCGCCGCCGCGGGCAGCGTGCCGCTCGGCGCGGTGGGCGCCACGCTCGGCGCGGTG
>DAIMFJ010000132.1:0-639 GCA_036724695.1 Planctomycetota bacterium
CCCAGGCGAAGCGGCGCGGCGCCTCAACGAGACGATCTTCGACACCTTGAACGTGCACTACTCGACCGGCCGGGCGCGCGCCGACCAGGCGCCGAGCGAGTCGATCGCGCAAGGCAAGGCGAGCTGTACCGGCTTGTCGATCCTGCTCGCCAATGCGTGCCGGGCGTGCGCGGTGCCAGCGCGGCTGGTGTCGGTGGTCTGGCCGCACAAGGCCGGCAACCACACCTGGGTCGAGGTCTGGGACGGGGCGCAGTGGCGGTTCGTCGGCGCGGACGAACCCGACCCGGCCGGCCTCGATCGCGGCTGGTTCGTCGGCGATGCCGCGCAGGCAGCCGCGGCGAGCGAGCCGCGGCATCGGCCCTGGGCGGTGTCGTTCGCGGCGACCGGCACGAAGTTCGCCGCGGGCTGGGGGCGTGGCATCGAACTGTGGGGCATCGATCGCCGCGACGCGTACCGCACGCCGACGGCCGACGGCGACGCCGCGTTGGCCGGCCAGCTCGACCGCTGGTTCGCGGCCGGCCCGGCCGAACGGGCGACGTTCGCGGTAGATAGCAACCAAGCCGCCGGACAGCCCCCGGCGGCCGGCGCCGCGCGGCAGCGGGCGCGGGGCAGGGGGGCCATGCCGCGCCCCCGAGCGCC
>DAIMFJ010000132.1:649-12713 GCA_036724695.1 Planctomycetota bacterium
GTGAAAAGGTATCTGGACGGCGGGGCGATCGACGCGCGGCTGCGGGCGCTGGTCTGGGCGGCCTTGCAGCGCCACGAAGCGCCGCAGGTCGAGGCGGCAAGGGCGAGCGGACGGCTGGCGGTCGGCGAGGCGCGTGCACCGTTCGTCCTGCAGCGGTTCGGCAAGGTGCTGCCGGCGCCTGCGCCCCTGCTGGTCGTGGCGATTGCGCCAGCCCTCGATGGGCATGCCCTGGCCCTGCCGGCCGACGTGGTCGACGCCGCGACCAAGGCCGCAGCCGAGGGCAGCAGCGTCGGCGTGCTCGGCGTGGTGTTGCCGGACCGGCGCGCCGAACGGGCGGCCACGGTCGAGCGAGCGATCCGGCACGCGGTGGTCGGCGGCGAGGCGGCGGCCGAGATGGTGTTCTGGCTGGATCCTGGCAGCGACAACCAACTGCTCCTCGACCTGCCGCACCGCTTCGCCGCACTGGTGCCGGCGGCGGCTCTGCCGAGGCCGGGCCAGCTCGCCGCGCGGTTGCAGGAACGCCGGCTCGTCGTGGAGCCGATGTTGCTCGCCGCCGGCAGCGGTCCGGAGCTCCGCCGCGGGGCCGCCGAGGTGCACAGGCAAAGGGACGACTACACGCTGCGCGTGGCGGCTGCCGGGGTCGAATTCTGGTGGGCGGCCGGCAGCAGTCGGGTCACGGCTTCGGCCGCCGGCAGGCGGAACCTGGCAGAGGCGCTGGTTGGGGCGGAATCGGTCGCGCTGCCGCTACGGCGCGCCGCTCCCGAGCCGTCGCTGCGCACGCTCTGTGCGACGATGGTCCGGGCCGGTGACCCGCAGCTGGCCGCGAGCTGGGTCTGGCCGCTCGACTGAACTCAGCGCTGCCGGTGGCCGCAACCATGGGTTGTGTCGTCGCTGCCGCGACGACCAGCAGCGGCCGCCGGCGCTGCTTTGCTCGGATCCCCTGCTTCCGCTCTGCATCCGGCGAAGCAGAGCCAGACGCAAAGCAGCGCGGCAGCAGCCGATCAGACCACGCTGGGCACGCGGTTCGCGCCGGCGCGCCCGATCGCCTGCAGCAACTCGTCGCCGTCGAACGGCTTGGGCAGGAACACGCACGCCGGCGCGTTCGCCTGCACCATCGCGGCGTCGTGGCCGCTGATCATCACGATCGGCAGCTCGGGGTCGCGCCGCCGCAGTTCGGCGCACAGGGCGCCGCCGTCCATGCCCGGCATCGTGAAGTCGACGACGGCGACGTCGATCGGGACCTCGCTCCGCGCCCAGGCGTCGAGGGCCGCTTCGCCCGTCGCCGCCAGCACGACGCGGTGGCGCTGCTTGCGCAAGGTGCGCTCGACGACGTCGCGCACCGTCGGTTCGTCGTCGACGACCAGGATGGTCAACGGCGCCAAGGGGGTTGGGCGTGGCGCGTTCGGCAACGTGACGATCGGCGCGGAGTCCGCGCTGGCTTCGGCAGCCGCCAGCGGCAGATGCACGACGAACACGCTGCCGCGGCCGCGTTCGCTCTGCACGGACACGACGCCGCCATGGCGGCGCAGGATTCCGAACGCGGTGGCCAGGCCGATGCCGCGGCCCGGCAGGCGCGTCGAGAAGAACGGATCGAAGATGCGCCGGATCGTCTCCGGGGTCATGCCCTCGCCGGTGTCGGCGATCGTGATGCAGACGTACTCGGCCGGCTGCCGCGGCAACTCGCCGAACCAGTGCCCGGTCGGTGCCGAGCCGTCGAGCCACACGCGGCGACTGCGCACCGTGATCCGCCCGCTGGCGGGGTTCTCGCCGCGTGCGACGATCGCCTCGTGGGCGTTGAGCAGCAGGTTCAGCACCAACTGCTCGACCTGCACGTGGTCGGCGAGGATCGGCAGTTCGGTGCCGCCGAGATCGGTCTCGAGCTCGATGCCCGGTCCGAAGCCCGAACGGGCCATCGGCAGCAGGTCGGTGACCAGGCGGCGCACGTCGACGCGCTGCCGTTCGCCGCGCCCGCCGGGCCGTGCGTAGGCGAGGATGTCCTTGCACAGTCCGGCGGCGCGGTCGCCGGCGGCCTGCACGCACTGCAGCAGTTCGCGCTGGAACGACTCGGCTGGCAGGTTCGGATCGGCCAGCAGCAACTGGACGTTGCCCTTGATGCCGACCAGCAGGTTGTTGAAGTCGTGCGCGAACCCGCCGGCCAGCAACCCGATGCCGTCGAGGCGTTCGAGCTGTTGCAGGTTGGCGGTCATCGCCTCGCGCTCCGCGACCAGGCGCGCGGTCTCCTGTTGTTCGGCCCGCAGGCTCTGGTTGGCGGTGGCCAGCGAGCGCCGTTCGCGCCACAGCAACACACAGAGTCCACCGACCAGGCCCAGCGCCGCGAGGCCCGCCCCGAGCAGCAGGTGACGCAGGCGCGCCTCCGCGTCCGCCAACGCGGCCGCGTGGCGCTCCTGGATCGCCTTCATCTCGCCACGCAGTGCGCCGGTCTCGTGCCAGTAGCGGGCCCGGTCGTTGCCTTGGCTGCGGTCGTTGGCGGCGGCTTCGAGGGCCTCCAGGCGCCGGGCGTAGTCGGCGATCGCGACGTGGTCGTCGGCGAGCGAGGCGATCCGCACCGCGGTCTCCAGCGCACCGTGTTGGCGACTCGACAGGCCGAGCTGCGCGAAGGCGGCAAGCGCGGCGTCGATCGACTGCTGGGCCTTGCCGAGCTCCTGGTCCTGGGCGAACGACATCGCCTGCAGGTGGTGGGCGAAGCCGATCACCTCGAGGTCGCCGAGCTGGTTGGCGGCCGCGAGGGCGCGGGCGGCGAGTCGGGTGCTCGTCTTGCGGTCGCGAGTCGAGCACTCGACCGCCAGGGTGTGGGCCGCCAGGGCCTCGATCAGGCGGTCGCCGGCGGTCGTCGCGTCGCCGAGCAGCTTCTGCAGGGTCGCGCGCGACTCGGCGACGCGGCCGAGCCAGCGTTGCGCGGCGCTGCGCAGCAGTCGGGCCTCGAGCCAACCGTGGCGTTCGTCGTGGCGCAGCATCGTCGCCTCGATGCGATCGAGGGTCGCCAACGAATCGTCGCCGAAGCCGATCACGTTGAGCACCATCAGCTCGGCGAGTGCACCGATCCGCTCGTCACCGGCGGCTTCGGCCGCCTCGATGCAGGACCGCAGCCGCGCGAGGCTCTCGGGCACCTCGTCGAACGTCCAGTGCACCAGCGCATGGGTGTAGTGCAGGCTCGCCGCCGGCCCCTGGCCCTTGGGCAACAGGGATTCGGCTTCGCCCAGGCTTTCCAGGGCCCGGCCCAGGCCGTCGACCTTGGCCGCCGAACGGGCTTGCAGCAGCAGGGCGGCGGCGGTCGTCGCGACATCGCCGCGCTGTCTGGCCAGGGCCAAGGTCTCGGCGAGTGCGGTGCGGCCGGCGCGGTCGTCGAAGCGCAGCAGCACCTTGGCCTGGCGGAGTTTCGCGGCGAGCTGCGCGGCCGAGCCGGGTTCGGCGGCGGCGACCGCGGCGGCCGCGGTGCGCACCAGTTCCTGGCCGGCTGCGGGGAGGGCCAGCATGGCCATGCTGGCCATCGCGACCAGGAGGATCCGCCACGCCCCGCAGCGAGCGAGGCGTGACCGTGGTGGACGGCGCTGGCAGGTTGGAGGCGTCATCGCAGGTGCCGTGTCATCGGCAGTTGGGGCGGTGGGGCCTGAGGGGCCGTACGCGAAGTCGACAACATGTTGCAACTGAGACGCGATCGCGATAAAGTGGGTGCATGCGAACGAAGTGGGTTCCGATCTCCCTGCTGGCGGCAGCGCTGGGGCCTGCCGCCGCCAATCTGGTGGCGCAGGACGCACCAGCAGTCCGCTCCGCAGCCGCCAGCCAGCTGGACCGACCGGCCAAGGCGTTTGCCAACCGGTGCCCGCAGCTGCCGAGGGCGATCACCAGCTTCGGTGCTGCGGCCAGTGGCGGCTGGGTGTACGTGTACGGCGGCCACATCGGCCGCGAGCACCGCCACAGCCGGGAGAACGTGGTCGGTGAGTTCGGTCGCCTCGATCCCGGCGATGGCTCCTGGCAGGCGCTGCCGTCGGGACCGGCGTTGCAGGGAACAGCCCTGGTGGCGGCCACCGACGGCAGTCTCTACCGGGTCGGCGGCTTGACGGCGCACAACGCGCCGGACGCCGATGCGGACCTGCATTCGACGGCCTCGGTCGACCGCTACGAGCCTGCGAGCGGCCGTTGGCAGGCGGCGACACCGTTGCCCGAGCCGCGTTCGTCGCACGACGCGGTCGTGCTCGGCGAGCATCTCTACGTGGTCGGTGGCTGGAGCCTCGCCGGTGGCGACGCCGGGCGGTGGTTGGACACCGCGTGGCGCGCCGACCTGCGCAGCCAGCCGCTGCAATGGCAGCCGATCGCCGCGCCAGCGCCGCGGCGGGCGGCCGCGCTGGCGGCGTTCGACGGGCGGCTGGCGTTCGTCGGCGGGTTGACACCGGCGGGCGAGATGTCGGCCGCGGTCGAGTTCTACGATCCAGCTCGCGACGCCTGGCACGCCGGCCCGGACCTGCTCGGTGGTGGGTTCGGAACGGCGGTGCTGGGCGTCGGCGAGCGTCTGTTCGCCAGCGTGATGGACGGTCGCCTGCTCGAGTGGACCGGGTCCGGCTGGCAGCAGGCGGCGAGTTTCGTGCTGCCGCGGTTCTTCCACCGGCTGGTGCCGGGACGCCGCCCCGGCGAACTGCTGGCCCTCGGCGGGGCCAGCGCCGGTGGTCACACCCGCACGACCGAGTGGCTCGAGGTCGACGCGCCGACGGCAGGCGGCTGGCAGGAGTTCTCGATCCCGGCCCCGGGCGAGGTCGCCGAGCGGCAGGCGCTGGTGGTGGCGGGACACACGCTGTACGCGTTCGGCGGCGGCCGCGGGCGGCCCGGCGACCGGTTCGCGCCGTCGCAGTTCGCCGCCGACATCTGGCGCATCGACCTGCTGCAGCGCACCGCCGAGCGCGTCGGCGCCATGCCGAGCGGCCGGCAGTCGGCCGCCGCCGTCGCGCTCGGCGGTCGCGGGTCGATCTGGTTGCTGGGCGGCCTCGGTGTCACGCCGTCCGGCGACGTGGCGACGCTCGCGGATGGCTGGCTTTGGCAGACCCGGCGTGCCGAGTTGCAGGCTGCGCCTGCCCTGCCGGCACCGCGCACGCAGGGCCAGGTGCTGTGGCACGGTGATCGGCTGTGGTGGCTGGGCGGTGTCGACTTCCTGCCCGAGGCCGGCGGCGGCAGCCAGCGAGGCAGCGGCAGGGACGTGTATGTTTGCGACCCGAGTGTCGCCGAACCGAGGTTCGAGCCGAGTCCCGTCGTGCTGCCGCGAGCAAGGCGTTCGTTCGCCGCGGTGAGCCTCGCCGGGCAGATCCTATTGCTCGGTGGGTTGGGCGACGGGTTCCACCCTGCGGGTCCGATCGACGTGTACGATTGCGCCACAGCGAGCTGGTCGGAGATCGTCGCGCCGGTGCCGTGGGTGTCGCCGCAGGCCGCGGTGATCGGCGACCGGGTGTACGTCGGTTGCGGCGGCACCATGCAAGGGCAGAAGTTCACCGCCGATCCACGGCTGTGGTCGTGGAGTGCGCGCGAAGGTTGGCGCGTGGTCGTCGACGAGCTGCCACTGCCGCCGCGTGGTGTGCAGATGTTCGCGCTGCGCAACCGGCTGTGGTTCTACGCGATCGAGGGCGAAGGCCGTCGCCGCATCGTCGTGCGCACGTTCGAGCCGGATCGGTCGGTGTTCGTGGCCGGGGCGGCGATGCACCGTTGACCGTCCGGCTGCCGCGGCGTCAGCCTGCCAGCACGCGCCGGCGCACGAAGTCGACGACCAGGTCGAACGCACCGGCACTCTCCAGCAGCAGGCTGTGGCCCGCGCCGGGCACGCACTGGTGCTCGCTGCCGCGCAGCAGATTCGCAGTCGCCGCGACTTCGCTCGGCAACGTCAAACTGTCCTCGGCGCCGCTCAGGCAGAGGCTCGGCCAGGCGACTTCGGCACACAGTGCCTCGCCGTCGAAGGCCTGCAGCGCCAGGCACTGCGCCCGCATGAACAAGCGCGACTCCGGGCTCGGCCGGGTGCTGCGCACGATGTCGTCGACGACGCCCTTGCGCTGGGCGTGGAACGTCTCGCCGAACAGGAACGGCGCGGTAAGGTCGCCGAGCCAGCGGCCGTCGACCTCGGTGCAGAGCAGCTCGAACCAACGGTAGACCCGCCGGCTGCGCGCCGTCTGCAGTGCCGAACTGCACAGCAGCACCAATCCGGCGGCCGCGTCGCCGCCGCGCGCCGCCGCGGTCAACGCCACCTTGCCACCCAACGACGTGCCGACCAGGGTCACCGGCGGCGGCAGTTCGCGGGCCACGGCCAGCACGTCGTCCGCCGCGGCGGCGAAGTCGTACTCGCCGTTGGGCAGCTCGCTCGACGGCGGCAGCCCGACCGGATCGACCGCCGCACAGGTGAAGCCACTGCGGGCGAAGCGCCGCGGCAGCGTGCCGAACAGCCGGGCGCCGGAACCGAGGCCCGGGATCAGCACGACGCCGGGGCCATCGCCGTCGCGGCTGTAGTGGATGGTGCGGCCAGAACGCAGGACGGTGGGCATGGGATCGGGGGCCGTGGGGCGGGCAGCGGGGCGGTCGGTGGGGCGCAACGCGCCGCTCACTCGCGCCTTGGCAGGTAGGTGCGTTCGACCGTCGGCAGCATCGTCAGCACGACGTCGGCGACCTTCTGCAGGCTCGCCGGGGCCATGTTCTCGAGCGTGTCGTCCTTGGTGTGCCAGTGCGGATTGCCGTTCAGGTCGATCAGGTCGACCGCGGGGATGCCGAAGTCGAGGAACGGCACGTGGTCGTCGCTGGCGGCCTCGGCGCGGCGGTAGAACGACTGCTGGTGGCCACAGGCGACCGCGGCGCTCCAGGTGATGCGGCGCAGCGTCGCCGTCGAGAACAGCTCTTCCTGGATGTGCAGGTCGGCGCGGCCGACCATGTCGAGCAGCACCAAGGCGCGGATCGGCGTGGTGGTGCCGAGCACCTCGGCCTCGCGGTGGCGCTTGACGTAGCGGCGGCTGCCGAACAGGGCCCGGGCGGCGTCGTTCCACTGCCAGTCGAGGCTCTCCTCGCCGTCGAAGAACACCAGCTCGAGCGTCGCGTCGCGCGGCGTCGCCAGCAGCACCGGCGCCAGCGCCAGCAGCAGCGCCACGCCGCTGGCGCCGTCGTTGGCACCGACGAAGTGGAAGTTGTGGGCCGGGTCCGGATGGCCGGTCGTGCACTTGGTGTCGTGGTGGCACGCCAGCAGGATGCGGTCCGGGCGGCGACCGGGCAGCCGCGCCGACAGGTTGGTGAAGGTCTTCAGTTCCTTGCGGTCGGTCCAGGTGTCGCGCACGACCTGCAGGCCGAGGGCCTCGAGCTCGCCCTGGACGTAGTCGAGTTGCTGCGTCCAGCCCGGCGTGCCGCTGTAGCGCGGCCCGAACCCGACCAGCCGTCGCGCGTGCGCGAACGCGCGTTCGCCGAGGTCGGCAGGTGCACGCACCGCCGGCATCGGCAGCACGTCGCGCCGGTCGATCGGGTCCTGGGTCGAACGTTCGTGGCCCGGTGGCTGGCTGGTCGTGGCGGCGGCGTCGCTGCCCTGTTGCAGGCCGACGCCGAGACACGCGCCCAACCCGACGACGGTCAGGCCGGTCGACAGCAGGCGGCGCCACGCGCCGCTGCGGACCATCGAGGTGCTCACGGCGCGGGTGCTCACTTCTTGCCGAGGCAGAAGTTCTCGAGGTCGGGCAGCGCCGCCAGCGCCAGGTTGCCGGCGAACGCCAGCGCCTTGGGATCCATCGCCTCGAGCGTGTCGTCGGGCGTGTGCCACCATTGTTCGAAGCGCGCGTCGCGCTCGGGCTGCTGGCCGGCCTGCAGTTGTTGGAGGTGGGGCGGGATGCGCCGCGCGAAGTCGATCAGCAGCACCGACGGGATGCCGTAGCCGAGGAACGTCTCGTGGTCGTCCTTGGTGCCCCACTTGATGCCGCGGCTCTGGTAGAAGGCCAGCTCGTCCTTGGTCGGGAACTCGTACATGCGGTCGGCGCAGCCGATCGCCGCGCCGGCGCGTTCGAAGATCTCCTGGAGCCGCGTGTTGGAGTTGCCGTCGCGGTCGATCTTGAAGTTCTTGCTGCCGATCAGGTCGAGCAGCACGAACGCCTTGACGCGGCGCAGGATCGACTGTTCGCGGCTGGGCGTCGTGGCGAGCATCTTGCAGAACGCCTTGCTGCCGAGCAGGGCCCGGTTGTCGTTCCAGACGAAGTCGAGAGACTCCTCGGCGTCGATGAAGTACAGCCAGACGTTGACCTTGGGCTTCTGCGGCCGCGACTTCAGCTCGCGCGCCATCTCGAGCAGCACCGCCGGGCCGCCGCCGCCGTCGATCGCGCCGACGAATGGGAAGTTGTGTGCGGCGTCGCCGTGGCCGTCGGTCAGTTTGGTGTCGTAGTGGGCCCCGTAGATCAGGATCGGGCCCTTCTCGGGGTCCTCGCCGTCGATCTGCACGTACAGGTTGCGGATCAGCCGCTTCTCGGTCTCGTGCATCTCCTCGTGGCGCTTGGGCGACAGGCCCATCGCCTTCAGTTCGCCCTCCAGGTAGTCGGTCGCCTTGCCGAGCGCCTCCGAACCGAACGGGCGCGGCCCGAAGCCGACCAGCTTCTCGACGTGGGCCATCGCCCGCTGGCCGTCGATCGGGCCGGTGCTCTGGCTCTCGCCGCCACACGCGGCGAGCGCGAGCAGCGGCAGCAGGAAGGTGGTGGACAGGGAACGGGGGGTGCGCGGCATGGCCTCCAGGTTAGCACCAAGGCGGGTTCGGCGCGGAATTTTCGCCGTTGGCGTTCCGGCATGGAAACCCTCATGCCATCGGACGATAGAGACGATACCATCGACGACACGGTGACCGGCGGTGCGCGGTCCGCGCCGCCCGAACCCAGAGGGCGTAGGACATGACCGAAATCGATCTGCAGGGCCTGATCCGCGATTCGCTCGACCTCTCCAAGTACCGCGCCGAGCATTGGCAGGGCTCGTTCGCGGAGTACCTGGCCCTCGCCGAGCAGAGTCCGCACGTCGTGCGCACGGCCCACCAGCGGCTGTACGACATGGTGCTGAGCTACGGCGTCGACGAGATCGAGATCGACAAGGAGAAGGTGCCGCGCTACCGCTTCTTCTCCGACGTGCTCGAGGACGGCAAGGACGGGGTGTTCGGGCTGGAGCGCTCGCTCGGCAACCTGATGAGCGTGTTCAAGGCCGCCGCGCACGGCTTCGGTCCCGAGCGGCGCGTGCTGCTGCTGCACGGTCCGGTCGGCTCGAGCAAGTCGACGATCGTGCGCCTGCTCAAGAAGGGTCTCGAGGAGTACAGCAGGAAGCCCGAGGGGGCGCTGTACACGTTCTCGTGGCGCATCGACGGCCAGGACATCCCGTCGCCGATGAACGAAGAGCCCTTGCTGCTGCTGCCCCCGCCGGTGCGCGCCAAGGTGCTCGAGAAGCTGCAGAAGAAGTTCACCGGCAGCTACAAGCTGCGCGCCGACCTCGACCTGTCGCCGGTGTCGCGGTTCTACCTGGAGATGCTGCTGCAGCGGCACGCCGGCGACCTGACCAAGGTGCTCGAGCACGTCGTCGTGCGCCGCTTGCTGATCAGCGAGAAGGACCGCGTCGGCATCGGCACGTTCATGCCCAAGGACGAGAAGAACCAGGACTCGACCGAGCTGACCGGCGACATCAACTACCGCAAGATCGCCGAACTCGGCACCGACAGCGATCCGCGTGCGTTCAACTTCGACGGCGAGTTCTGCGTCGCCAACCGCGGCATCATCGAGTTCATCGAGGTGCTCAAGCTCGACGTCGCGTTCCTGTACGACCTGCTGACGGCCAGCCAGGAGCACAAGATCAAGCCGAAGAAGTTCGCGCAGACCGACATCGACGAGGTGATCCTAGGGCACACCAACGAGCCCGAGTACAACCGGCTGCAGAGCAACGAGCTGATGGAGGCGTTCCGCGACCGCACGATCAAGATCGACGTGCCGTACAACCTGCGCCTGCAGAACGAGGTCAAGATCTACCAGAAGGACTTCGGCAAGAAGAACGTGCCGGGCAAGCACATCGCCCCGCACACGCTCGAGATCGCCGCGATGTGGGCGATCCTGACGCGGCTGGAGGACCCCAAGAAGGCCAACCTCTCGCTGCTGCAGAAGCTGAAGCTCTACAACGGCAAGTCGTTGCCCGGCTACACGCGCGACAACCTCCGCGAACTGCGCGACGAGGCGCCGCGCGAGGGGCTGAGCGGCATCAGCCCGCGTTACATCCAGGACAAGATCAGCAACGTGCTGGTGCGCGACATGCCCTGCATCAACCCGTTCATGATCATGAACGAGCTCGAGGAGGGCCTCGACCACCACAGCCTGATCTCCGACCCGGAGACCAAGAAGCGCTACAAGGACCTGCTCCTGGTGGTGCGCGAGGAGTACGAGGAGATCATCAAGAACGAGGTGCAGCGGGCGATCTCCGCCGACGAGGAGGCGATCGCGCGGCTGTGCGGCAACTACATCGACAACGTCAAGGCCTACACGCAGAACGAGAAGGTCAAGAACCCGTACACCGGCCGCGACGAGGAGCCCGACGAGCGCCTGATGCGCAGCATCGAGGACAAGATCGACATCCCCGAGGCGCGCAAGGACGACTTCCGGCGCGAGATCATGAACTACATCGGCGCCCTGGCCGTCGAGGGCCGCACGTTCAACTACAAGACCAACGAACGCCTGCACCGCGCGCTGGAACTGAAGCTGTTCGAGGACCAGAAGGACTCGATCAAGCTGACCAGCCTGGTCTCCACGGTGGTCGACAAGGACACCCAGGAGAAGATCGAGGTCGTCAAGGGCCGCCTGATGCGCGACTTCGGCTACGACGAGATCAGCGCCACCGACGTGCTGAACTACGTCGCGTCGATCTTCGCGCGCGGCGACACCAAGGAGTGACCGTGCGCCGCATCGACCAGGACCACACGCGCTTCCGCCAGATCGTGCGCGGCAAGGTCAAGCAGGACTTGAAGCGCTTCGTCAGCTCGGGCGAGCTGATCGGCAAGCAGGGCGATCGTTTCGTCAAGATCCCCTTGCCGCAGATCTCGCTGCCGCGCTTCCGCTTCGGCAGCAACCAGAAGCAGGGCGTCGGCCAGGGCGAGGGCGAAGCCGGCCAGCCGGTGCCGGGCCAGGAAGGGGGCGGCCAGCCGGGCGAAGAAGCCGGCGAACACAGCCTCGAGGTCGACGTGTCGCTCGAGGAACTCGCGAAGATCCTCGGCGAGGAGCTCGAGCTGCCGAACATCGAGCCCAAGGGGCGGCAGCACCTGCGCGCCCAGAAGGGCCGCTACACCGGCATCTCCCGCAACGGGCCGATGTCGCTGCGCCACTTCAAACGCTCGTTCCGGGAGGCGCTCAAGCGCCAGATCGCCTCGGGCACCTACGACCCCGACCATCCGGTGGTGATCCCGATCCGCGACGACCTGCGCTTCCGGGCCCTGCAGCCGCGCGAGCTGCCGCAGGCCAGTGCGGTGATCGTCTACATGATGGACGTGTCGGGCTCGATGGGCCGCGAGCAGAAGGAGATCGTGCGCATCCAGGCGTTCTGGATAGACACCTGGCTGCGGCACCAGTACCAGAACCTCAAGGTGCACTACCTCGTGCACGACGCGGTGGCGCGCGAGGTCGACCAGCACACGTTCTTCCATCTGCGCGAGAGTGGCGGCACCAAGATCAGTTCGGCGTACGAGCTGTGCCTGCAGTTGCTGCGCGACCAGTACCCGGCGGCGGAGTGGAACGTCTATCCGTTCCACTTCAGCGACGGCGACAACTGGAGTGCGCGCGACACCGAGCACTGCGTGTCGCTGCTGCGCGACGGGCTGTTGCCGCTCAGCAACCAGTTCTGCTACGGGCAGGTGAAGAGCGCGTATGGCAGCGGGCAGTTCAAGAAGGACCTCGATCTGGCGTTCCGCGGCGAGGATCGGGTGGTGACCAGTGACATCCAGGACCGCGACGGCATCCTGCCGAGCATCCGGCAGTTCCTCGGTGGTGGACGGTAGGTTCCCATGGGCAACCTGACTCCCGAACTCGCAGCGCTGCGCGACGAGACC
>DAIMFJ010000133.1:0-1970 GCA_036724695.1 Planctomycetota bacterium
CGCGCCGGCGGTGCCGCCAACGGCAGCAGCGGCAGCCGCGCTTCGCGGCCGCTCGCCGAGGCTTCGCGGACCAGGCGGTTGACGGCGTCGCCGAAGGCCGCGCGGCGCGGCTCGCCGAAGCCCTCCGCTCGGACGAAGCCCGCCGCATCGACCAGCGCGAGCCACGGTAGCTGCTCCAGACCGAACCGGCGGCGGAACGACCCGGAGTCGTCGACCGCGACCAGCACGGGCCGGTCGGCGACGATCCGCCGCAGCCGCGCCGGATCGCGTTCGGCAGCGGTCGCCGGCACGTGCACGGCGACGACGACCAGGCGCCCCGGCAGGCGCCCGGCGAGCCGCGCCAGTTCGTCGAGGGCCAGCCGGCAGTGCAGGCAGCCGAGCCGCCACGCCAGCAGGACCAGCACCTGCCCGCGGGCGGCGGCCGGCAGATCGACTGGCGGGCGATCGAGCCAGACCAGGTCGTCCGGCAGTGGCGGCAGTTCGTGGTCGAGCATCACCATGCTGCGCCACGGTAGCGAGCGGAGCCCGCCGCGCGTACGCTGCAGGCATGTTGTTCGCGCCGGGGCAACCCTGGTTCGCCGATGCCCTCGAACTGGCCCAGCTGCGCCGCCAGGATCGTGTGCTGGCCCTGTTCGCGGACACCCAGCAGACCGGCGCCCTCGCCCAGCTGGTCGGCAAGGACGGCAAGGTCACGATCGTGCAGCCGGATCTGGCGATCGCCGAGGAGGTGGCCGCGCTCGGGCTCGGCAACGTCGAGGTGCTCGGCAACCGCGTCGTCGGCACCGAACGCTTCGGGACGTTCGACGCGCTGGTCTGTGCCCCGCTCGCCGACCCGCACCTGCCGCTCGGCGCCTATGCCGAACTGCCGCGGCGCAACCTGCGACCCGGTGGTCGTCTGGCCATCGACCTGCCGGCCCCGCGCATGCTGCCGCAAGTACAGAAGGCGGCCGGCGAACTCGGCTGGCCGGAGTCGCGGCTCGCCAACTTCGCGGGGCCCGCCGACGACGTCCTGGCCGATGCGTTGCGCAATGCCGGCCTGCGGCGGGTGCGAGGTTTGCTCGGCTCGCACCTGATCCACGTGCCGTCGGCGCCGGATTTCGTCGATCTGCTGGCGCCGGCCCTCGGGCTGTCGGCGGCCGAGCGGCTGGAGCTGGACGACGCGCTGCGCCGCCAGGCTGGTACCGCCGGGGCGGCCGAGTTCCTGGTCCATCGCACGCGCCTCGAAGGCCTGCGCTGAACGCCCCCGCGCCGCTGCCGCGGAATGTGCCAATTCGTCAGGCACGGAACCTTCCGGTGCGGCAGTGCGTCCCAGCGACAGGGCATCTGGCTTCCCTGCCCCGCCCTCTCTTACTCCCATGCGTAAACTTGCAGTGCTCTCCACGCTGTTGCTCGCCGGCTCCGCGCTGGCCCAGCAGATCCCAATCCCAGCCTTCGGCAACACCTTCACCAGCACGCTGACGCGTGGTTTCTGGTTCCAGGCGCCGGTCGGTTTCGTGATCACCGGCTTGCAGGTGCCGAACGAAGCCGCCCAGCCCAACCAGGTCGTCGAGGTCATCAACCTCGGCGCGTCGCCGCCCCCGGCGTACCCGGGCACGGTCGTCGGCACCCAGTTGTTCTACGACAACACGACGCCCGCCGGCCAGATCATCCCGTGCTCGATCGCGGTCGCCCCTGGCGACTACATCGGCATCCTCGGCGCGTGCAACAACTCGCAAGGCTCGGCGACCTCCTACAACAGCTACGGCACGCCCGCGGGCCCGTTCCAGAGTTCGATCCTCGGCATCCCGACCACGCTGACCCGCTTCGGCACGCAGTCCGGCATCGCCGCCAACGGTGGCAACCAGCCGTGCTGGGAAGAGCCCGCCGGCGCGCTGTCGCGCGTCGACGTGTACATCGGCGGCGCGAGCGGCTTTGCGACGGTGATCCCGTTCGGGACCGGCTGCGGCAACGAGTACTCGTCGTTCTACGAG
>DAIMFJ010000133.1:1980-11539 GCA_036724695.1 Planctomycetota bacterium
CGAGAACATGGCCGCGTTCGACCTGTCGAACACCAGCCTGACGATGAACTTCATCGGCAACGGCTACGCCGTGCTGCCCGGTACGACGCCGATCGCGCCGCAGACCTCGGCGCCGGTCACGATGGGTGACGACGTCGTCATCCCGTTCTCGCTGGGTTGGACGCTGCCGTACAACGGTGGCACCACGACCGACATCTACGTCAGCAGCAACGGCTTCGTGCACCTCGGCAACAACGCCACCAACGGTTGCTGCTCGTTCGTGTCGACGCTGTTCTTCAACGGCGGCAGCCCCTGCATCGCCGCGAAGTGGCGCGACCTCAACCCCGCCGCCGGCGGCACGGTGCAGTTCGACAGCGACCCGATCAACGGCGTCGCCTACGTGACGTTCACGGGGGTTCCGGACTACGGCACGACCAGCCCGAACGACTTCCAGTACGTGTTCAACCAGAACGGCACCATCGAGCTGCGCTACGGCAACGTCGCCGCGACGGCCGGCGCGGTCGGCTACAGCGGCGGCGTCAACGCCGCCGACCCCGGCCAGACCGACCTGTCGGCGATCACCGTCCTGGTGACGGGTTCGACCGATCGCCCGGCCCTCGGCCACACCGCCAGCGGGCGTCCGGTGATCGGCACCTCGATCACCCTCGACACGCTGAACGTCCCGGCGGGCGCGCAGGTCGGCGCGACGCTGTTCGGCCTGACCGAACTGCCGTTCCCGGTCGACCTGACCCCGCTCGGCATGCCCGGCTGCTCGCAGTACGGCACGATCGACGCGTCGCAGGTTTGGATCGCGTCGGGCACGACCGGCAGCACCGGCTTCGCGCTGCCCAGCAGCCCGGCGTTCGCCGGCATCGTCGTCGTCACGCAGGGTGCGGTGCTGGCGCCGGGTGTCAACCCGACCGGCGCACTGACTTCCCGCGCGCTGCGCCTGACGATCGACGTCAACTGAAAGGCGTCGCCGCGGTCGCTGTCGACTGCACCAGACGACACGAGCCGCCCGGGCGATGCCCTGGCGGCTCGTGGCGTCTTGGGGCCGAACCTGGACTACAGGTTCTGGTAGTTCGGGCCGCCACCACCTTCGGGCGTGACCCAGTTGATGACCTGGTACGGATCCATGATGTCGCAGGTCTTGCAGTGCACGCAGTTGCTGGCGTTGATCTTCAAGTCGACGCCGTGCCGGGTGCCGGCCTTCGGTTCCATCTCGTAGACGGCCGCCGGGCAGAAGTGCTGGCACGGGTTGCCGAACTCCTCGACACAACGGGTCGAGCAGAGGTCGGGCTGCGTGACGACCAGATGGCACGGCTGGTCCTCTTCGTGGATCGTGCCGGAGCTGTACACCGAGGTCAGTTTGTCGAACGTCAGCACGCCGTCCTCTGGCAGCTTGTCGAGCTGGGGCTTGCCTTTGCCGCCGAAGTAGGTCGGCAGCTTCTGCATGTAGGTGTGGCCGGCGTGGCTCTTGAGACCGTCGCGCCACAGCGTGCCCTTGCCGCCGAACAGTTGCGCGAAGCCGGCGTTGACCAGGCCGGCGAGGCGCCCACCGTGGAAGCCCTGGTGGAAGTTGCGGCACTGCCAGAGTTCGTCGTGCACCCAGTCCTGCTGCAGCGCGGTGGCGTACTGCGCGGTCGCCACCGCCGAGAAGTCGCCCTTCTGCAAGCAGGCCAGGGCCGTCTCCGCAGCCAGCATGCCGCTGCGCATCGCCAGGTGGATGCCCTTGAGGCGCATGCTGTTCATCAGCCCGGCACTGTCCCCGACGATCACGAAGCCGTCGCCATGGTGCCTGGGCATCGAGTAGAGCCCACCCTCCGGCAGCGATTTGGCGCCGTAGTGGAGCATCTTGCCGCCGCGCAGGAACGGGGCGACCTTGGGGTGCAACTTCATCCGCTGCAGCTGCCGGTGCGCATCCAGCGTCGGATCCTGGTAGTCGAGCCCCACCACCAGACCGACCGAGACGAGGTTCTTGCCGCCCTCGGTCTCGCCCATCCCGTAGATCCAGCCGCCGCCGAACGTCCGGCTGTCGAGCGGGTAGCCCATCGTGTGCACGACCAGGCCGGGCGCACACTGGCCCTTGGGCACCTCCCAGACCTCCTTGACGCCGATGCCGTAGACCTGCGGATTCTGGCCCTGCAGCGACAGGTCGGTGATCAGCTGCTTGGTCATCGAGCCGCGGCTGCCCTCGGCGAGCACGACCAGCTTCGCGGCCAGGATGCCACCAGCCTGGAAGTTGCCCTTCGGCTGGCCGTGTTTGTCGACGCCCGAGTCGGCAAGCTGCACACCGGTGACCCGCTGGCCGTCGCGCTGCAGCACGGCGCCAGGGAAGCCGGGGAAGATCTGGATGCCCTTCTGCTCGGCGATCGCGCCGAGCCAGCGCACCAGTTTGTTCAGGGAGACCACGTAGTTGCCGTGGTTGCGCAATGGCGGCGGGGTGATCGGCAGCTTGAAGCCGCTCTTCTCGCCAAGCCACAGCACGTAGTCGTCGTGGACCTCGGCCTCGACCGGCGCCTTCGGCTCCATCGTGCGCCAGCCGGGCAACAGCTGGTCGAGCGCCTTGGGGTCGAGGACCGCCCCGGAGATCGAATGGGCGCCGATCTCGGCCGCTTTTTCGATCAGGCAGATCTCGGGCGCCAGCCGTTCGCCTTGGCCGGTGCGCTCGACTTCGGCGTTGTGCCGTTCGATCGACTGCGCCAGGTGGATCGCCGTGCACAGGCCCGCCGGGCCGCCGCCGACGATCACGACGTCGAATTCCATCACATCACGTTCGGTCATGCTTTTGTCCGTGCTCGGCTTGGTAACCGCCGGCCCTCGTCACACTACTTGTGGCAGGAGCTGCAGGAAACTTAGTCCTTCTCCGGTGGAAGCGACAGTTTCCAGGGGCTCCGTGGCAACGAGGTCTCCGACCATGAAGCGCACCTACACCTTGGCCGAAGCCAACCAGGCGCTGCCGCTCGTCCGAGCGATCGCCGCCGAATTGGCAGAACGCCGCAGCGAACGACGGGCGCTCCGGCGCCAGCGCGAGCTGCTCGAGGGCGCCCAAACCCCCGAGGGGCTCCGCGACGAACTCGCCGAGCTGGACGCCCGCGCTGCCGCCACGAGTTCGAAGAACTCGGCATGACGGTGCTGCGCACGAACCCGCTGACGATCCACATCCCAGGGGTCGCCGGGACGAACGGCAAGTCGTCCGGCGAGCGCACGGCCACGCTGCACGAGGTCGTCTTCTGCTGGCAGGAAGGCGAAGCCGCGGTCGGCCACGGCCACCCGATCGGCGAAGAAGAAGACCAGCGCCGCCCGCTGCGCGTGCGCGCCAAGAAGCCCTGACGGGGAGCCGTCGGGGTGCCAGGCCCGGTCACCGGGCCTGGTGAGCGCCCGTAGCGCCCGGCCGCAGCGCGCGCTTGCGGCGCGCGCCGGCGCCCCCGACGATGCCGGCATGCTGTTCTGCACGATCCTCTACGCGCTGCGCCCCGGCGTTGCCCTCGGCCAGGTGCGCACGGCGCGCGAATCGTTGCAGTCGCTGGTGGAGACGCTGCCCGGCGTCGAGCACTTCGTCGTCACCCACAACGTCGCCGGCGAGAGCCACGGCTTCAACCTGGTGCTGTTCGCCGCGTTCACCGACCGCACCGCCTGCGACATCTTCCTGCGCCACCCCGAGTTCGCGCGGGTGCACCAGGAGGAACTGGCCCCGGTCGTCGAGCGCAAGATCGTCGCGGTCGGGGAGGACTGACCGCCGACGACCAGCCGGGGGGCGACCGGATCTTCCGCCAACCTCTGGAACACCGGCCCGGCATCCGCTGGAATCGGCGCGATGAGCACTGTGAAGCGTGTTGCGGTGACCGGTGCAGCCGGTCAGATCGGTTACTCCCTGCTGCCGATGATCGCCAGCGGCGGCATCTTCGGCCCGAACGTCAAGGTCGCGCTCCAACTGCTGGAGGTGACGCCCGTGCTGCCGGCCCTGGCCGGCGTGCGCATGGAGCTCGAGGACTGTGCGTTCCCGCTGCTGCAGAGCATCACCTGCAGCGACGACCCCAAGGTCGCCTTCCAGGGCACCGACCTGTGCCTGCTGGTCGGCAGCAAGCCGCGCGGCCCGGGCATGGAGCGCAAGGACCTGCTGCAGGAGAACGGCAAGATCTTCGTCGGCCAGGGCCGCGCCATCGCCGAGGTCGCCGGCCCGGACGTGCGCGTCGTGGTGGTCGGCAACCCGTGCAACACCAACTGCCTGATCGCGATGCACAATGCCAAGGGCGTGCCGCGCGAACGCTTCACGGCGATGACCCGCCTCGACCAGAACCGTGCCAAGGCCCAGCTCGCCAACAAGGCCGGCAAGCACTGGTCGACGGTCAAGAACGTCACCATCTGGGGCAACCACAGCAACACGCAGTACCCGGATTGGCACCACGCGACGATCGACGGCGTGCCGGCCGCCAAGGCGATCGGCGATGACGCCTGGCTGCAGGGTCCGTTCCTGAAGACGCTGTACACGGGCGTCGGCGCCGACGACCCAGCCGCGCTGTGCGTGCTCAGCGACGGCAGCTACGGCACGCCCGAAGGCATCATCAGCGGTTTCCCGTGCACCACCGACGGCAAGGGCAACTGGCGGATCGTGCCGGGCCTGGCGATGAACGACTTCAGCAAGCAGAAGGCCGCCGTGACCTGGAAGGAACTCTGCGAAGAACGCGAGATGGTCAAGGACCTGCTCGGCTGAGAGGCCGAGAAGAAATCATTGTACGGCCTCTTGGATTGCCGAGTGGCGGCCGCCGTCGGGCCGCGCAGAGCCTTCGCGAGGTTTCCCCCTCAGGCTCTGAGTTCGCTTCGCGGCGTCCGCCCATCGCCTGACCCGGGACCGACCCAGCCGGTCCCCCTGCTGCCGAGACCCCTTGGAGATCCTCGTCCTCGCGCTGACCGCGCTCGCCGGCGTCGCGATGGGCGCCATCAACAACGTCGCCGGCGGAGCCGGCGTGCTGGCGCTGCTCGCGTTCGTGCACCTGCACGGCATGCCGCTGCCGCTGGCCAACGCCAGTTCGCGGGTGGCGGCAGTCGCGATCGGCACGTTCTCGTTCCTGGGTTTCCTGCGCGCCGGACGGCGGCCGCCCCCGCGCGCCTGGCTGCAGGGCCTGCTCGCCGTGCCTGGCTCGCTGCTGGGCAGCGCCCTGGCCCTGGAGTTGCCCGACCTGGCCTTCCGCAGCTACCTCGCCGCGATGCTGGTCCTGCTGCTGCGCCAACAGCTGAAGCCAGCCCCACCGTCCGAACCAGCCCCACGCCCGGCCTGGCTGGCAGCCCTCGGCTGCTTCCTGATCGGCTTGCACATGGGGTTCGCGCAGATCGGCACCGGCCTGGTCGCCACCCTGGTGCTGGCCAGCGCCTACCGACGGGACCTGATCGCGGTGAACATGGCGAAGAGCACGGTCGTGATCACCACCGCGCTGGCGAGCGTCGGCACGTTCGCGTGGCACGGCAACATCGTCTGGGCACCGGCCCTGGTGCTGGCGGCCGGAGCCGCGGTCGGCAGTTACCTCGCGTCCCACTGGAGCGTCGCCAAGGGCAGCGCGGCGATCGCCCGCGTGGTCGTCGTGATCGCGGTGTTGACCCTGCTCGAGCAACTCTGGCAGATCGCAATCGCCTTGTGGTAGGCGACGGTCGGGGTGCCTATCGTGCCGGCATGAGCCGCCACGTCCTCGTCACCGGCGCCAGTTCGGGCATCGGCGCCGCCTGTGCCGCCGCGTTCGCAGCCCGCGGCGACCGGCTGTCGCTCGGCGCCCGTCGCATCGACCGCCTGGGCAGCGGATTGCCCGGTGCCTTCTGCCACGCACTCGACGTCACCTCGCCGGCGAGCGTCGCGGCGTTCCTGCTGGCGGCCGAACGCCACCACGGCCCGATCGACGTGCTGATCAACAACGCCGGGCTCGCGCGCGACGTCGAGAAGATCGCCGACGGCACCGGCGAGGCGTGGCGCGAGATGATCGAGACCAACCTGATCGGCCTGCTCGAGGTCACCCGGCGCGTCCTACCCGGCATGATCGAGCGCCGCAGCGGCCACGTCGTCGTGATCGGTTCGATCGCCGGCCACAAGGCCTATGCGGGCGGCGGCGTCTACTGCGGCACCAAGCGAGCCCTGCAGCCGATCTGCGAAGCGATCCGCATGGAGACGCTCGGCACCGGGATCCGCGCCACCAGCGTCGACCCCGGCATGGTCGAGACCGAGTTCTCGCTGGTCCGCTTTCGCGGCGACGACGAGCGGGCGGCCAAGGTCTACGCTGGTGTGGTCCCGCTGACCGCCCACGACGTCGCCGAGTGCGTGCTGTTCGCGGTCGACCGGCCGCCGCACGTCAACCTCGACACGATCGTCGTGATGCCGACCGACCAGGCCACCCCGCAGCTGGTGCACCGGCGGCCGCAGGAGTCCAAGCGATGAGCCAGCGCCGTTGGGCCCGGCCGCTGTTGCTCGCCGCCGGCGTGGCGGTGCTCGCCAGCTACTGGTGGCAGACCCCCGCGGCGCCGACGCCGGCCGCCACGTTCCAGCTCGGCAGCGGCGCCGCGGTCCGTCCGGCTCGCAACTACGAGGAACTGCCGGGCGAATCGGCCTACCGGCTCGAGGTGTACGGGGCGATCGGCACCTATTGGTACGTGCTCAGCCACAACGTCGTCGACGGCACCGTGGTCCTCTGGCCGAGCCCGGACCTGCGCAGCGACCTCGCCCAGCCGCTCACCAGCGAGCGGGCCGGCCTGCCCGGCAAGGTCGACGCGCGCGAACTGGCGTGGACCACGCGCAGCGAGCTGCGCGGCACGACCACGGTGCTGGTACTGGCCAGCGCGTCGCCGATCCCGGCACTCGAAGAGGCACTGCCCAGACTGCGCCGCTGGACCAACTCCGTGCTCACCGACCGCACCATGCTGGTCACCAAGCCGAAGGTCGGCGAGGAGCCGCTGGGCCCGCCGCTGAGCAGCGAGTTCCCACTGCCGATGCTGCGCGCCGCGGCCCAGGCGACGATCACCAGCGACCAACCGAACGGCCCCTTGGCCCCGTTGGCGGGGCACCCTGGCGTCTGGTGCACGGCGTGGCGCTTCACCGAGAAGCCCGGTTCGCCACCGATGCAGAATCCGCTGCAGGGCCGCTGATCGGTCTCGCCAGCCCGGCCAGAGCCCCGGCACGATCCTGGCCTTCGAGGAGTTCCTCGTTCAGGCGCCGAGGCTCGTCTCGACGGCCGCGCACAGCGCGTGCACGCAGACCAGGTGACACTCCTGGATCCGCGCCGTGTTGGTCGACGGCACCTGCACGGCGACATCGGCATGGTCGAGCGTCGCGCCGCGCTTCTCGCCGCACAGCACGGCGGTCGCCAACCCCATGCGCCTGGCCTGCTGCAGCGCCAGCACGACGTTCTTGCTGCCGCCGGAGGTCGAGAACCCGATCAGCAGGTCGCCGGGCCTGCCGATCGCCTCGACCTCGCGGGCGAACACGTGCTCGTAGCCGGCGTCGTTGCCGATCGCGGTCAAGGTCGGCACCTGTTGGCCGAGCGCGATCGCCGCGTAGGCGCGCCGCTGCTTCTGCTCGAACCAGCCGACCAGTTCGCCGGCGGCGTGCGCCGCGTCGCACGACGACCCGCCATTGCCACACAGCAGGATCTTGCCGCCGCCGCGCAGCGTCGCGACCGCCAGTTCGCAGAGTCGCTGCAGGGCCGGCAGCGCACTGGCGACGAACCGCTGCTTGGTCTCGATGCTCGACAGGAAGGTGGCGCGGAGCGTGGCTTCGTCCATGGAATGTGGCCGGGATTCTACGCGCGGCGCGCAGCCAGCAAAGCAGCAGCTGTGTCGACCCGCACACCTTGCGCGGCCAGGGCCTCGCCGATCGCGGCGACGACGCGCTCGACGTTGCCGAGCGTCGCGCCGTGACCCATCGTGCCGATCCGGAACACGCGCCCCGCCAACGGGCCGAGCCCAGCCCCCACCTCGATGCGGTGCATCTCGCGCAAGCGGCGTCGGAACGCAGCGTCGTCGACACCGCCGGGGTACTGCACCGTGGTCAGCATCGGCGTCGCGTGCTCGACCGGCACCAGGGCGTGCAGTCCGAGGTGCGGCAGCGCCGCCCGCAACGCACTCGCCACCGCACGGTGGCGGGCCGCCCGCGCCGCCAGGCCTTCCTGCTCGACTTCGTCGAGCGCCGCGGCAAGCGCGTAGATCAGACTGACTGGCGCCGTGTGGTGGTACACCCGGTCCTTGCCGAAGTAGCCGGTCAGCAACCGGGTGTCGAAGTAGAACGGCGGTGCCGGCTGCCGGGCCGCGGCCACCGCCAGGGCCCGTTCGCCGAACGTCACCGGCGCCAGTCCCGGGGGCGCCGACAGGCATTTCTGCGTGCCAGCGAACGCGGCGTCCACGCCAAGTGCGCCGAGCGCCAACTCGACTCCCGCGAGACTGGTCACGCAATCGACGACGAACAAGGCATCCGCTTGCCTGGCGATGGCCGCGAACGGTGCCAGATCGGTCAACACCCCGGTGCTGGTCTCGGCATGCACGACCGCCGCGAGCCGCGTGGGCCCGGCCGCGACAGCCGCTGCGAACCGCTCGGCGCACAGCGGGGCACCGAACTCGGCGCGCACCTCGGTGACCTGCCCCCCGGCGCGCCGCGCCGCCTCCGCGAACCGCTGGCCGAACACCCCGTGCACGCCGACCACCACCCGATCGCCCGGCGCCACCAGGTTCGCGACGACACATTCCATGCCGGCCGTGCCGGTGCCCGCAAGCGGCAACGTGAAGCGGTGTTCCACGCCGAACAGCCGGCGCAGCCCCGCCTGCACGCGGTCGACGATCGCGAGGAACTCAGGGTCCAGTTGACCGAGCAGCGGGCGAGCTTGGTCCTGGCGGACCTTAAATCTGGTTGGTTCTGGGCCAGGGCCCAGAAGCAGCACTTCGCCGGTCGGAGCCATCGCCTCAGATCGCCTTCTGCAAACCCAGCCAGGCCGCCACACCGGCGATGCCCAGCACGACGAACACGGCCAGCGCACGCGGCAGGAGTCCCTTCTTCAGCAGGATCGGGGTTGCCGCGAGCAGCACCCAGCAGCCGACCTTGGCGCTCATCCAGGCCGGGAAACCGTAGCCAGCCTTGTGGGCAACGCCGACCCCGGCCACCAGCAGCGCCAGCAGCCCGATGCCGTGCAACGCCAGGTAGATCGCCGGCGCCTTGCCGCCATCCCTGCTGCCGGCAAGCATGCCGCCAAGACCGAGCAACAAGGCCAAGGCACCGAGAACGTGGACGAGGCGATAGAACTCGAAACTCATGGCGCCGAGTATGCGCCAAACGAGCTCGCCGCCCCAGGGTCCACTTGCGGAAGCGTCGCTCGCGGCCGACGCCACGCAACCAGCCGCGGCCTGGATCAGTACACGCGAACCGTCACGGCGCCATCGAGCTGGGCCACGTCGATGCGGATCCGGTAGCCGCGCTGCGCTGCGTCGAAGACGAGCACGTCGGCATCGACCCGGACCAAGGACAACACGCGGAGCGTGGCGAGCGGCAGCACGACCCGGCGACCGACGACCGGCAGGAAACAACCTTCCCCGGTGCCATCGTCCATCAACATCG
>DAIMFJ010000133.1:11549-12706 GCA_036724695.1 Planctomycetota bacterium
GATGTCGCGGTTCGGGGCGCCCAGCGCGATGCTGAGCCGCGGCTGCGCCGATTCGGCCAACGGATCGTGGATGTCGGCACTGAACGGCAGGATCCACACCCCGGTCCCACCACCGTTGCCACTGCCGCCCGTTTCGTCGCCGCGCGACGGCATGGCGATCCACACTGCGAACAGCAGTACCAACAGCCAGTGCAGTTTGGACTTCATCGGGGTTCGGGGGCGGACGGAGTGACGTCCATCAGTCTAGCCGGGACACTGCGGCCGGCGCAACCGCCTTCCGACCCGGGGGGCCTCTCCGGTCCGGGGTGCGGCCGCCGGTCCGGGGTGTGGCCCGTCGAGTCGGCTGCTACCAACTCAGCTCAAGGATCGCCGCTGGCGAACCAGCCCGGGAAGCGTTCGGCAACCGCCTTGGCTTCGGGGTGATGGCGGACCAGGTGCACGAAGTCTCGGCGGCGGGCCAGCTCGGCAGCCACCGCCCCGTGCTTGTGCGGCATTTCGTCGTGCAGGCGGGCGAACCAGTGCAGGCAATCGTCGAACCGCCCCTGCAGACCATAGGCCAGACCGAGGTTGAAGTAGCTCATCGCCAGGCGTGGCTGCTGGGCGACGATGCCGGACTGGACCAGTTCGAGGAGCAACTGCACGGCCCCGCCGTGGTCGCCCTCGTCGAGGTGGATGTTGCCGAGATTGAGCAACGCATACCCGCGACACAACGGGTCGTCGGAGCTGGCCAGGACCACCGTGAACTGCTGCCGCGCCTGGCTGCGATGGCCGCGCACGTAGTGGGCCAGGCCGAGGTAGATCCGCGCCTCGCTGTGTTTGGGGTCGAGGGCCAGGCATTCGCCGAGCAGGCGTTCGCCCTTGGCCAGGTTCTCGGCCGGGGTGCGCAGTTGGCCGTCGAACAACTCGTTGGCCGGCACCCACGGGGAATCGCCGACATCCTGCCCGGCCGCCTGCCGCGTCACCTCGTCGAGCAGGTTGCGGCCACGCTGGGCCATGTCGGGAACCGGTACCGGCTCCTTGGCCACCTCGCGCGAGAAATCCGGTGACAACCCCATCAACACGAAGCCGCGGCCGAGCTCGTAGAGCACCTTGCCCAGCTTGCGCCGGTTGTCGGGCAGCTGGCGGCGCAACCGCTGTGAGGCCGGGGTGCTGGGCAC
>DAIMFJ010000134.1:0-12696 GCA_036724695.1 Planctomycetota bacterium
GCTGCCGTCGCCTGCGACCTCGACGGTTTGTTCCTCGAAGTGCACGAGGACCCCGACCACGCGCCGAGCGACGGCCCCAACATGCTCCGCCTCGCCGACCTGAGCGGCCTGCTGGCGACCTTGCGTCGCCTCGAGCGGGCCAACCGCGAGCCATGAGCGACGCGGGTGCGGACCGCGGCGACCGTGGCGTGCCAGCCGACCTGTGGGGCGACCAGCGCGAGTTCTACACGTTCTCGCCGGAGAGCCTCGGCCAGAGCCTGCCGCAATTCGAGATCCGCGGCGAAGTCGGCAAGGGCTCGATGGGCATCGTCTACGAAGCCGTCGTGCTCGCCACCGGCCAGCGGATCGCGCTGAAGATCCTGCCGCCGAGCCTGACCTTGACCGAACGCGCGCTGGCGCGCTTCCTGCGCGAGGGTCGGGTGATGGCGCGCGTGCAGCATCCCGACATCGTCGCCTTCCACGACCAGGGTCATGCCGGCCGACTGCACTGGTTCGCGATGGAGTTCGTCGACGGCATCACGTTGCAGGAACGACTGCGGGTGGGGCCGTTGCCGATCCGGCAGGCGGTCGAGATCGCGGCCCGCGTCGGCCGCGCCCTGCACTTCGCCCACGACCGTGGCGTCGTGCACCGCGACGTCAAGCCCGGCAACCTGATGCTGCGCCGCGCACCGGCCGACGGCATCGCGATCACCGACTTCGGGCTCGCGCGCGAGACCGGCACCGGTTCGATGACCGACAGCGGGGCGATCGTCGGCACGCCGATGTACATGGCACCCGAGCTGGTGCTCGGCGGCAGTGCGCAGGCCAGCACGCTGGCCGACGTGTACAGCCTGGGCGCCACGTTGTACCACCTGCTGACCGGCCAGCCGCCGTTCGATGCGCCGACGGCCCAAGGCGTGTTGAAGCTGGTGCTCGACCAGGAACCGACGCCGCCGCAGCGACTGCGCCGCGAACTGCCGACGGCCCTGTGTGCGATCCTCGCCAAGGCGATGGCCCGCGACGGCCGGCACCGCTACGGCTCGGCGCTGGAGTTCGCCGAGGATCTCGAACGCCTGCTGCGCGGCGAACGGGTGCTGGCGCGCCACCCCGGGCCGCTCGAGCGAACGGTGCGCTTCGTGCGGCGTCGCCCGCAGACGGTGGCCCTCGCCGGCCTGGCCCTGGTGTCGCTCTACGTCGGCCTGCTGTGGCGCGACGAACGTCGCCGCAGCGAGATCGAGCGCCACCTCGGCGAAGCCGAGCGGCTGGTCGCGCTGGCGGCGACCAACCGCGACGACCAGGACCGCCAACGTTCGGCCGGCGAACGCCGCGAGCTGTTGCTGGCTGCGGTGGCCGCCGCTGCGCACGCGATCGCCGACGACGACAGCGGCCGCGCCCGGCTGGTGCGGGCCAAGGCCCACCACCGCTTGCGGCTCTACGAAGAGGCGATCGCCGACCTCGACGCTGCCGAGCAGCGCATCGGTGGCCCGACGACCGAGATCCTGCACCTGCGCATCGAAGCCCTGCGCCAGCTCGGCGAGCGCGATGCCCTGGCGCGGCTGCAGCAGGATCTCACCAAGCTGCTGCGACTCGACCCCGGCACCCACACGCGAGCCGTGGGCGCCGTGCACCTGCTCGACCTGGCCGAACCGATCGACGGGCACGAACGTCACGCGCTGGTCCAGGCCGCCAGCGACGTGCTCGCCGCCGCCGAACTCGACGACCCGCGGGTCGCCGTGTTGCAGGCCCGCGTGCTCGAGCTCGACGGCGACGTCGACGGGGCCCTGAGCGCCCTGAACGCAGCCCGCGAACGGCACCGCGGCGACCTGTACGTCCACCTGCAGGCCGCGGCGATGTTCGAGCGCCAGGGCCTGCTCGGCGAGAGTGCGCGCGAGGCGCAGACCGCCCAGCTGCTGCAGCCCGGCGCCGCGTCGGCGTCGCCACTGCCGACCGCGGTCGACCTCGACGGCGTCGGTCGGTTCCTGGGCGACGTCGACCGCCTGATGCAGGCCCTGGATCCGGGTCGCACCGGCAAGGAGTGAGCCGCATGGCGACGGCCCCACGGTGGCTGCTGATGGGTGTCGCGGGGGCTGGCAAGACGACGGTCGGCCGAGCCCTGGCGACGGCCGCGGAGGTGCCGTTCGTCGACGGCGACGACCTGCATCCGCCGGCGAACGTCGCCAAGATGCGCGCCGGACGACCGCTCGACGACGCCGACCGCTGGCCATGGTTGGCGGCGATCGGCAGCCAGCTCGCCGCGGCGCCCGGCGGGCTGGTCGTCGCCTGCTCGGCACTCCGCCGCAGCCACCGCGACCGCCTGCGCACCGCCTGCCCGGAGCTGCGGATCGTGCAGCTGGCGATCGACGAGGCAACCGCCGCCGCCCGGTTGAAGCACCGCGCTGGGCACTTCTTCCCGCCCGAGCTGCTGGCCAGCCAGTTCGCGACGCTCGAACCGCTCCGACGTGGGCTCGTGCTGGATGCGACACGTCCCACCGCCGAGCTGGTGGCCGCGATCCTCGCCGGGCCGCGCTGACGCACATCTTCACACCCGGTTGGCCGACGCGTCACGGACGCCCCTAGCCTGTCCGTCGCGCCGCCATGCACCCCTTGCCCGACACCTTGCTGCTCCTGCTCGCCGGCCTGTTCTTCCTGGCCCTGCCTGGCCTCGTCCGCCGGACCCGCCGGTGGGTGTGGTCCTGAGCCCCACCGGCGCAGCTTGATCGCACCGCCACCCCGCCCGCTGGTTGCCTGGGGCGGCTGGTGGACTATCGTGTCTTCGTGCAGGTGTCGCGCGATCGCCTGGTGCTGCTGGTCCTCGCCGTGTTGCTGCTCGGCGGCGGCCTCGTGCTGCTGCAGGGCCCTGGCCTGACGCCCCCACCCCCGCCTGGACCGACGGCCGACCCCGCAGACGGCGCCGGTGCAGACGACGGCCAGGTCGATCCAGCCGCACCCGCCGGAGTCGACGGCGAGGTCGTGGCGCCGAGCCCTGCCGTCGCCGCTGCGCGCGAAGTCCGCCCCGACACCACCGGCTGGACGAACGGCATCATCCGCGGCGACATCTCGATGGCCGTCAACACGATCGACCGCATCGAGTCGCTGCTGGTGGTCGTCGAGGAACAGCGGCTGCGCAACGGCCCGGACGGCACCGAGCGCACCGTGCACAGCCAGATGGTCCCGGTCGCGTTCGACCGCCGCAGCACGCCCACCTTCGAGGTGCGCAACGTGCCGTTCTCGAGCTATCCGTACCTGGTCACCTTGTACTCCCCGGGCCTCAACGGCAGCCGCCGCACGGTGACGATCGACCAACAGCACCCACTCGCCGACGACGTCGTGTTGCAGTTGACGGCCCCGGGCCCGTTCACGCTGTTGGTGCGCGACCAGGACGGCCTGCCGCACCACGACCTCGACGTGCGGCTGCTGCCGGTCGGCGAACCGCAAGGGCGGCCGCGGCACGACGCTCGCACCGACAGCTACGGCAGCGCGATCTTCCCGAGCGTGCTCGGCGGCGAGTACCAGGTGCTGCTGATGCAAGGCGGCCAGGTGCTGCTGCAACCGCCACCGACGATCGCCGTGCAGGCCGAAGCCCGGCTCTACCAGACGCAGATCCAGGGCCAGGGCCACACCGTCACGCTGCCGCGAGGCATGCCGCTCGAGGTGCGCGCCGTCGACGTGCGCGGTTACGGCGTGCCAGACGCCCGCGTCAAGGTGTACGCCACCGAACGGCTGAAACTGACCGAACGCGTGCTGACCACCGACGTCAGCGGCCGGGCCAGGTTCGAGCACCTGGCGCCCGGCATCCGGCAGATCGACGTCCAGAAGGACGGCTACCAGCCGCGCGCGCAGCGCATCACGATCCAGGACCGGCAGCCCCACGATCCGGTGGAGATCAAGCTGATCTGGCTGCGCTGATCGACGGCCCAACGCCCGCCGGGCGACCGTTCGCGGGCCCGCAATTCCCTTCGGACCGGGCAATCGCTAGGCTGGCCGGCCGCACATGGGCAACGCCATCCTAGACCTCGCCACCGTCGACCTGTCGCGCGACGTGGTCAGCGAAGAAGAACTGCGCAGCATCCTGCCGCACCGCCACGAGTTCCAGGTGCTCGACGGCATCTGCCACCTCGACCCCGTCAACAAGGTGGCGGTCGGCTACAAGAAGTGGGACCGCGACGCCTGGTGGGCCCGCGGCCACATCCCGGGACGCCCGCTGATGCCCGGCGTGCTGATGATCGAGAGCGCGGCCCAGGTGGCGTCGTTCCTGATCAAGAAGACCAGCGACTGGGACATCGACCGGTTCATCGGCCTCGCCGGCGTCGACAACGTGCGCTTCCGCGGTTCGGTCGAACCGCCCGCGACGCTGTACTTCGTCAGCGGCAACCTGCGCATCTCGGGCCGCCGCATGGCGCGCATGCCGGCCCAGGTGTTCTGCAACGGCAGCATGGCCGCCGAACTCGAACTGATCGGCGTGCTGCTCTGACGCCGCGCATGCCGCCCCTGCCGAAGCGCTTCTGGCTGTTGCCGATCCTGGCGCTGGTGCTGTGGTGGCCGCTCGAACCGTACTGGCAGAGCGACGACTACCTGGCGCTGCACTACGCGCAGGACCTGTCGCGCGCCCTCGCCGACTTCGCCGGCCCGCAGTACGGCAGCACCGACGTCTGGCTGTTCTTCCGGCCGTTGATCACGCTGAGCTTCTGGTTCGACCAGCAGCTCGCCGGCACCGACCCGTTCTGGTCGCACTGCAGCAACGTGCTGGCCCACGCCGTCTCGACACTGCTCGCCGCGCTGCTGCTGCGGCGCTTCCTGCCGGATCGATCGGCGTTCGCCGCAGCCCTGCTCTGGTCGGCGCTGCCGAGCCATGTCGGTGCCCTGGGCTGGGCCGTCGGCCGGGTCGACAGCCACACCACCGTGTGGTGCCTGGGCGCCCTGTTGGCGGTCGCGCGCCACTGCGAACGGCAGCGCGCCGGCCAGCCGGCGCCGCGGTGGCCCGCGCTGCTGCTGCTGCTCGCCGCCCTCTGCAGCAAGGAGCTGGCGTTCGTGGTGCCGCCGCTGGCGAGCCTGCTGGCCATGGCCTTGGCGAGCCAGCCGGACCAGGCACTGTCCTTCGCGACGCGGCTGCGCTTCGCCACCGCCCAGACCTTCTGCCTGTGGCTGCTGTTCGGCGGCTACCTGCTGTGGCGCTGGTACGCCCTGTCGCGGCTGGGTGGCTACCTCGCCGGCAGCCTCGACCCGGTCGCCACCGCGCGGGGCTTCGTGGCCCAACTCACGGACCTGCTGTGGCCGAGCCGTTGGGCCAGCACTCCCCACAGCCGCGGGGCCGGCTGGCTGCTCGGCGTGCCGGTCGGCCTCGCCCTGCTCGGCGCCCTGACCCGGCCGCGCCTGCTGCTCGGCGCTGGCCTGGCCCTGCTGGTCGCCGCCGCGCCGATGGTCGGGTTCTTCGCCGACGCGGGCAACGTGCACAACCTGCGCTACTTCTACCTGCCGTCGCTGGCGCTGGTCGCGGCGCTGGCCGCGCGCGGCTGGCGCCTGCCGGCCGCCGCGTTCGTGACGATGCTGCTGCCGCTGCTCGAAGTGCGCAGCGCGCAACGCGCCGCCGACCAGGAGTCGGCGCGGCTGCACGAACAGTTGCAGGCGACGGCCGCCGCGGCCCCGGCCGGACCGCTGTTCGTCGCCGGGCTGCCGCACCAGCACGCCGGACCGGGCCGCACCGTGCAGCTGCACTTCGGCGTCGACCGCCTGCTGCAGACGCCGTTCGTGCCAGAGGCCGCGACCCGGTCGCTCTACGCGCTGCGACCGCTGGCCGAACTGCCCGGCGTCTTGCGGCTGTTCCCCGACGACGCCCCGTTCGCCCTGCCCAACGGCACCACCTGGCGGTTCGCGCCGCGCGACCAGGCCTTCGTTGCGGCCCCCGCACCGCTGGCGCTGCCCGAACTGCACGTCACCGGGGACGACGACGGTGTCGTCGACTTCGCCGCGGACCGCCTATTGCGGCTGGCCACCGAACCGGGCTTCGGTTTCGGCCTGCAGACCGCACCGGGGCGGCCGATGGGCCACCGCCTCACGCTGTTCACCGCCAACGGCTACCTCTGCTGCCTGTGTTTCGACCATGGGCCGGCCGACGCCCCCCACGGCACGATCGACGCGCTGCAGTTGTTGGCCGGAAATCCCGCAACGCCGCTCGAACCCGCCCGCTACGGCCTGCTCGGGCCGGCCTACCTCGGCGAAGCACTGGACGTGCCAACCACGCTCGACCTGGCCCCGGAGTTCCCGGTGTTGATCGAAGCCGGCCGGCTCGAGAACGGCGCCTTCGTACCGAGCGCACGCGCGCGCCGGTTCGTGTCCTTCCGGTTCGATCGCGGCTACCCGGCGTGGAAGCGGCTCGTGCAGGGCAAGGGCTGAACGAGTCCCTCAGCCGACCCGCCGATCCTGCGCTAGACTTCCGCAGCCTTGTCCCCTCCCGCCGCCGATCCCGCCGTCGCGAGCCCGCCACCCGACCTGTCGGTGGTGATCGCCTGCTACCAGGAAGAACAGCACCTGCTCGAGTCGGTGCGGCAGTTGCGCGCCACCCTCGACGGTCTGGGCCGCAGCTACGAACTGATCTACGTCGAGGACAAGAGCCGCGACCGCACCGCCGACCTGGTCCGCGAACTGATCGCCGGACGCAGCAACGAGCGCGCCGTGTTCCACGAACGGAACCAGGGTCGCGGCGCCACCGTCAAGGAAGGCTTCGCGCTGGCCCGCGGCCGCCTCGTCGGCTTCCTCGACATCGACCTCGAAGTGCACTGCCGGTTCCTGCCTGGCGTGTTGGCGGCGATCGACGCCGGCGCCGACGGGGCGACCGCCTACCGCGAGTACACGGTCGAGGCGCGGCTGCCGAGCCTGATCCGCGCGGTGCTCAGCGACGGCTACCGCCGGCTGTTCCAGTGGCTGTTCGCGGTGCCGTTCCGCGATCCCGAGACCGGCTTCAAGTTCTTCGTGCGCGAGCGCATCCTGCCGGTGCTGGCCCAGACCCGCGATCCCGGCTGGTTCTGGGACAGCGAGATCATGGTGCTGTCGCACCTGGCCGGCCTGCGCATCGTCGAAGTCCCGGCTCGCTTCCAGCGCCGACGCGACAAGACCTCGACGGTGCGCATCGGGCGCGACATCTGGCGCTACCTGGTGGCGATCCGCGCCTTCAAGAAGCGGTTGCGCGCGGCGGCGCGCGCGACGGTTCAAGCTCCGGCGGGCTGATCGCCGTCGGCCGGTGCGGCGTCGGCGGCCGTCCCCAGCCGCGGCCCCGGCAGATCGTCGGTCAGGATCTCCTCGACGTCGAGCACCGCACAACGGCTCGGCACCGCCAGCAGGTCGGCGAGCGACGGCGACGTGCGTTCGGCATCGCCCGAGACCCACTCCTTGACGTAGGTGCCGTGCTGGCACTGCACGCGCAGTTCGAGCCGGCGCTCGCCGAGCGGCCGCAGCGACAGCACGCGCACCCGTCGTTCGCGGTCGAGGTCGGCGCGGCGGTGCGCCACGCGCTGCGGCGTGCGCTGCACGATCGCGCCGTCGAACGCCGCCACGGCAGCCAGGCGCTCCGGCGCGGGATCGCCCCCGAGTTCGACCTCGGCGCGGTAGATCTTCTCGAAGTGCGTCTCCTTCCAGTAGACGACACGGGCGCGGTCGACACGCACGAACGGCGCCAGCTCGATCGCACCCTCGGCGCGCGCGACGATCTCCTGGCGCAGCGCCTCGAGGTCGAGGTTGGGGTTCTTGGCGCCGACCACCTCGTAGACGAACGGCCGACCGCGGCCGAGCATCAGCACGTCGATGTCCTCGCGGCCTGCACCGTGGAACTTGCCGTCCTTGGCCTGCATCTGCGGCAGGATGCGGCGGCCGATCAGTTCCTGCACCGACTCCTTGGTCAGCTTGCCGAAGCCTTCGCACTGCGGGCAGTTGCGTCGTCGGTAGCGGTCGCCCTTGCACTTCGGGCAGAAGAAGATCGTCTGCGGCAGCCCGCGCACCAGCTTGCGGTAGCGGGATTCGAGCCACAGGTTGCTGCGCGGCGGTGGTGGGCGCCGCAGGTCGTCGGTCAGGGCCATCCCGGCAACGAAACCGGACGCGCGGGCCGACTGCAAGAGGCCAGCCGCCCGGCGCGCGTCTCAGCTGCGGGACGAGGCCTTGGCGCTGCGCGGTCCCTTGCGCAGCGTCGACGTCGGCCGGTCGGTGCGGCGCTCGAGGAACCGGCCGAGCAGACCGAAGAACTCGCGCGGATCGATCGGCGCGGTCAGGAACGAGTGGATGCCGTACCTGGTCTTCTCGGCCGCCAGATCGCGGATCGCCGCCGCCGGCGCGATGACGATCAACTCGGTGGTCGAGTCGAAGGAGCGCAGGTGCTGCAGCAGCTTGAGCGCCCCCTTCTGGGCCGGGTCGACGCCGACGAACACGCAGTCGAAATGGCGGCTGCGCAGTTCGTCGATGCCGGCGTAGCCGCGGCCGACGGTGACCTGGAAGTCCGGGCACTGCTGCAGGCCGACCTTGACCAGGTCGCGAACCAGTGGATCCTTCTCGACGAGCAGCGCTTCCATGGGCATTCCTCCAGCCGTCTATCGGCAGAAGCCGGCCCGCGCGGCAGGGGGATCCGCGCCGGGGCGTTGGCATCGGCAGAACCGGCCTTGATCCTGGCCGGCTGGCGCGGTCTGTTGCCGGACCGATGAACATCCTCGCCGGAGTCGACGAAGCCGGGCTCGGACCGATCCTCGGGCCGCTGGTGGTCGGCGGTGCGGCGATGCAAGGGCCGGCCGGCGCCGATCCGTGGGCAGCTCTCGCCACGCTGGTCGCCCGGGCGAAGCACGAGAAGGGCAAGGTCCGGGTCGCCGACAGCAAGAAGGTGCACAGTGGCCCACACGGTCTGCGCCGGCTGGAGGAGACGGCCCTGACCCTGTGGGCGGCGTGGCGCGGCGACGTGCCGGCGACGCTGGCCGCGTGGTTGCACGACCTCGGCGCCGACGTCGCCGCCCTGCAGCGTTGTCCGTGGTACGGCGACCTCGACCTGCCGCTGCCGTTGCAGGCCGACCGCGGTTTCCTGCAGCTGCACGGCGAACTGCTGGCGCGGGCCCTGCAGCGCGCCGACCTGGCGATCCTCGAACTCGCGGTGCGGCCGGTCGACGTCGAGGAGTGGAACGCGCTGATCGCCGCGACCGACAACAAGTCCAAGGCCCACTTCGTCGCCTACAGCGAGGTGCTGGCCCGGCTGCTGCGCAACCTGCCGGCCCGCGGCGACGGCGAGACCACCCACCTGGTCGCCGACCGCTGCGGTGGCCGCATGCACTACGGCGGCGACCTGCGGCGCCTGTTCCCGGAACGGCGCGTCGAAGTCCTCGCCGAACAACCGGCCGTCAGCACCTACCGGCTGCATGGCGGCGGCGGTCCGGTCGCGATCACCTTCAGCGAACAGGGCGAAGAGCGGGCGTTCCCGACCGCCTTGGCCAGCTGTCTGGCCAAGTACTGCCGCGAACTGCTGATGACGGCCTTGAACCGCTGGTTCGCGCAGCACGTGCCGGGCCTCAGCCCGACCGCCGGCTACTACGTCGACGGCCACCGCTGGCTGGACGACGTGCTGCCGCACCTGCCGCGCCTCTCGATCCCGACCGAACGGCTGGTGCGGGTGCGCTGAGCTGCCCCTGGCCACCGCGCCGGCATCGGAAAAACCTGCCGACGGGCGACGGAATCGCCCGGCAGCGACGTCCAGGGGGCAACGCCACGACCATGAAGACCATCCAGACCCTGTTCCTCGCGACCGTCCCGCTGCTCAGCCTGCTCCCTGCCCAGGACGGGCCCCTCCCGAACTCGAAGCCCACGCCGCCGCGTGCGGCCAGCCCGGGGCACACGGTGACCCTGCGCTTCACCGGCGGCACGCTGGAGCAGTTCGTGGGCGCGGTCCGCGACACGATCGCCAAGGCGAACATCGTCGTCGCCCCGGAAGCCAGCGGCGCACGGTTGCCGGCCATCGAACTGCGCGACGCCGGCCTCGACCAGGCCCTCGAAGCCGCCTGTGCCGTCGCCTCGGCCGACTTCGAAGTGCGGGTACGCGAGCACAAGGGCCACGGCGAACCCGTCTATTCGATCGTCACGCAGCCGGGTTCCTCCCGCCCGGTGACCAGGCCGAAGGCGCAGGCGCCGGCCACCGCCACGATGGTGCGATCGCTGGCGCGCCTGATCGACCCGCGCTTCCAACCGCCCGGCGTGCCGGCCTTGTCCGCCGAGACGGTGCTGTCGGCGATCCAGGTCCCCCACGAGGACGACGCGACCCCCCCGCAGCTGCGCTTCCACAAGGACTCCAACCTGCTGTTCGTGCGCGGCACCCAGGCCCAATGGCTGTTGGTCGAGCAGGTGATCGAGACGATGCTCGAGGATCGTACCGGGCTGGAGATGATGCTGCCGAGCGCCCCGTCGACCCCGGCGGAGCCGACGATGGAGCCGCCGTCGCAACCAGCACCGAACAGCCGCCCCGTCACCGGGAAATGAAGTCCTCGGCCGCCCACGCCGCGCGTGACCGAATCCGCCGACCCCACCGCACCCGCCGACAGCGCCGCCTGGTCCCGCCGCATCGCGGCTGGCGACGAGGCGGCGTTCGCGGCGTTCTATGCGCACTGGCACGCGCCGACGCTGGCGCTGGCCAAGGCGGCGAGCCGGCGCGACGAGGCCTGCTGCCTGGACCTCGTGCACGACGTGATGCTGCAGGTGGCGCGGCGCCTGCCGCCGCTGCCTTCCGAAGCGGCGGTGGCGGCCTGGCTGAAGACCGCGGTCCTCAACCGGGTGATCGACCAGGCGCGCCGCGAAGCCCGGCGGCAGCGGCGCGAGCGCACTCACGCCGCTGCGCAGCACGCGGTCGGTGACGAACCATGGCTCGAGTTGGCCGTCGGCGAACAACGTAGCTGGCTCGGCAGGCAACTCGCCGACCTGCCGGAACTCGACCGCAACCTGCTGCTGGCCCGCTTCGGCGACGGCTCGGTGACCGCGGTCGGCCAGCAGTTCGGGATTGGTGCCGACGCCGCCCACGGGCGGCTGCGGCGCGCCTTGATCCGGATGCGGCAACGCGCCGCGGAGTGGTGGCATGGCTGATCGACCGAACCCGTTCTTCGCACCCGAACCCCCTGGCCCCGCCGCAGGGGCGGGCGATCCCGCCGGACGGCTGCCCGAACTGCTGCGCGCGGTGCGGTGGCGCCGCCGCCGCCGCCAACTGCGCCGCACCGCGCTCGGCGCGCTGCTGCTGCTCGGCGGCGTCGCCCTGTGGCCCGACCCGCGGCCCGACGACCTTCCCGTCGCACCACCGGCGGCTCCGCCGTGGACCGTGGTCCGCGACGACCCGGGCGCGGTGGCGCGCCTCGCCGTGACGGCGCGCATCGATCCCGCGTGGTTCGTCGACGACCACGAACTGCAGTCCCTGCTGCGCGAGAGCGGCCTGCCGATCGGCACGGTGCGCATCGGCCGCACGGTGCAGGTCGCCGCCGTCGAGGTGGCGGCTGCTGGTCGCGACCGGCCCTGAATCGCCGAGGTCGGGTGCGCTCAGCGCGCGACGCGCCGCTCGAGCGGCCGTCCGACCTGCGCCCCTGCGCTGCGCAGCAGCACCCCGTCGGGAAGCGTCTCCACGGCCAGCGGCCCATCGCCGAGCGGATCGGCGAACGGCTCGCCCCCTTCGCCGAGGTACCGGGCGATCGCGCTGCGCAACAGGCGCAGGTGCGTGACGCAGGTGCGCAGGCTGCGTTCGGCAGCCGGCAGGCCGCCGGCCATGTCCTGCGCGACCTGGTTGCCGCGCGCTTCGAGCGCGGCGAGTTCGAGCTCCAGCCAGGCTTCGCGCTGCGCCCAGCCCAACGCCCGCTCCCCGGCGAGCCGCTCGACCGCCGCTGCGTACTGCAAGAACCCGTCGGCCAACTGCCAGCGCGACGAGAAGCCGTAGCGCCAAGCCGCGGCGCTGCCGTGGCCGGTCCCGGTGCCGCCGGCCTGCTGCAACATCGCCGCGGCGAACTGCAGTTCGCCGCCGCGCTCGAGCTGGCCCGGCACTTGCGCGTCGAGGCGCTGGAGTCCGTCCGCCAGGCTGCGCAGAGCCGCCGGCTCGAGCTGCTGCAGGGCCGCATCCGGCCACGCTTCGGCGGTGGCGATCACCACCATCGCACCACCGATCATCGTGTCGATCAGCAGCTGCGAGCGCATCAGGTCGGCGCCGAACGCCGCCGCGTCCAGCGTCCACGCCACGGCTTCGGCATCGCGCCCGGCCTGCCGCAGCACGCGGGCTTCGAGCACTGCCAGGTTGACCAGCCAGCGGGCGCGCAGCAGGTTGGTGGCGCGCGCTTGCCCCGGATCGGTCGGCGGCGCCGCCGACCAGGTGCCGCTGCGCGCACCGCGCCGCAGTTCGCCGAGAGCCGGTTGCCAGAGCGCGCGCAGGGCCTCGGTGCCGGCGGTGCGGTGCTCGTCGTGGTGCGGCAGCAAGCGCAGGCGCGGTTCGTCGGGCGTCGCAGCCATCGCCTCGGCAGCCAGCTCGAGGGCGCGGGCGTAGTGCTGTTGGACGGTGCCAGAGCCTGACGAACTCTCGGCGGCGCCGACCAGCAGCACGCGCGGGGCCCGTTCGGCTGCCTGCCGGGTCGCGAGGGCCTCGGCCGTGGCCTGCATCGCCGTCCACGCGGCTGCCGTGCGGTGTTGCACGCTCCCTGCGCCACCGAGACCGACGGAGCACAAGGCGACGAGACCGCCGGT
>DAIMFJ010000135.1:0-12154 GCA_036724695.1 Planctomycetota bacterium
CTGCCCCGCCCGCCACCCCGCCCGCCGCCGACGACAACGTGCGGCGGCTGCTGGTGCCGGCCAAGCGCGCCACCGTGGTCGGACGCATCGAACTGCCACAGGAGACGATCCGCGACGCGCGCAGCCGTTCGGCACCGGCGTCGGCCAAGGACCTGCGCAAGGCGGCGCTGCAGAAGATGCAGCAGCGCACCGGCCAACGCACCGGTCCGCAACCCGGCCAACGCCGCGGGCCGACCGGTCCAGGCATGGGGCGCGGTCCGGGCCGCAGTGGCCCGGGTGGTCCTGGCGGCCCCGGCGGCATGCGCCGCGGCCGGGCCGTCACGTCGGTCGACCCCAACAAGGTCGTCGAAGTCGCCGAACCGGTCTCGATCAAGGCCCTGTCCGAAGCGCTCGGCACCAAGGTCAGCGAGCTGATCGCGACGCTGACGTTCAAGCTCGGCGTCGCCGGCAAGAACATCAACTCGTTCCTGTCGAACGAAGAGGTCGAACTGGTCGCCCTCGAACTCGACCGCAAGATCAAGCTCGTCGAGCACCGCGAGGCGATGGACGAGCTGATCGAACAGCTGGTCGAGGACAGCGCAGGCGAGCAACTGATGCGCCGCTCGCCGGTCGTCACCTTCATGGGTCACGTCGACCATGGCAAGACGTCGCTGATGGACGCGCTGCGCCAGTCCGACGTCGCCGAGGGCGAAGCCGGCGGCATCACCCAGCACATCGGCGCGTACAAGATCTACAACGAGGCGGGCCAGTCGATCGTCGTGCTCGACACGCCCGGCCACGCCGCGTTCACGGCGATGCGCGCCCGCGGTGCCGACCTGACCGACGTCGTCGTGCTGGTCGTCGCCGGCGACGACGGCGTGATGCCGCAGACCGAGGAGGCGATCAACCACGCCAAGGCCGCCAAGGTGCCGATCGTGGTCGCGATCACCAAGTGCGACCTGCCGAGCAGCAAGCCGATGCAGGTCAAGCAGCAGTTGATGATCAAGGGCCTGCAGGCCGAGGACTTCGGTGGCGAGATCGGCGTCGTCGAGGTGTCGGCGAAGACCGGCAAGGGCCTCGACGAACTGTTCGAGCGCATCATGCTGGAGTCCGAGATCCTCGAGCTCGAGGCCCGGCCGGACGCGCCCGGCAAGGGTGTGGTCGTCGAGTCGCGGCAGTCGCCGGAACAGGGCGTGGTCGTCACGCTGCTGGTCACCGACGGCACCCTGCGCCTCAAGGACCAGATCGTCTGCGGCGAGAGCTTCGCGCGCGTGCGCGCGATGATCGACGCCCACGGCGAGAGCCTGACCGACGCCGGTCCGTCGACGCCGGTCACGCTGTTCGGCCTCGACCGCCCGCCGTCGCCCGGCGACAAGCTGTTCGTCGTCGAAGACGCCAAGAAGGCCCGCGAGGTCGTCGAGGAACGGCAGCGCCGCGTCCAGGAGCTGTCGCGCGCCGGCCGCGGCAGTGCGATCACGCTGGAGACGCTGTCGGCGACGCTCGCCGAGCGCAAGATCCAGGAGATCAAGCTGATCCTGAAGGCCGACGCGACGGGTTCGCTCGAACCGCTGCGCAAGTGCCTGCAGGAGCTGTCGACCGACGAAGTGCGCGTCAACCTCGTGCACAGCGCGCTCGGCGGCATCAACGAGACCGACGTCAGCCTCGCCTCGGCGTCCGGCGCGATCATCGTCGGCTTCCACACCATCGCCGACAGCAGTGCCCGGCAGATGGCCGAACGGGCGGACGTGCAGATCCGCTACTACGAGGTCATCTACCAGCTGCTCGACGACGTGCGGGCGGCGATGGAAGGCATGCTGGCCCCCGAAGAGGTGCAGCAGGTCATCGGCCACGCCGAGGTCAAGGCGGTGTTCAAGTCGAGCAAGTTCGGCACGATCGCCGGTCTGCGCATCCTCGACGGTGTCGCGCGCCGCAGCTCGACCGTGCGCCTGTCGCGCGACGGCATCGTCGCGTTCACCGGCAAGGTCGGCAGCCTGCGTCGCATCGACGAGGACGTGCGCGAGGTCAAGGCCGGCTTCGAGTGCGGCATGACGCTCGACGGCCACCAGGACATCCGCGAAGGCGACCAGCTCGAGTTCGTGCAGATCGAGCTCGTCAAGCGCACGCTCGGCGGCTGATGCCGTCGGGCGGGCGGCCCGGTCCACCGCCCAGCATCCCCCGCCGCGCCATGCTCCACATCGGCATCCTGCAGTTCCAGGTCGAGATCGCCTACGCGCAAAGCCTCAAGGACAAGCGCGCGGTGATCAAGTCGCTGAAGGACCGGTTGCGGCGTTCGTTCAACGTGTCGATCGCCGAGATCGACGACCTCGACGTCGTCACCGAGGGCACGCTCGGGGCGGTCGTCGCCGGCAGCGAGATCGCGCACCTCAACAGCACGATGGACCATCTGATCAACGCCTTGAACGAGTGGCGCGACGGCGTGCTCGTCGACCACCAACTCGAGATCATCTCGCCCCGATGAAAGACCGCCGAATCGCCCGCTTGCAGGAACAGATCAAGCAGACCCTCGCCCAGGTGCTGCTGCGCGATCTGGCCGACCCCAAGCTCGGCATGGTGACGATCACCCGGATCGAGCTCGACAGCGAGTTCACGCAGTGCAAGGCCTACTGGTCGGTGCTCGGCGACGAGAAGCAGCAGCAGGACAGTGCCGGCGCGCTGCGCCGCGCCCGCGGCCTGTGCCAGCGCGCGATCGGCAAGGCGGTGCACGCGCGCACGATGCCGCACCTGGAGTTCGTGTTCGACCAGGGCATCGGCGGCGCGATCCGGCTCAACGCGCTGATCGACGAGTTGGCCGCCGAGCGCAAGAAGAAGGAAGCGGCGCGCGGCGAGGTCCCCCCACCCGACGCACCACCCGATCTGCCACGCTGAGGCCAAGGGCCAGGACATGGTCTTCAGCAGCAGCGAGTTCCTGTTCGGATTCCTGCCGGCCTTCCTGCTGCTGTACGGCTTGTGCCCGCGGGTCGGCCGCTCGCTGCTGATCGCGCTCGCCAGCTTCGTGTTCTACGGCTGGTGGGAACCGTGGTTCGTGTTGCTGCTGTTCGGCAGCAGCGCCCTCGACTTCTGGATCGGCAGGCGCATCGCCGCCGCGCAGGCACTCGGCCAGCGCGGCCGCGGTTGGTTGTGGCTGTCGGTGACCGCCAACCTGTCGCTGCTCGGCTGGTTCAAGTACGCGAACTTCGGCGTCGCGACGTTCCGGGCGCTGCTGCAGTCGCTCGGCTGGCAGGGTGAGCTGGCATGGGTCGACGTGGTGCTGCCGGTGGGCATCTCGTTCTACACGTTCCAGACGATGAGCTACACGATCGACCTGTACCGCGGCGAGGTCCGGCCGGCGCGCAGCTTCGTCGACTTCCTGTGCTACGTGGCGATGTTCCCGCAGCTGGTCGCCGGGCCGATCGTGCGCTACGCGGTCGTCGAACGCGAACTGACCGAGCGGCAGCACAGCCTCGCCGCGGTGCGGCACGGCGTGTTGCTGTTCCAGATCGGGCTGTGCAAGAAGCTGCTGCTCGCCGACGCGCTGGCGCCGCTGGCCGACAGCGCGTTCGGCGCCGCCGAACCGGGCAGCCTCGGCGCACTCGGCGCGTGGCTGGGCGTGCTGGCCTACGCGTTCCAGATCTACTTCGACTTCTCCGGCTACAGCGACATGGAGATCGGGCTGGGCCGCATGCTCGGCTTCCACTTCCCGATCAACTTCGACGCGCCGTACAAGAGCGCGTCGATCACCGAGTTCTGGCGGCGTTGGCACATCAGCCTGTCGACGTGGCTGCGCGACTACCTCTACGTGCCGCTCGGCGGCAACCGCAAAGGGCCGGTGCGCACCTACGTGAACCTGGCGCTGACGATGCTGCTCGGCGGTCTCTGGCACGGCGCGGCGTGGAACTTCGTCGCCTGGGGCGCCTACCAGGGCGGCTGGCTGATCGTCGAACGTCGGCTCGGCAAACGTTCGTGGTACGGGCCGTTGCCGCTGCCACTGCGCATCCTGCTGACGTTCGCGCTGGTGCTGGTCGGCTGGGTGTTCTTCCGCGCCCGCGACCTCGGCCATGCCGTCGACTACCTGCGGGCGATGGCCGGCAGCGGCGGCGCCGGGCTCGCTCTCGACGCCAGCGCGGTCTGGATCGAACTGCTGGCCGCGGCGCTGGTCGTCTGGTTCCTGCCGACCAGCCAGCGCCTCGCCAACACGCCGCGCTGGTGGTTCGTGCTGCTGCTGCAGCCGCTGTTCGTGCTGGCCGCGTTGCACCTGCGCGCGCAGCCCGAGAACGTCCCCTTCCTCTACTTCCGGTTCTGAGATGCGCGACGCCGAGCCACCCCCCGTGCCGAACGCCCAACCTGGCGACGCGCCAGGCGAACCGACCGGCAGCCGCGCCGAGGCCCTGCGCGCCGGGGTGCCGGTGATCGCCGACGAACGGCCGCCGGCCGGGCCTCTGGAGCGGGCGGCCTGGGCCGTGGCGCTGGCGACGTTCGCCGCGCTGGTGTTCGGCCTGCCGCTCGCCGACCTGCTGCGTTCCGACACCGACGCCCGGGTCGAACAGCACCTGCGCGACACCGTGCTGGCCAGTGCCCGGCAGCTCGCCCCTGGCCTCGACCCGGCCTGGCTCGACCGGTCGCCGCCGCCGCTGCCGCCGCGGCCGATGCCCAGGGAACTGCTGGAGGTCTGGGCGAAGGCGCCGCAGTTGCTGTTCCTGTGCGAACTCAACGAGACGCTGCTGCGGGCCCTCTGGCAGCCCGGCAGCGGCCTGCGCAACTCCCTCGGCCCGGGTGCGCCGGACTCGATCCTCGCGTTCCCGTCGCCCGACGGCTCGCCGTTCCCGGGCTACCGCTACCCGGCGTCGGTGACGCTGCCCGACGGCCTGGCGACCAACAACCTCGGCTTCCGCGGCCCCGACCTCGCCGTCGACAAGCCACCGCGCACGGTGCGCATCGCCTGCGTCGGCGCATCGATCACCGTCGACGGCCACCACTTCGCGTTCAGCTACCCCGAGCTGATGCAGACCTGGCTCGACCGCTGGGCCAGTGCCCGCGGACTGGACGTGCGGTTCGAGGTCGTCAACGCCGGCCGCGAAGCGATCAAGTCGAGCGACGTGCGGGCGATCGTGCAGCACGAACTGCTGCCGCTGGCGGTCGACTACGTGATCTACCACGAAGGCGCCAACCAGTGCGGCCTGCCGGAGATGCAGAAGCACGTCGCGATCGACGCCAACGCCAAAGCGGCGTTCGCCGCACCGCCGGCGAACCTCGCCGCGCTGGCCGCCGCGACGTCGCCGTGGCTCGGGGCGACGCGCCGCGCCTCGGCGACCGTGCGCCGCGGGCTGGCCGTGGTTGGCTTCGGGCGCCAGCAGCCGGAGCCGCCGAAGCCCGAGCAACGCGTGCAGTTGCCAGCGGGACTCGACGAACAGGACCCGGATCCCGCCGCGGCGGGGCCGTTCCTGCAGATGGGTGCGGTGCTCGCCGACCTGGCGACGATGCAGCGGCTCTGCGACGCCGCCGGCGCGACGTTGGTGGTCACGTCGTTCCCGTGGTTCTGCACGCCGGGTGCCCGGTTGCACACCGGCGAACGGCATTCGCTCTACACGCACCTCAACGTCACCTTCTGGCCGCTGCGCTACGCGACGATCCAGCGGCTGACCGACCTGCAGAACCGCGTGCTGCTGGCCTGGGCCAAGCAGCGTGGCCTGCCGGCCCTCGACATCGCCGCGCTGCTGCCGCGCGATCCGGCGCTGTTCGTCGACGCCTACCACACGACCGAACTCGGCTCGCGGCTGCGCGCCTGGCTGGTCACGGCGGCTTTGCTGCCGATCCTCGAACGCGACCTCGCCGCCGGCAAGGTACCGGTCCCGGATCGCCAGCGCGACGAGCGCCATCCCGGACTGCCGCCGGCGCGGCGTTTGACCGCTGCCGAGCTGGATCGCCGCTAGCCGAGCCGCAGCACCGGCTCGCCGGGCGCGTGGGCCACGAACCGGCCGATCACCGCGTGGCTCGGCGCGCCGGCGTCGCGCAGACGCCGTTCGGCCCGCGCCGCGTCGGCTTCGGCGACCGCCAGCAAGAGGCCACCCGAGGTCTCGGCGTCGAACAGCATCTCGGCGAGCGACGCGTCGACATGCGCGGCGATCGCCACCCGGCTGCCGTAATGGGCCTGTCCGCGCGTGCAACCACCCGATTTGACGCCATCGCGGACCAGCTGCAGGGCGCCCGCGGCGAGCGGCAGCTGCGCGGCGGTCAGTTCGAGAGCCAGACCTGCACCTTCGGCCATCTCGATGCCGTGCCCGACCAGCCCGAAGCCGGTCACGTCGGTGGCGCCATGCACCGCGAGGCCCGCCATCGCCTCGCAGGCGGCCTTGTTCAAGGTCGCCATCTGCTGCATGGCCGCGTCGACCATCGCCGGGCTGGCGACGCCGCGCTTGATCGCCGTCGAGATCGTGCCCATGCCGAGCGGCTTGCTGAGCAGCAGCACGTCGCCCGCCTTGGCGCCACCGTTGCGCCAGAAGCGTTCGGGGTGCACCAGCCCGGTCACCGACAGCCCGTATTTGATCTCGCTGTCGACGACCGAGTGGCCGCCGCACAGCACCGCGCCGGCTTCCTGGATCTTCTCGAGGCCACCGGCGAGCACCTCGCCGAGGATCTCGACGTCGAGCTCCTTCGGCCAGCCGACGATGTTCATCGCGGTGACCGCGCGACCGCCCATCGCGAACACGTCGGACAACGAGTTCGCGGCGGCGATGCGCCCGAACCAGCGCGGGTCGTCGACGATCGGCGGGAAGAAGTCGAGCGTCTGCACCAGCGCCCGTTCGCCGTCGAGGCGGAACACACCGGCGTCCTCGAAGCCCTGATGGCCGGCGAGGAGGTCGGGATTGTCGACCACGACGAGTTTCGCGAGAACCTGCCCGAGGCTCCCAGGGGGCAGCTTGGCGGCTCAACCCGCACTGGAGGCGTAGCGGGTCAGGCGCAGGTCGGGATGGGCGTGCATGGACGGTTCACGGGCAGGGGATGGGAGCGCGGCGACACCGCAGGATCACGGCCGCGCGCCGAGCCGCGGCGCGCTGGATAGGACGGCCGCGGCGACGTCGGCAAGGTCTTCGCACAGCAACGAGCGCGCGTCGAGCAGCACGCGGCCGTCGGCGAGCCGCGCGAACACCGCGAACGGCCGCGCCGCGCGCAGCATGTCGAGGTCCGGGTTGCTGCCGCGCAACGCCACCGCGAAGCTCGGGATCGGCTTGGCGGGGTTGGCACCGGACCCGGCGAACGACTCGCTGGCGACCACTTCGCCGCCGCGCCCAGGGAGCAACTCCAGCAACCGCTGGCTGCGGGCCCGCAGTTCCGCCGGCTCGGCCCCCAGCATGCGCAGGGTCGGCACCTCGTGCAGCGGGTCGCCGTCGCGGTAGATCTGCAGCGTCGCCTCGAGCGCCGCCAGGGTCAGTTTGTCGCAACGCAGCGCGCGGTACAGCGGGTTGCTGCGGCAGCGGGCGATCAGGTCCTGGCGGCCGACCAGGATGCCGCACTGCGGGCCGCCGAGCAGCTTGTCGCCCGAGAAGCACGTCACGTGCGCGCCCATCGCCAGCGAATCGGCGACCCGCGGCTCGTCGCTGAGGCCGGCGATCGGCTCGTTCCACAACAGGCCGCTGCCGAGGTCGTCGAGCACCAGCAGCTCGCCGGCCGCACCACGCAGTTCGGCGACCGTCGGCGTGCCGGCGAAGCCTTCGATGCGGAAGTTGCTCGGATGCACCTTCAGGAACGCCACCGTCGCCGGCGTCACCGCGCCGGTGAAGTCGCGCAGGTGGGTCTTGTTGGTGGCCCCGACCTCGACCATCTGGCAACCGGCTCGGCGCATCACGTCGGGCACCCGGAACCCGCCGCCGATCTCGACCAGTTCGCCGCGCGACACCACCACTTCCCGGCTGGCGCACAAGGCCGCCAGCATCAGGGTGGTCGCCGCGGCGTTGTTGTTGACCACCAGCGCCGCCTCGGCGCCGGTCACCGCGGCGAGCAGTCCGGCGACGCCGAGCTCGCGCTGGTCGCGTTCGCCGCTGGCCGGATCGACCTCGACGACCGCGTAACCGGCGGCGGCGACCAGCGCCTCGATGGCCCGCTCGGCCAGTGGTGCCCGGCCGATGCCGGTGTGCAGCACGATGCCGGTCGCGTTGTAGACGCGCTGGTGGCGCGGTCGCCGCGCCGCTTGGCAACGCCGCGCCAGCGCACCGCCGATCGCCTCGGGCGTCGTCAGTGCGGCGACCCCGGCGGCGTCGAGCTCGTTGGCCAGCACGCTGGCCCGCAGGTCGTCGAGCCAGCGGCGGGCCTCGCGGACCAGCAGCCGGTGCGGCACGTCGCCCAGGCCGGGGGCGCGCAGGATCACGTCCACCGCAGGAAGTTGCCGCAGGGCGGCGGAACGGTCGGAGTCGGTTCTGGGCATCGCCACGGGTATCGCTACCATACCCGCCCCCCGCATGCTGCGCACCCCACCGAGGCCTCCAGAACCCGACCCGCGCGAGCGGGCGCTGGCCCGGACCCTCGGCCTGCCCGATCTGGTCGTGCGGGTCCTGCTGGCCCGCGGCTTCGACGATCCCGAACGGGTCAAGTCGTTCCTGCGGCCGGATCTGCGGTCGTTGGCCGATCCGTTCGCGTTCCGCGACATGCAGAAGGCCGTCGACCGGATCCGGGCGGCCCTGCGCAAGGGCGAGCCGATCCTGATCCACGGCGACTACGACGTCGACGGGATCAGCGGCACGGTGCTGCTGCACAAGTTCTTCGGCCTCCTGCACGCGACCAGCAAGCCGTTCATCCCGGCCCGCGAGAACGGCTACTCGTTCAGCCGCGCCAGCGTCGACGCGGTGTTGCGCGGCGGCTTCCCGGTGGTGATCTCGGTCGACAACGGCACCAATGCGGTCGCCGCGATCACCGAACTGCAGGCCGCCGGCGTCGACGTGATCGTCACCGACCACCACGGCACCAGCGAGAACGTCGCCCCGGCCTTCGCGGTGCTCAACCCGCGCCTGCACGACGCCGGCTATCCCGACCGCGACCTGGCCGGCTGCGGCGTCGCGTTCCGGCTCGCGGCGGCGCTGGCGGCGTCGTTCACCCAGGACCTCAAGAAGAGCCCGGAGTTCGCCGAGTTCCTCGCCGATGCGATGGCCTACGTGGCCCTCGGCACGGTCGCCGACGTGGCGCCGCTGCGCGGCGAGAACCGCACGATGGTGTTCCACGGCCTGCGCGCGTTGGCCCAGAGCCGCAATCCGGGCATCCGCGCGCTGCTCGACTGCGCGGGGCTGTCGCACCGCGGCATCGACGTCACCGACATCGCCTTCCGGATCGCGCCGCTGATCAACGCCGCCGGCCGCGTCGGCCACGCGCTCGAAGCCGTCGAGGTGCTGTGCGCGAAGGGCTACAGCGACGCGCAGACCGCTGCCAAGGTGCTCGAACGGCACAACGAGGAGCGGCGGCGCGTCGAGCGACAGCTGCAGGACGAGGCTCTCGCCCTGGCTGCCGCCGAGACCGGTCCGGCGATCGTGCTCGGCAGCGAACAGTGGCATCCCGGCGTGCTCGGCATCGTCGCGGCGCGGATCGCCGAGACCACCGGCAAGCCGACGTTCCTGGTCTCGTTCCGCGGCGCCACCGGTCGCGGCTGCACCTGCGCAACGCGCTGATGCAGTGCGACGACCTGTTGCTCGCCCACGGTGGCCACGCCGCCGCCGCTGGACTCGAAGTGCGCCGCGACCAGTTCGAGGCGTTCCAGGCCCGGTTCGCGGCGGTCTGCGCGCGCCTCGAACCCGGCGCGGAACCCACCCCGGTCGACGGCGGGGCGACGTTCGCCGAACTCGACCCGCACACGGTGCGGCGGCTGGCGATGCTCGGCCCGTTCGGCAGCGGCCACAGCGCCCCGCGTTTCTGCACCGCGAAGGTGCGTTTCGCCGGCCAGCCGACCACCGACGGCCGCGGCCAGGACCTGCGCGTGCGCGCCGTCGAGAGCGGCACCCTGCTGCCCGCCCGGATCGTCCGTGGCACCGCGCGGTTCGAGGAGATCCGCGCCCACCAGGGCCTGTGGACGCTGGTCTACTCACCTCGCCTGGGCACGCGTGCCGAAGAAGGGCCCGTCGTGCTCGACGTGCACGAACTGGCCGCCGAACCCGTCCCGACGCCGTGACCGACCCCGACTCCACGCCATCCCCCGCCCGCCGCGGCCCGATCCGCCGCCTCTACGACTGGGTGCTGTCGTGGGCCGACACGCGCTTTGCGATCCCGGCCCTGTTCGTGCTCAGTTTCGCCGAGAGCAGCTTCTTCCCGATCCCGCCGGACGTCTTGCTGATCGCTTTGTGCATCGGCGAGGTGCACAAGAGCTACCGGTTCGCGTTCTGGTGCTCGCTGGCGTCGGTGCTCGGCGGCATGGCCGGCTACGCGATCGGCATGTTCCTGTGGGACGTCGACTGGCTGCGCGAGTTCTTCTACACGTGGATCCCCGGCGTCAACGAGAAGAACGTCGCCAAGGTCTCGGCCCTCTACGAGGAGTGGAACTTCTGGATCGTGTTCGTCGCCGCGTTCACGCCGATCCCCTACAAGGTGATCACGATCCTGGCCGGCGTCTGCGCGATCAACTTCCCGATGTTCGTGTTGGCCTCGGCGATCGGCCGCAGCGCGCGCTTCTTCCTGGTCGCGTGGCTGTTCAAGACCTACGGGCCGCCGATCAAGGACTTCATCGAACGGCGCTTCGCGCTGGTGACGATCCTCGGCGCCGCGCTCGGCATCGGCGGTTTCGTCGCGATCAAGTACCTCTTGAGAGCGGTGCCGGCGGCCATCGGCCGCCAACGCCGCGTCATTGCACGACGTCGCGGAACGTGTTGCCGATCACCGGCCCCCGCAACCCGTCGTCGACGATCGCCTGGTAGTGCAGCGCCGTGCCGACCAGGGCCGGTACGTTCGGCAGCGTCCAGGTCCGCACGTGCGGCGACGACACCACCACGGCGAGGTCCACGGTGACCATCGTCGCCGGATCGAGCAAGAACGTCCCGTACGGCCCGAACGGCACGCTGCCGGGGCCGAACGCGGCCAGGGTCGCCGCCAGACTGCCGAGCCGGGTGTGCAAGGCCACCGAGTACGGATTGCCGATCGTCGGCGGCGCTGGGGCGTCGAGCTGGAAGTGGAAGTTGGCGGTGCCCGGCAATTCGAGGTCGCCGTCGCCGTCGTAGTCGCCGGGAATCAGCCGCAACCATTGGTTGACGGAGGGCGCGGTGCCGGCGAGGGCGACGAAGTTGCCGACGCCGTCGTTGTACCAGACCGCCGTGGCGGTCAGCAGATCGACGTCGCCGTCGCCGTCGACGTCGAAACAGGCGCGGCCACCAGTCGGCCGCACCCCGAACGCCACGAGCGTGACGTCGGTGAACGTCGCGTTGCCGGCGTTGCGCAGCAGGTACTGCCCGGCCCCGGCGAACACGTCGAGATCGCCATCGCCGTCGACGTCGGCGAGCCAGTGTGGCGTCGCGTTGGCGATCGCCGCCGGCAGCTGGGTCGGGAACGGCGACAGCACGCCACTCTGGTTGCGCAGCAGGCCGCCGCTGCCGAACATCAGCACGTCCGGATCACCATCGCCGTCGAGGTCGCCGGCCGGCGCATTGGCGAGCCACTCGTCGCCGAGGTTCGGCGACACACCGAACACGTGCGTCGCGGTGACGTCGGTGAACACGCCGCTGCCGTTGTTGGTGTACAGGTGGCAGCCGCCGAGATCGAAGCACAGCCAATCGACGTCGCCATCGCCGTCGAAATCGGCGACGACCTGGTTCTTGGTGTCGAACGCGTTCGGCGGCAAAGCGGTGACGGTGACGTCGGTGAAGGTGCCGGTGCCGTCGTTGGTGAACACGCCATTGGTCAGGAAGTCCTCGTTGCCCATCAGGATGTCGAGGTCGCCGTCGCCGAGGGAACGGTCGCGCTGGGCCGGCGGGGTGTTCCCCCCGCCACGCTGAGCCGCGGGGAAGAAGCCGGCTATGGTCCGCTGGGCCTGGCGCCGCCTCGCCCGGCGGCGCTGGAGCGTCTGCTCGCCTGGCGGCAAGGCCGCCTGGTCTTCGAGGATGCGCCGCTCAGCGACGTCCTGGCCGAACTGCAGCGTCATCTGCCGGAGCGGCTGGTTCTGGCCGACCCCGCCGCCGGACAGCTGCGCGTCACCGCCGTTTTCGATCTGGCGCGC
>DAIMFJ010000135.1:12164-12682 GCA_036724695.1 Planctomycetota bacterium
CAGGATGTCGAGGTCGCCGTCGCCATCGATGTCGGCGAGGCTGATCGCGTGGTTGTCGATCGCCCGCGTCCAGACCAGACGGCCGGCCGTGCCGTCGACGAACCGGCCCGTGCCGTCGTTGAACAGCAGTTGCATGGCGAAATCGTCGTTCGCCAGCAGCAGGTCCAGGTCGCCGTCGCCGTCGAGATCGCCGACCGCTGCGCCGGCCGTGGATTGGAGCGGCAGGGTGCCGAGGTAGCGGGTCGTGCGGATCGGTGATTGCGCGAGCAGCGGGGTGGCGAGCAGCGCGGCGCAGAGGATTCGGTTCATGGGGCCTCGGGGTGGGGTGGGACGGCCCGCCAGTGCAACCGGCGTACCAACCGGGCGAAAATCGCCACAACCCGCGTCGACGGGCCAGCCGGGCCCCGCCCGCCGCCGACCTGTCACCAGGATGCGACACCGCGCTACGGATCGACCGCGAAAGTGCCGGGGGGGCTACTCGTCGTCGGACGGTTCCGGGGCCGCTGGATCCCAAGGCT
>DAIMFJ010000136.1:0-12609 GCA_036724695.1 Planctomycetota bacterium
GGCCGTGCAAGCGGTCATCCAGGCGTCGGGCAAAGGAATAGTCTTGCCCCTGGTTCGCAGAGGTGCGCACGACGTTGTTGTACGGATCCTGCGCCGCCAGCGACCAACCCGAGGTCTGGCAGTGCGTGCGCAGCGCCAGCGACTTGTCGCTCTTGGCCCCGAACGCCTTGACGATCTTCGCCCACAACAGCCGCGCGGCGCGCAGCTTGGCGATCTCGGTGAAGAAGTTCATGCCGACCGCGAAGAAGAACGACATGCGGCCGGCGACCTTGTCGACGTCGAGTCCGGCGGCGATCGCGGTGCGCAGGTACTCGAGGCCGTCGGCGAGCGTGTAGGCCAGTTCGAGGTCGGCGGTCGCGCCGGCTTCGTGGATGTGGTAGCCGCTGACGCTGATGGTGTTGAACTTCGGCATCTGCGCGCCGCAGTACGCGAAGATGTCGCGCACGATCCGCATGCTCGGTGCGGGCGGGTAGATGTAGGTGTTCCGCACCATGAACTCCTTCAGGATGTCGTTCTGGATGGTGCCGGACAGCTGCTTTGGCGACACGCCCTGTTCCTTCGCGGCGGCGATGTACAGCGCCAGGATCGGGATCACCGCGCCGTTCATCGTCATCGACACCGACACCTTGTCGAGCGGGATGTCGGCGAACAGGATCCGCATGTCGGCGATCGAGTCGATCGCGACCCCGGCCATGCCGACGTCGCCGGCGACGCGCGGATGGTCGCTGTCGTAACCGCGGTGGGTGGCGAGATCGAACGCGACGCTCAGACCCTGCTGGCCGGCGGCCAGCGCTTTCCGGTAGAACGCGTTGGTCGCCTCCGCCGTCGAGAAGCCGGCGTACTGCCGGATCGTCCACGGTTTCTCGGCGTACATCGTCGCGTACGGTCCGCCCAGGAACGGCGGCAGCCCTGGCAGGAAGCCGTGGTGGGGCACCTCGGCCGCGGTGGCGGTGTGCAACACCTGGTGCAGGAACCCCTCCGGCGAACGCCACGGCGCCACCTCGCCGGCGGCCTGCTGCCAGTCGGCCGGCTGGGGGCGGGGGAACTCGGCGAAGCCGTACGACAGCTTGGTGAAGTCGGGTTGCATCGGGCCGGGCGAATGTACCGCGCGGGCGGCGAAAGCTCCCGCGACTGCGCGTTGTCGCGGTGCGATCGCCCGGCTGTTCGCTTCCGCGGCAGCTGCCGCTGTCCTGGCCGTGTCCTGCCTGTCGTTCCCCGTCGTCTGCCGCCCGGCCCTGGCCCAGCGCCTCGCCCGGGGCGCGCGACTCCTGGCCTGCCGGCGCTCCCCGACGGAACGTGCGGTATCCTTCCCCGGCATGCCGGAGACCCCGCCGCTCCACGACCTGCTGCAGCGCTGGCACGCCGGTGACGATGGCGCCCTGGCGCAATTGGTCGAAGCCTGCCTGCCGTGGCTGCGCAACCACGTCGAGCGGCGGCTGGGGGCGTTCCTGCGCGAACGCGGCGAAGCGGCCGACTACCTGCAGGACGCGCTGCTCGACTTCCTGCGCGACGGGCCGCGCTTCCAGATCCGCGACGAACGGCAGCTGCGCGGCTTGTTGGCCCGGGTCGTCGAGAACACCCTCCGCGACAGGAACGACTGGTTCCGCGCCAAACGCCGCCACCTCGGCGGCGATCGCAGCCTCGGCGAGGACAGCGTGCTCGACCTGCAGAGCGGGCTGCTCCTGACCAGCACGCCGAGCCGCGCCGCCGACCGCGAGGAGCGGCGCGCGTGGGTGCGGCTGGCTCTCGAACTGCTCGATCCCGAGGATCGCAAGCTGATCTTCGGTCGCGAGTACGAACAGCGTTCGTTCGCCGAACTCGGCGCCGAACTCGGCATCGCCGCCGACGCGGCCCGGATGCGCTGGAATCGTGCGATGGCGCGCTTGGGCAAGACGATGCTGGAGCTGCGCAGCGGCCGGGTCGGCACGGAGGACACGCCGTGAGCGACGCCGCCGAACCGGTGTCCAGGCTCGAACTGGCCCTCGACGTCTATGTGCGCTTCTGCGAGGGTGGTGGCACGTCGCCAGCCGAACTGCTGGCCGCGCACCCCGACCTCGCCGACCTGCTGACGCCGCTGTTCGCGGACGCCGGCGCCGCCGCCGAGCCACCGAGCGACGCGAACGTGATCGGCGACTTCCGCCTGCTGCGCGAACTCGGCCGCGGTGGCATGGGGGTCGTCTACGAGGCGTGGCAACGTTCGCTCGACCGCCGCATCGCGTTGAAGCTGCTCGCCCCGGCCCTGACGGCCACGCCGAGTGCGGTGGCGCGGTTCCGTCGCGAAGCCGCCGCGATCGCCAGACTCCGCCACCCTGGCATCGTCGAGGTGCACGGTTTCGGCAGCGACGGCGATCGCCACTGGTTCGCGATGGGGCTCGTCGACGGCGAACCGCTGTCGCGCTGCACGGCACGCTTCGCGAGCCCGCGCGACGCGGTGGCGCTGGTCGTGCAGGTGCTCGACGCGCTCGCGCACAGCCACCAGCACGGCTTCGTGCATCGCGACGTCAAGCCCGGCAACGTGCTGGTCGGTGCCGACGGCCACGCCGTGCTGACCGACTTCGGGCTGGCCCAGGATGCCTCGTTGCCGAGCGTGACCACCGACGGGGGTTTCGTCGGCACGCTCGACTACGCGTCGCCCGAGCAGCTGCAGGGCCTCGACGTCGACGCCCGCACCGACGTCTGGGCGGTCGGCGTGATGCTGCACGAGCTGTTGGCGGGCGCCCGCCCGTTCGCGCGCAGTACCGCGACGGCGACCCTGAAGGCGATCCTCGGCGAGGATCCGCCGTCGTTGGTGCGCCGGCGCGGCGTGCCGGGCGACCTCGCGGCCGCCGTGCAGATGGCGCTGCAGAAGGACCCCGCGCGTCGCTATCCGGACGCGGCGGCGTTCCTCGCCGATCTGCGCGCCTGGCAGGCCGGCGGCGTGTTGGTCGCCCGCGCGCCGAACCCCGTCGAACGGCTGCTGCGCTGGACGCGCCGCGAGCCGTGGCGCGCGGCGACCCTGGCGCTGGCGATCCTGGCGCTGCCGATCGCCAGTGCGTCGCTGGTGCAGTACCTGCACAACCGCGATCGGCTGCTGGTGGCGCAGCAGCTCGAACGGGCGGCACGGCACGAACAGCTGCTGACCGACGCGTGGCTGGCGCAGCTCGAAGGTCGCTTCGCGGCCGGTCTGGAGCAGCTCGAACGTCTCGACGGCATGCTGCCGCCGGCGGTCGCCGAGGAGTGCGCCCTGGCGCGGGCTCTGCTGTTGGTCGGCCTGCAACGCGACGCCGAAGCCAAGGCAGTGCTGCAGCCGTTCGCGGATCGACCGGCCGTGCAGCAGGCGCTGCCGATGCTCGGCGATGCCGACACCCGGCAATTGTTGGCGGCGTTGCCCGGCCGTGGCGGTAGCGCGATCGAGTGTTTCGTGCTCGGGCAGATCGCCTACGATGCGGCGCGCGCGGGCGAGCCGACGGCCTTCGCCGTCGCCAACCGGCACTTCGCGACGGCTGCCGCGATGGCTGGCACGCCGCGCGCGCCGTTCTTGTTCTGGTGGATGGTCGCCGCCTCGCGCGCCGACGACGCCGCCGGCTTCCAGACCGCGTACGCGGCCACCGAACTGCACTTCGGCGCCTCGCCGGCGCTGCGGCAGGTGGCGGTGTACTGCGCCAGCATGCTGCCGGTCGAACGCGGCCTGGAACTGCTCGGCGGCGTCGATCTCGCTGCCGCTCCGCAGGTCCACCTGGCCCTGGCCACGCTGCTGGCCCGCGCCGGCCGCGTCGACGACAGCGATCGGGCCTACGCAGCTGGGTTGGTCGCCGAGCCGCGCAACGCGATGGCCTGGCAGCAGCTGATCCACCTGCGCATGGGCAACGGCCGGATCGCCGAGGCCGCCGACGCCGCCCAGCGCGCCGTCGAGCGTTTGCCGGACCGTGGCGACCTCTGGAGTCTGCTCGGTGCCTGCCTGGCGCAACAAGACCGCCGCGACGACGCGATCGCGGCGTTCCGGCGCGCCTGCGAACTGCTGCCGACCGCCTGGCGGCCGCACTTGAACCTCGGCGGGCTGCTGCTCGAGTCCGGTGATGTCACAGGGGGCCTTGCGGCGCTGTCGGCTGCCGCCCAGATGGCGCCGAACGAGGTGCAGCCGCACGCGTTGACCGCGCGGGCACTGCGCCAACTCGGGCGCCGCGAAGAGGCCTTCCTGGCCGACCTGCGCGCCCTGGCCGCCGCGCCGGGCGATTGGCGGCAGACGATGGTGGTCGGCGTGCGCGCGGCCGAACTCGGGCTGCGCGAGTTGGCCCTCTGCACTGCCGAACGCGCGACGCAGCTCGGTCCGGAGCAGGCGTCGGCGTGGTCCAGGCTCGCCGAACTGCTGCTCGACGCACACCCCGGCGGGGACGCGGCGCGGGCCCTGGCGGCCGCGCAGCGCGCGTTCGCGTTGTCCGGAGGCACGGAATCGCGCGGGGTCTGGGTGTTGGCTCGCGCCGAGGCGCGCACCGGGCAGGTCGACGCGGCGCGCGCGCGGTTGACCGCACTGTTGGCCCAGCCGCGGTTGGCGGCGGCGGTGCGGCAGCTCGCCGAGGCGGAGCTGGCCGCACTGCCGGCAGGGCGCTGAACGGGGTGGCGCGCCGTTCGGCGACGGCTCAGCGGGCCAACAGCGCCTCGGGTCTGGGCAGCGGCAAGCGGCCCTCTTCGCCGCGACAGTCGATCAACTCGACCTCGAAGCGAGGCCGCAGGCCGGCGATCGCCTCGGCCGGCACGACCCCGGCCGCGACCAGTTCCTTGGCCATCGCCGCGCACAGGCGCTCGACGCGTTCGCGTTCGCGGACCAGCGTCTTGCGCAGCTGTTGCGCGCTGCGCCAGCGGACCTCGCGCCACTGGGTGCGCAGTTCCAGGTCGCAAGCCGCCGCCGTGCGCGCCGCTCCATAGCCGACCAGCCAGTCGCGGAATGCCCGCTGCGGATCACAGGTCTCGATCGCCAGTTGGCTGGGGTGGCGCAGCTGCTGCCGCGCGAAGGCGACGACGCGCAAGCCGTCGCCGCGGGAGGTCGCGTTGGCGGCGTCGAGTTGCACGATGTGCAGCCGCGGGAAGCCGGGCGGAACCGGTGACCGGTCGTCACCGCCGGACCGGCACTGGCTGCAACTGCCACTCCGTGGTTGGTCGTCGAAGATCCGCACGATCAGATGGAACTCGATCCCCTGCAGACAGCGCACCGCGAACGCACTGCGGCGCTCGGCCGCCAGCAGGTTGCCGCACACCCGCCATTCGAGGTCGGGCGCGTTCTCGGTCGCGGCGAAGCGGGCTTCGACGTACGGCAGGTTGCTCGGCAGATCGCGCGCGGCCAGCACCAGGAGCGCCGGGCGCAACAGGTCGTCGTCGTGGCGCGTGAGTTCGGCGAGCGGCAGCGTGGCGCCGAGCTGCACCAGCGCGTCGGCCAGCGCCAACCGGCAGTACCGGGCCGGCTCGTCAGGGGCGTCGGCGAACCGCCGCAGTGCCGCCCGCAGCGCCGGCACGGCGTCGGTACGGCCGGCTTGCCCGGCCCGGACGGCGCCCCAGGCGACGGCGTCGGGGGCCGCGTCGGCCAGTGCCAGGTGGACCGCCTCGCTGCTCTCGGTCGAAGCGCCAGCCGGCGGCGGTGCCTGGGCCGGCACCAGGGTGGCGAGCAGCAGTGGGAGGCCGACCAGCAGGCACGAGTGCATGGGGGGCGCGAGAGCAAGGCCCGTGCCGGTGCGTGGCGCGTCACGCCGGACCGGGCGGCGCCGCGTGCCGTTACGCCGGCGAAACGGTAGCATCGCCACTCGTGACCATCCTGACGTGGATCCGTCGCGAGGAGCAACGCGTCGTGCCGTGGCGCAATGGTGGCGGCAGCACCCGCGAAGTCGCGCTCGAACCGTCCGATGGCAGCCTCGAGCGCGGGTTCGACTGGCGCGTCAGTTGCGCCGGCGTGGCGGCGGACGGTCCGTTCTCGCCGTTTCCCGGGTTCGACCGCAGCCTGTGGTTGGTGCGCGGTGCAGGGGTGCGACTCGAGCTTCCCGGACGCGCGGTGGAGCTCATGGCGCCGTGGCAACGGATCGATTTCGCCGGCGAACTGCCGGTCGTCGCCAGGCTGCTCGCCGGGCCGGTCGACGACCTCAACGTGATGGTGCGGCGCGGTGTGGTCCGTGCTGCGGCGACGGTCGAGGCCCTGGCCGAAGGCGACCGTCGGCGTCTGGCGTTCGGTCCGGGGGAGCACCTGCTGCTGGCGCTGGCTGGCCCGCTCGCGGTCCTCGGCGGCGTGCTCGGCTCCGGCGATGCGGTGCGCTGGCGCGGCGAGCTGGGCGGCGAACTGCTCGCCCTCGACGGTGCTGCGGTGTGGCTGCAGGCGACGTTCGAGCGCCCGTGAGCCCGGTTCACGTCACCGGCACGAACAGGCCCTCGACGTCGCGCTGCAACGCCGCGGCGAGTTCCTTGCGATCGCTGCTGCAGCGCGGTGCGGTTGCGAACTGCACCTCGGCGTCGATCCGCCGCAGCGACAGCAGCGTCAGCGCGTGCGGCAGGAACGCCGCGTCGCCCCACCAGCAGGCCGCCAGCGACGCCGGCGCATCCGGCAACGTGGTCCCATAGCGCAGGCACGCCGCGTGCACCGGCACCGCCGCTGCCGCTGCCGGGGCCAGCAGCGACGGCCGGAACGCCTGCACCGCTTCGCCGGCCGTGCTGGTGCCTTCGGGGAACAGCACGATCGCACCGCCATCGGCGAGGCGCGCGGCGACCTGTTCGTTGACCTCGGGCAGGTCGCGTTTGCGTTCGCGGGCCAGGAACACCGTGTCGAACCAGCGGGCCAGCGGACCGATCACCGGCCAACCGGCGACGTCGGCGCGCGACACGAACGCGGCCGGCAGCAGGCTGCCGAGCACGACGATGTCCAGGTAGCCGAGGTGGTTGCTGACCAGGAAGCGCGGCGACGCCGGCTGGGGGCCGTCGACCCGCACGACGACGCCGAGTGCGCGGCACATCGAGCGGCACCAGCCTTGCATGCAGTGCCGGCGCCAGCGCGCGCGACCGCCCGGGCCCGCTTGCATCGGGGCCAGCAGCAACCAGGCGCCAACCCAGCGGCCCGTGGCCGCGGCGACGCGCAGGAGCCGGTACGGCACGCGCAGGCGGGCCCACAGGTTGGCAGGTCGAGCGATCGGGGTCTGGGTCACGAAGCGAGGCGCGGGCGCACGAAGCGTGCCGTCCGCCGGGCCATCGTCTCCAGATCGATGGCCGTCAGGAAGTCGATCGTGCCGAAAGCGCGGTCGACGGCTGGCTCGCCGCGCACCTTGGCGCCGAGTCGCAGGTATGCGGCCAGCAGTGGCGGCACCGCAGCTGGGGCCGCCGCCGCGGCGCGCTGGCTCGAGCCGTTGCCGAGCCGGCAGTGGGGCAGTGGCTGAACCCGTCTGGTGGCTTCGAAAGCGCCTTGGCGCTGCAACGCGTCGATCGCTGCGTGCGCCGCCGCGGCGTCGCTGCTGTGCAGCGAACTGCACCCGAACAGGTGCCGCTTGTGGTTGTGTCGCGCATAGGCGGCCAGGCCGTTCCACAGCTGCAACAGCGCCTCGGCGCAGCGGTGCGCCGGAGCCAGGCAGGCGCGGCCGATCTCGATCGCCTCGTCGAGGAACTGCACGCCGAGTCCGCGCAGATCGAACTCCGTCGCCGCGTACCAGCCGAACCCGCCGCCGGCCGCCTGCGCAGCGGTCTGCAGGCGGTAACAACCGACCACGTCGCCGGTTTCGCAGTGCACGGCCAGCAGGTGGTGGAACTGGCGATCGAAGGCGTCGACGTCGAGGCCGGCGCGCTGGTTCTCGGCCAGGCCTTCGCCGAGTTCGTCGTGGAAGACCTCGAACCGCAGCCGCAGCGCGGCCTGCAGCTGGGCCGCCGTGCGCGCGAACGTGAACTGGTACCGACCCGTGGCGAGCGAGTCGGCGGGCAGCAGTTCGGGGTAGAGCGGACCGCGGGGGATCTGGGTCGGGGCGTGCATGACAGCAGCTTCCGCGTTCCGATCAAGACCTCGTGAATGGCCCTGGAATCCGCTGGAAGTGCAGTATTAACAAGGACTTTTGGCGGTGGTTTGGCGATTGCTTCACGGCCCATGCGCGGCGTCGGCACACGCGGGTATGCTGCAAGCGGTTTCTGCACCACGAGTCCACCATGCAACACATCCTTGTCACCGCGCTGGCTGCCCTGCTGCCAGTCGTCGCCCTCTCGGCCCAGACCGTCACGGTCGCCCTGTTCCCCACCCAGGACAACACGCTCTACCAGGACGCCACCGGTCAGCTCAGCAACGGCGCCGGCCAGTTCCTGTTCGCCGGCAAGACCTCGAGCGGCAACATCCGCCGCGCCTTGTTGGCGTTCGATCCGACGACGGCGATCCCGGCGCGCTCGCGGATCGTCGCGGTCCAGCTGACACTCGGCGTCACGCAGACCAGCGCCACCGCGCCGACGGCTGCGTCGCTGCACCGCGTCACCGCGGCGTGGGGCGAATCGACGTCGCTGGCGCCCGGCAGCGAAGGCAACGGCGGGCCTGCGGCGCCGCAGGACGCGACCTGGCTGCACAGCTTCTTCCCCGGCACGCCGTGGACGACACCCGGTGGCGACTTCGCAGCGACGGCGAGCAGCCAGGCCGACCTGCCGCTGCTCGGCCCGGTGACGTTCCCGAGCTCCGACCAGTTGGCCGCCGACGTGCAGGATTGGCTCGACGGCCGGCCGAACCATGGCTGGCTCCTGAAGACCGACGAAGTGCAGAACCAGTCGGCCCGCAAGTTCGCCAGCCGGCAGAACACGGCCCAGGCGGCGCTGCTGCCGACGGTGTCGGTGACCTACCTGCCGCCCGGCAACATCGCGTCGTTCGGCACCGGGTGCTCGACCAGCGGCAACCAGTCGTTCCAGCAGCTGCTGCAGGGCCCGACCGTGCAGGGCGGGGCGGCGACGCTGACCACGCAGAGCGGCGTGCCGTTCGGCCTGTTCGTGACGCTGCTGTCGTACGACCTGCGCACGAGCCCGGCCGAGCCCGAAGCCGGTTGCTTCTGGTTCCTGCGCGATTTCCAGCACCCGAACCTCGGCATCCGCGTGCAGGACGCGAACGGCAACCTGAGCGAGAACTTCCCGATCCCGGTCGATCCGGTGCTCGCCGGCATCCCGATCGCGCTGCAGTCGATCCTGGTCGACTGGGCGCATCCGCGGCAGTGGGCGATCTCGAACGCGCACCTGCTCTGCATCCAATGAGTCCGGGCGCGCTCACGCCGGCGCAGCGCGCCGCGTTCGAGCGCGACGGCTTCGTCGGGCCGATCGACGTGCTCGACGCCGCGGGCGTCGAGCGGGTGCGCCAGGCGGTCGCCGAGGTGATCGCCGACCTGCCGCGCCTCGAGCCGCAGCTCTACGAGGTCGAACAGGCCTACCGCGACCGCCCCGACGAAGTGGTCTGCCACTTCCTCGGCGGCTGGCGCGTGCATCCGGTCCTGCGCGAACTGGTGTTCGCACCGCGTTGCACGGGGCCGTGTGCCGAACTGCTCGGCGTCGACACGCTGCGCTTCTGGCACGACCAGGTGTTCGCGAAGCCGCCGCACCACCCCGGGGTCGTGCCGTGGCACCAGGACTACGCCTATTGGACGCGCACGGCGCCGAGTTGCCACATCACGCTCAACTTGCTGCTGGACGACGCCGACGAGGCCAACGGCTGTCTGCAGTTCGTGCCGGGCAGCCACCGCTGGGGGCTGTTGCCGAAGCTGCAGTTCGATGCGCCGTTGGACGCGATCCTGCCGCATCTGCCCGCGGGTGCCAGCTTCGCGCCGGTGGCGGTGCCGGTCCGCGCCGGTCAGGCGACCATCCACCACAGCCACACCCTGCACGGCAGCGACGCCAATCGTTCGGCGCGCTGGCGCCGGGCGGTGGTGTTGAACTACATGGGGGCGCACGTGCGGGTCGCCGACGGCAGTGCGCCACTGCTGCGCGGCACGCCGCCACTGCCGGCCGGCGCGCTGGTCGACGGGCCGGACTTCCCGATCGTGCATCGCACGAGCTGACCGGCCGCCACCGGCCTGGCGCGGACGATCGGGCTCTTTGTGGTTGGATGTCGCCGCCCGAACGCGCAACCTCTACGCCATGAGCGCTCGCCCCGAGATCACCAACATCGCCATCTTCTGCGACTTCGAGAACGTCGCGCTGGGGGTGTCCGAGTCCAAGTACAGCAAGTTCGACATCGGCGCGGTGCTCGATCGCCTGCTGCTCAAGGGCAGCATCGTCGTCAAGAAGGCCTATTGCGACTGGGAGCGCTACAAGAGCCACAAGGGCGCCATGCACGAAGCGGCGTTCGAGATGATCGAGATCCCGCACGTGCGCATGTCGGGCAAGAACTCGGCCGACATCCGGCTGGTCGTCGACGCGCTCGACTTCTGCCACACCAAGCCGCACGTCGACACGTTCGTGATCATCAGCGGCGATTCGGACTTCTCGCCGCTGGTCAGCAAGTTGCGCGAGAACGCCAAGACGGTGATCGGGGTCGGCGTCAAGAACTCGACCTCGGACCTGCTGATCGCCAACTGCGACGAGTTCATCTTCTACGACGACCTGGTGCGCCAGAAGCCGGCCCGCAAACACGCCGAACCCAAGCGCAAGACGGCCAAGCCGGCGGCCGCGCCCGGTCCCAAGCGCGAGGGCGAGGTTCGCGACGCCGAACCGCGCGGCGGCGAGAACCGCATCGACGAGGCCCTCGACCTGATCCTCGAGACGATCGAGGCCCTGCTCGCCGAGCGCGGCGAAGAGGGCAAGATCTGGGGGTCGATGGTCAAACAGGCGCTCAAGCGCCGCAAGCCCGGCTTCAACGAGACCTACTACGGGTTCCGGTCGTTCAACGAGCTGCTCGAGGAGGCCGAGGCCCAGGACCTGATCGAGCTGGAGCGGGCCGAACGTTCCGGCGGCTACATCGTGCGGCTGGTCGGCGGGGCGAACTGACGCCGGCCGGCAACTCGCCTTGACATCGGCGGCTCGCGATGCCGATGGAACCGGGGTGAGTTCCCTCCGCGGCCGCCGCCGGGTCGTGTTCGACGCCGGCCATCTGCTCGAACGTGGCACCGACGTCGCGCTGTACGACTACGCCGACGGCAACGAGACGGTCCTCGGCAACCGCTCGCTGATCGCGTGCCCGGCGCGGGCCGACATCCGCGCGCTCGACAAGTTCCGCGCCCGCTTCTCGGTGCTGCTGTACCGCGATCGCGACGAACTGGCCGAGTTCCTGGCCGACGCCGACCTGTACTACGTCCAGGACCACGGCAGGAAACCGGGCTACGAACTGCCGCGGCCGCCGCGCGGGCGCACCGCGGTGCATTGCGTGTTCGAGGCCAAGGAGCCGCACGGCGACGTCTACGCGGCGATCTCGAGCTGGGTCGCCGAACACCACGGCGTGCCCGGCCAGCCGCCGTGCCCGGTGGTGCCCTACATCGCGCACCTGCCGGCCGCCGACGGCGACCTGCGGGCCGAACTCGGCATCCCGCGCGACGCGACGGTGTTCGGCCGCCATGGCGGGTTCGGCACGTTCGACATCCCGTTCGTGCACGAGGTTGTGCGCGACGCCGTCGCCGCCCGCGACGACCTGTGGTTCGTGTTCTTGAACACGCGCCCGTTCGCGCCCGCGCACCCGCGCATCGTGCATCTGCCGGCGATCGTCGACCTGGTGCAGAAACGCCGCTTCGTGCAGACCTGCGATGCGATGCTGCACGCCCGCGCCGAGGGCGAGACCTTCGGCCTGGCCGTGGCCGAGTTCTCGCTGTGCAACAAGCCGGTGGTGACCTGGCTCGGCAGTCCCGACCTGTACCACGTCGAGGTGCTGGGCAAGAAAGGCGTCTACTACCGCGGTGCCGAGGACCTGCAGCGCATCCTGCGCGTGTTCCGGCCGGTACAGGGCCGGTTCGACGTCTACAGCGGCAGATTCGGCCCGGCTGCGGTGATGCGGCAGTTCGAGGCCGTGTTCCTGGCCGGCTGAGACAGCTTTGTTGCCAGCGGGGACATGGCTGGGACATCCGGCGGCAGGGTGGCTCGGTACCTTGCCGGGGTTCCCTCCAACCCCAGGATCCCATGAGACCCATCGCAATCGCAGCCGTCGCGCTGCTGACCGTGGGGCTGTGTGCGCAAGGTGGCGCACCGGCCGCGGCCAGCCCAGGCAAGGCTGCCTACGAGAAGTTCGTCGCGGAGCACAAAGCGGCCACCGACGCCTACATGGCCGAGGTCCGCAAGCTGACCGCGACCGACGAGTACAAGGCGGCCGTGCAGGCCCGCGACTCGAAGAAGATGACCGAGCTGCGCGGGCAGCTGAAGATGGTGGACGCCAAGGCGTATGCCGAACGCGCGATCGCCACTGCCGCCCAGTTCACCGGTGAAGACCGCGTGCCGTTCCTCGCCTGGGCCGTGCAGAACGGCAACCAGGACGTCGCCAAGACGGCGGCGACGCAACTGCTCGCCGACCCCGCCGACAGCAAGCAGCTGTTGCCGGTCGTCGAGAGCGGCTCGATGCTGCTGCGCTCGCTCGGCCAGGACGGTGGCCGGGAGTTCCTCGCGACGATCGCCGCGAAGGCCAGCGACCGCGAGATCAGGGCCTACGCGACCTACTGGCCGGCGATGCTGGGCCTGCGC
>DAIMFJ010000137.1:0-12607 GCA_036724695.1 Planctomycetota bacterium
GCCGGGCGGGGCTGGTCCGGCGGCGCCGCAGGGGCCGTGGCCGCTGCGCGGCCGCGTGCTCGACGCCGACGGCAAGCCGGTGGTCGGCGCCGCGGTCTGGTGCGGCGAACTCGACGGGCAGGGCGACCTGGTCACGATCGCGACCGGCGACGACGGCGAGTTCGCGACCGCGGTGCCGGCTGGGCCCGGCGTGCCGGTGCTGGCGCGCGCGCGCGGCTTCGCGAGTTCGCACCAGGTCGTCGAGGTCGGAGCCCGGACCGGCGAGGTGGTCCTGCGCCTGGTTCGCGCGGTGTCCGTGCACGTGCAGACGGCCGGCATCGTCGCGACGCCGACGGCGGGGCGGGTGTTCGTCGTGCCGCTCGAGGCGGTTGGTGCGGCGCTGAGTTCGTACCCGTTCTGGTTGGCTGGACTGCGCGGTGGCGTGCCGCTCGACGCCCGCGGCCGCGCGACGCTCGACGACCTGCCGGCGGATTGCGAAGTGGGGCTGGTCGTCGTGCATCCACTCGCGGCCCTGGCCGAGCCGCGAGTGGTGCGCTTGCGCGGCCGCGAGACGACGGTCGTCGTGCCGATGCGGTACGAAGCCGAACGCACGGTTCGCGTGCGCGCCGCCGACGACGAACCGATCGCCGGGGCGCGCCTCGTCGCGTTGCCCGACGCACGGCCGTGGCCGCCGAGCGTGCGGCTCCTGCCGGAGTGGTTGCGGCTGCGCGGGGCCTACGTCGCGCACAGCGATGTGGCGGGGAGTGCGGCGATCGCTGCGACGACCAGCCGCTGGCGCGTCGAGGCGTTCGGGTTCGCCGGGCGGGACGTCGCGGCGGCCGACACGGTGCGCCTGGTGCGTTGGGGCGACGGCGATCCGCGGTTGGTCGTCGAGCCGCCCGGGCCGACGCTCGGCTGGCTGGTCGAATGCGACCTCGGTGGGGGCGTGCGCGCCGCGGTGCCACCGGGTGGGGAGTGGCAGGTCGCGCTGCCTGCACCCGGGCGCTACGAAGTGGCGCTCGCGACCAGCCGCGGCGACGTGCCGGTCGGCGAACCCCGGGTCGAGACCGTCGAGGCCGTCGGTCTGGTCCGGGTGACGCCCCCCGCGCCCTGAAGCGGCGACGCCAAGGGCGCTCGTCACGGAGTCTCGGCGCGGGATCCCCGCAACCGCCAATGCGACCGCGGGCACGGCACCGGCAGCGAGCCCGGTGGTGGACGCTGCCGACCCGGTCGCCGCGCGTGGGGTAAGGTTCGCCGTCGGGCCGCGTTTCGACGCGGCGCGTTCCTCGTGTGGCTTCGTTGTGTGGTGGGGGGCCGGACCTCGTCGGTCCGGCCCCCGCTTTTTTCTCGGCGCCCGCGCGTCGCGTGCTAGGTTCGCTGCCAGTGAGCATCCTGCGCGATCCGGTCCACGGCGACATCGAGTTGCACCCGCACGAACTGCGGCTGGTCGACACCGTCGAATTCCAGCGGCTGCGCGGCATCAAGCAGCTCGGCAGTGCCAGCGTCGTCTATCCTGGCGCGGTGCACACCCGGTTCGAGCATTCGATCGGCACGTTGCACCTGTGCGACCGGCTGCTCGACGCCTGCAACCGCAACGCGGCGCGCGATCCGGCGCGCTGCCACCACGTCACCGACGACGAACGGCGCATCCTGCGCGTCGCCGCGCTGCTGCACGACGTCACGCACATCCCGTACGGTCACAACATCGAGGACCAGACCGGACTGCTGCCACGCCACGACGAACCCGACCGGTTCGGGGCGGTGCTCGGCGACACCGAACTGGGCCGCGAACTCGACCGCCAGGGTCTGCGCGAACTGGTGCTGGCGATCCTGACCGGCCAGGGCCGCAGCGTGCCCGAGTTCTGGCGGCAGGTGGTCAGCGACACCATCGACGCCGACCTGCTCGACTACCTGCGTCGCGATGCGCTGTTCACCGGTCTCGAGCTGCGCTACGACCGCCGCGTGCTCGACTACTTCCGCGTCGACCGCGCCTCGCAGCGCCTGTTCGTCGACTGCGAGAAGAACGGCATGCTGCGCGAGGACATCGTCAGCGAGCTGCTGCGCGTGCTCGAGTGCCGCTACCACTTCAGCGAACGGGTCTACTACCACCACGCCAAGGTCGCGGCCGGGGCCCTGTTGTCGCGCATGGTCGAGTTGGCGCTGCGCGCCGGCGCCTTGACGGCCGCGGACCTCCAGCAGACGACCGACGAGGGCTTGTTGGTGCAGCTGGCCGCCGCCGACCTCGGCGAGCCGGCCCTGACCGAACGGCTGCACCGCTTCGTGGCGCGGTACCGGCGCCGCGCGCTGCCCAAACGGGTGCTGGTGCTGCCGTTCCACTCCAACCAGGGAGTGCAGCAGGAACTGCTCGACACCTACTTCGCGCCCGGTCGCCCCGAGGCGCGGTTCGCCTGGGAAGCGGCGCGCGAGGCCGAGCTGCGCCAATTGGCGGGCGAAGCGCACGACGTGATCCTGTACTGCCCCAAACGCCGCATGCAGCTCAAGGAGGCCCGGACGCTGGTGCGGTTCCCCGGCTCCGGCGACCGCATCCTGCCGCTCGACGCGTTCGCCGAGGATCTGCCGCGCCTGCGCGACCTCGCCGACAGCTACCCGCGGCTCTGGAAGCTGTACGTGTTCACGTCGGTCGTCGACAAGGACGTGCGCCGCAAGCTGCAGGCGGCCTGCCTGCGCGCGTTGCCGGCCGGGTGCCGCAACGCGCTGGCGCTGTGAGCGTTCACTTCGGGCCGGTCCAGTCGGCGCGGTAGCGCAGGATGTGGTCGCGCACGCGCCGGTACACGGCACTGGTCGCGCGCACGTCGTGGGCGTTGTAGGTGGCGATCTCGACGATCTCGCCGCGCGCGTACGCCGGGGCCACCATCGAGCCGTCCATCGTCTCCTTCGGGCTCTCGATGCCGAGCGCCCAGCAGACCACGTCGAGCTTCGACGGGCCGTTGCCGCGGCTGCCGAGGATCTCCCACAGGTCGAGGTGCGGACGCAGTGCGAAGCGCTGCGACATCAGGTCGACGCGCGCCGGGATGCCGTGGATCAGGCTGCGGGTGACCAGGAACGGCACGTCGAAGCCGCGGCCGTTGAACGACACCACGGTCTCCGCACGGCTGGCCAGCGCCCAGAACGCGCGCAGCAGGTCGGCTTCGCGCATCGGCCGCAGCCACGGCGGTGCGTCGACCAACGGCTGGTCGTCGGGTGGCACGACCAGCACCGTGACGTCGTCGTCGGTCGCCTCGCCCTCGCCGATCGCCAGCGACACGACCTTGCCGAAGAACGGCGACATGCCCATCACCGCGCCGGTCTCCATGTCCTTGCGGGTCGCGTAGCCGGACAGGGTCTCGGCGACCGTCGGCGGCAGTTCGCGGCGTTCGTAGGCCGGCACCGTCTCGATGTCGAACACCAGCGTGCGGCAGACCAGGTCCTCGACCAGCGCCAGGGCCGGATCGACGATCTGCGCCAGGTCGAGGTCCTTGCCTTCGCTGTCCGGGTCGACCGGCCGCAGGTTGCGCACCGTCAGTTGCGGCGTGCCCTGGTACTCGGCGAGCTTGCCGCGGATCTTGACGATCGTGCCGCTGGGCAGCTCGAGGGCCTTCTGCATCGCCTCCTTGGCGTCGTCCCAGACCTTCGCCGACAACGTTGTCGACTGGTCGGCCAGTTCGAGCACCAGGAACGGCTTGCCGGTCTTGGTGCGCAGTTCCTTCGCCGAACGCAGTTGCGCGTAGACGTCCCAGTCGTGCTCGGCGACGGCCAGCGCGGCGAGGTTGGCGGCCGGTTGCACGCGCAGCTTCTGTTCGTCGTGGTTCATCGGGCTTCCGCCTGCGTGCGAGGGCTCGCCACGGCCTGGCGCAGCCTGGCGACGGCCTTCTGCAGGTCGGCCAGCGGTGCCGCGTAGCTGATCCGGAAGAAACCCGGGATCGCGAACGCGCTGCCGGGCACGACCGCCAGGTGGTGGTCGACCAGCAGCTGCTGGCTGAACTGGTGGTCGTCCTGACCGCGTTCGGCGAGCTGTTCGCTTGCATCGACCTGTGCGTAGATGGCGCCGCGCGGCGCCGCCAGCCGCAGGCCACGCAGACGCGGGATCTCGTCGCACAGATAGCGGCGGCGCTCGGCGAACGCCGCCATGCGGCGGGCGTGTTCGGCCGGCAGCGGTGTCGCACAGGCGACTTCGTAGGCGGCCTGGCTGATCGTGCAGGCGTTGCCGAGCACCTGGCTCTGGATGCGGGCGCACGCGGCGACGACGTCGCGCGGCCCGGCCAGGATGCTGGTCCGCCAACCGGTCAGCGGCAGGCTCTTGGTGAAGCCGGTGACCACGACCGTGCGTTCGCGGCCGCCCGGCAAGGCGGCCGGCGACACGTGCTCGGCGCCGTCGTACAACAGGGTCGCGTAGATCTCGTCGCTGAGCAGCCAGAGGTCGTGCTGCACGGCCAGGTCGACGATCGCCTGCAACTGCGCGCGGCTCGGCACCGCGCCGGACGGGTTGTTCGGGTAGTTGAGGATCAGGCCGCGCGGACGATGGGTCGCGATCGCCGCGGCGAGCTGCGCCGGGTCGTGCAGGAAACCGGCGTCGGGCACCGCTGGCACGACCACCGGTTCGCCGTCGGCCATCGTCACCAGGGCTGGGTAGGAGACCCAGTACGGGGCCAGGATCAGCACACGGTCGCCAGGCTCGACGATCGCGTCGAGAGCCATGTGCAGGGCGCTCTTCGCCCCGGGGCAGACCATCACTTCGTCGGCGCCGTAGTGCAGGCCGAATTCCCGGGCGAGCCAGTCCGCCCCGGCGACGCGCAGGGCCGGGGTGCCGGCGGCTGGCGTGTACCGGGTGTTGCCGGTGCGGATCGCGGTGACGCCGGCTTCGGCGATCGGCTCGGGCACCGGGAAATCGGGTTCGCCCGCCGCCAGCGACACCACGTCGTGGCCGGCGGCGCGCAACCGCGCGGCGGTGGCGGTGATCGCCAGGGTCGCCGACTCGGCGATCCGGTGCGAACGGGAATTGGGGGCGAGTCCTGCCATCGGTGGGGTCGGGTGCGTGGGCGCGAACGGTCAGTAGACCGGTCCTCGGACGGCAAGGCAAACCCTGTCGCCGGCGGGAAGATCGCCGCGGTCCAACCGTCGCAGCAGGTTCGGGGTGGCCGCGCGGCCGCCCGGTACCTACGCTCGCCCACCGATGTCGAAAGCGCCCAAGAAGAAGCGCAGGCTGCTGCGCACCCTGGCCATTGCGATCGGATCGCTCGTCGCGTTCCTGGTCCTGTTCGTGCTGGCCTTCATCTTCAACCCGTTCGAAGGCTCGGTGCCCGACGTGCGCGACGTGGTTCCGCGCGGCGTCAACTTCTTTGCACGCAAACAGTTGCTGGCGCAGGACTTCGAGACGTTTCCCGAGCCGCGGTTCTGGGCCGAGCTGCGCGACGCGCGCGGCTGGAACGAGCTCGCCGAGGGGCCGTTGGTGCGCGGCCTGCGCCAGGACGGCTACGAAGCGGCGCTGCAGGGAGTCGCCGACGCGCTCGCCAAGGTGCGCAGCGACAGCGGCGGTTGGTTCGATCCGATGCGCGATGCGATCGGCACCGAGATCGCGATCGCCGGCTACGAACAGGACTACGGCAAGAGTCCGCCGCAACCGTTGGCGGCGCCGTGGTGGTGCTGCTACCTGCGGGTGTCGTGGCGCGCCAAGGCGGCGCTCGGCGTCGCCGGCCTCGGCATGGCCCAGGACCAACTGCGCAGCCAGGGCATCGAACTCGCGACCGAAGGCGAGTTCCTGACGGTGCGCACGCCGCAGCTGCGCGAGCCGCTGTACGTCAAGCGCTACCTCGACCTCGTGATGGTCGCCAACCACCCGCGGCTGCTCGAACAGTCGCAGCTGCTGATCGACGGCAGTCGCGACGAAGAGCCGATCGGCCAGATGGCGGCGTACAGCGATGGCGTCGACAAACGCGTCACCGCGTGGGCCGACACCAACAACGTGTTCCAGCCCAACGTGCTCGAGTTCGTCGTCGAACCGAACGCATTCGACGGGTTCCGGCGCAAGGCGGCCGAGTGGCCGAACGCGAACGACAAGGACAGCATGAACCAGCGCGTGCTGGCCAGCTTCCTGAACCTGAAGGGCTGGCAGCAGGTCGCCGGTGCGCTGATGTTCCGGCCGGGGGCGTTGTCGTTCACCGGTCAGGTCGGGCTGAACAGCCGCCAGCACACCCCGTTCCAGACCACGTTCTACCGCGCCGAGAAACAGTCTCGCCAGCAGTGGCTGGACCCGTTCCTGCGCATGGTGCCCGAGTCGGCGTGTGCGGCGGCGGCGTTGCGCATGCCGGCCGGTGAGTTCCTGACGGCGATGTTCGACGCACTCGAACCGGCCGAACGCGAACTGCTCGACGACGGCATGCGGCGGGCGAGCTTCCAGGGCCAGCAGCTGTCCGGCACGCGCGACCTGATCGACAAGCTCAAGGTCGCCTTCCTGCTGCGCACCGGCTTCGTGTTCCGTCGCAACCAACCCGACCTGTCGCGCGACGACAAGGGTGAACTGCAGGTGCCGGTGACCGCGCGTTCGCCGGTGCCGCAGGTGGCGTGGGTGTTCTGGCTGCGCGACGGCAGCTACCCGATCCTCGAGCAGTTCGTGACGATGATGCGCACGCACTACTCGACGTTCGGGTTCCGCAAGGTCTACCACCTGAACGTTCCGTACGCCGGCGGCAACCTGGAGGAGAAGGTGACCGAGTTCACCAACCCGCAGATCCCGGGCACCGGCCAGATCGCGATGGTGGTGTTCCGCGACTTCTTCGTCCTCTCGAACTCGGGGCCGCTGGTCAAGGACATCGTGCGCACGCGGTACTCGGCGGACCGGGCCCGCTCGATCGTCGAGCACGACGCGTTCCAGACCGAGATCGAGCCGGAGTTGCCGAGCGAATTGAACGGGCTGATCTGGCTGCAAGGCCGCAACCTGGTGACGCTGTTCGACGACTACCTGGCGTTCGCCGAGGGCGCCAGCGAGCTGCCCGACCCCGAGTGGATGCGGACCAGCCGTCCGGCCGCCGAGGAACAGGTCCGCCGCACGCGCTTCCCGCAGTACCCGAGCAAGGCCAGCATGCCGCGTTCGATGACCGAGCCGGGTGGGGAGTTCGACCAGGCCGTGGTCGCGTTCCTGCGCGAGAGCTGGCGCAAGGTGCGGACCAACTTCACGGCCGAGGACCGGCAGCAGGCCCAGCAACTGCGGGCGATGGCCCAGTTGCTCAACGTCGGCTACCTGCAACTCGAACTCGAGAACAACTACATCCGCTTCCAGGGCAAGCTGGTTCCCGATTTCCGGTGAGCCGGAGGCCGGGCCGGCGCCCTCGGCCCGGCCTGGGGGTTGCAATCCGGCGGCGGAACGCTACCCTCTCCCGCCCTGCTGACAGGCCCAGGTGGCGGAATTGGCAGACGCACCAGCTTGAGGTGCTGGCGCCCTTTACGGGGCTTGCAAGTTCAAATCTTGTCCTGGGCACCATGAGCCCCGGGGTTCCTCGCGGATCCCGGGGCTTTTCTTCGCCCGCGAGTGGTCCTGGCCGGCGTGTTCGGTCCTTGATCGGGACCCCGCGGCCCGGCTGTCGCAGGTTGCAACACCTCGTTGCCACCGTGTCCAGGCCTCGCAACCGGCTCAGGAACGACCCTGAGGTCCACCGATATCCCGAGGGATGTCGCCGACCACGCGGAACCCGGCCGAGCGCGGCTTCACGCTGCTCGAACTGATGATCGTCGCTGCGATCCTGGCGATCGTCGCCAGCATCGGCGTGCCGCAGTACCGCAGCGCCTTGCTCGCCGCGCGCGTGCAGAAGGCCAAGCAGGAACTGGTCACGATCGCGCAGGCGATCGACAGCTACCGCGGCCGCTGCGGTGGACTGCCGCTGACGCTCGCCAACGTCGGGTATGGCGGGCGGCGCGACCCCTGGGGCACGCCGTACTGCTACCTGAACTACGCCGACGGCACCGGCGACGGGCTCGAGTGGGCGGTCTCGGCCGGGCTGGTCGCGCCGTCGGCCCTGCGCACCGTCGGTGGCGCTCCGGCGCCCTCGGCACCAGCCCCGCGCGGTGGCCTCGGCGGTGGCAGCGGCTTCCAGCTCGCCCCGGAGGCCCAGCGCGTCGACATCACCAGTTTGACCACGCGCGAGGTGTCGATCGCCGAGCGCGAGAGCCTCGTCACCAGCTTCGCGGACCAGGGCGAAACCGAACTCTTCACCGGCGTGACCAGCGAAGTGGTGCGCCGCCGCGACCGCTACATGTTCCCGCTGAACACCGACTACGACCTGTTCAGTCTCGGCGCGAACCGCGCCACCGCGGTGTCGGTGGGGCAGGCGGTGTCGCTCGACGACGTGATCCGCGCCAACGACGGCGGCTTCTTCGGCAAGGCATCGGACTACTGACCATGGACCAAGGCACCCGTTCGTTCCGTCGTCGTCGCATCGTCGTCGACAAGAATCTGCAGTGGAGTCTCTGCGGCCACACGATCGTGTACGGCGTCTGGCTGCTGATCCTGGTCGCGGTCGGGCTGTTCTCGCCGTTGCTGCTCGCGCTGCGCGACGGCGCGCCGAACGAAGCCTACGACAGCGACATCGCCACGGTGATGCTGTACATGCACCACCGGTTCTGGTGGGTGGCGGCGTTCGGTTGCGTGGCGATCGCGCTCGGCGCGCTGCGGTTCTCGCACCGCATCGCCGGGCCGATGGTGCGCTTCAAGCGCAACCTGCGCTGGCTCGGCGAGGGCCGGTTGCCAGCCCCGTTGGTGACGCGGAGCGGCGACTTCTTCAAGGAGGAGGTCCGATGCCTCAATGCCGCCGTGGCCGGTGTGCAGGAGCGGCTCGAGACGCTCCGCGCCGCGCATGCCGATCTGCGCCGGGAGCTCGGCACGGCGATCGACAGCGTGCGGGCCAGCGGCGCCGAGGTCGACCTGTCGGCGCTGGCGGCCGCCGAGGCGAACCTCGCCGCCGGGCTGGCCCGGTTCCAACCGCTAGCCGACGTCGACCGTCTGGCCGTCGGGGTCGAGGCCGCGCCGCAGTTGGCGTTGGCGGGCGAGACGACGTGAGCGGGGAAGGCGTTGCGACCAGGGCCGAGCCGACGGCCGACCGGGGCGTGCTCGCCACGCGGGTCGGCCGCCGGTTCGTGTTGCTGTTCCTCGGTGCGGCGTTGCTGCCGCTGCTGGCGTTCGCGGCGATCTCGCTGCACCACGTCTCGCGGCACCTGACCCTCGAGACCGAGCGCACGCTGCACAACGGCGCCAAGACCGCCGGCATGGGCATCGCAGCGCGCCTCAGCCAGGCGGTCGGCGACCTGCGGCTGGTGGGCGCGGCGCTGGCCGGCACCGAGCTGCGCCCCGGGGCGGTGGCGAGCGGTGTGGTGTCGTTCCTGTCGCCGCGGTTCCGCGGCCTGTGGTGGCAGCGTGCCGAGGCAACCCAGCCGTTGATCGGCGCGGCGATGCCGGAACTGCCGCCGTGGGACGCCGCCCAGCAGCGGCATCTCGAGGCCGGCGCACCACTGCTGGCCACGTTGCCGGACAGCCGAGACCTCGTGCTGTCCCTCCGCGACCCGGCACCGCATCTGCGTGGCCACACCCTGGTCGGGGTGTTGCGCGGCGACTGGCTGTGGAACCTCGAGGAACTGCGCATCCCGGTCGCCGAGGTCGCGGTGTTCGATCGCGGTGGGCAGTGGCTGGCGGGCACCGGCGACCAGGCGCCGGATCCGGCACCGCTGCTGGCGGCCGCGCAGGCGCAGCCGGCTTCCGGCAGCCTGCAGTGGACGTTGGCCGGCGAGCCGCACCTGGCGCGCTACTGGCGGGTGTTCCTGCAGCCGCAGTACGGCATCGACCTGCTGATCGTGCAGTCGCGGGCCACCGGTGAGGCGATGGCGGTTGCGCACGGCTTCGAGCGCTGGTTCGTGCTGACCAGTGCCCTGGCGTTGCTGGTCGCACTGGTGATCGCGCTGGCGCAGATGCGACGGCTGCTGAAGCCGCTGCTGAGCATCCGCGACGCGACGCGGCAGGTCGGCGCCGGCGACTACACGACCCGCGTGGCGATCGAGAGCCGCGACGAGTTCGGCGAACTGGCCGGGGCGTTCAACCAGATGACCGGCGAGATCGCCGAGAACATCCGGCGGCGCACCGAGACCGAACGCGAACTGGTCGCGTCGCGCGATGCCGCGCTCGCCGCGGCGCGGGCCAAGTCCGACTTCGTCACCAACGTCTCGCACGAGTTTCGCACGCCGATGGCCGAGATCCTCGGCGCCGCCGAGATCCTCGCCGAGATCGACGACCTCGACCTCGCCGCGCGCGAGGAGTTCGGGGCGATGGCGCTGAGCGGCGCGCGGAAACTGGCGCGCATGATCGACGACGTGCTCGAACTCGGCAGCAGCGTGCCCTGGGACCTCGAGGCCTGCGACGTCGGCGCCGCGCTGCGCAACGCCGTCGCGATGACCTCGCCCGAGCGGCGACGGCGCATCGCCCTCGACGTGGCCGCAGACCTGCCGCCGGTGGCCGCCGTGCCGCATCGGCTGGTCGACCTCTGGCTGCGGCTGCTCGACAACGCCGCCAAGTTCAGCGCAGCGGAGGCCCCGATCGACGTGCACGCCCGCGCCGAGGCCGGGCAGGTGGTCGTCGACGTCACCGACCGCGGGTGCGGCATCTCGCGGCTCGATCTGCAGCGCATCTTCGAGCCGTTCCAGCAGGTCGGTCGCGACCAACTGACCGACAAGGCGCACGGGGCCGGCATGGGCTTGTCGATCGTGCAGAAGACCGTCGAACGGCTCGGCGGCACGATCGAGGTCGACAGCGAACTCGGCGCCGGGTCGACGTTCACGGTGCGGTTGCCGGCCCGATCGGCAGGGCCCGTCCGGTCGACGGCGGAAGCGGTGGACCGGTTGGTGGGCTCAGCCGACCGCGGCCTGTAGCGCCTGCCACAGCGCCGCGACGTCGCTCCGTTCGGTGGCCAACGCGCCGATCGACACCCGCACCATCCAGCGGCCGTCGAGCTGGGCCGGGGTCAGCCACGCGGCACCGCTGCGGTGGACACGCTCCAGCCAGGCCAGCGTGTGGCGGTCGAGTTCGTCGCCCTGCAGGCCCGGTGGCTCGTGGCGGATGCAGACGGTCTGCAGCGGCACGGGGGCCAGCACTCGCCACGGCGGCGTCGCCGCGACTTGTTCGGCCAGCCAGCGGGCGTTGGCCAGATCGCGGCGCAGGCGAGTGCGCAGGGTCGCAGCGCCGTGGGTGCGCAGCAGAGCCCACAGCTTCAAGGCCCGAAAGCGCCGGCCGAGCGCGATGCCCCAGTCGCGGTAGTTGACGACTTCGCCGTCGACGTCGGTGCGCAGGTAGCTCGGGTTGGTGCTCATCACGCGCACCAGGTGCTGCACGTCGCGCACGTAGTAGGTCGAGCAGTCGAAGGCGACGCCGAGCCATTTGTGGGGGTTCAACACCAGCGAGTCGGCTTGCTCGATGCCGTGCCACAGCGGCCGGCATTCGGGCAGCAGCATCGCCGCGCCGGCCATCGCGGCGTCGACGTGCAGCCACGCGCCGAACTCGCGCGCGAGCGCCGCGACGGCGTCGATCGGATCCATCGCCGTCGTCGCGGTGGTGCCGGTGGTGGCGACGATCGTGCACGGAGTGCGGCCGGCGGCACGATCGGCCGCCAGTGCAGCGCGCAGTGCGTTCGGATCGATGGCGCGGTTCGCATCGGTCGGGATCTTGCGCAGCTGGTCCTTGCCGAACCCAGCCAGCTGGACCGCCTTGTCGATCGAACTGTGCGCTTCGCTGCTGGTGTAGACGCACAGCGGTGCACCGTGGGCCTGCAGGCCGCCGCGCGCCGCGCCGTACTGCAGCGTGCGTTCGCGCGCGCAGACCAGCGCGATCAGGCTGCTGGTCGACGCGGTGTCCTGGATCACGCCCGACCAGGCCGCCGACAGGCCGAGCAACTGCCGCAACCAGTCGGTGGCGCGCATCTCGAGTTCGGTGAGGGCCGGCGCCGACTGCCAGTTCAGACCTAGCACGCCGAGTCCCGTCGACAACAGGTCGGCGAGCACCGTGCTCGGATCGCCGTTCGACGGGAAGTACGCGAAGAAGCGCGGATGCTGCCAGTGGGCCAGGTTGGGGGCGATCGCCGCTTCGAGGTCCTGCAGCACCGCGGCGAACCCGGCTCCCTGTTCGGCCGGTTGCTCGGGCAACGCCTTGGCGCAGTCGCCGGGCGCCACCGCACGCAACACCGGCTGCGTCGCGGCGCGGCCGCGAAAATCCGCGAGCCAGTCGATCAGGAGATGCCCGTAGCGGCGGAACTCCTCGGGGTCCATCGACAGCGGGGGAGTGGGTGGTTCGGTCATGCGCAGGATCGGAGGTGGCGATGCGACCGGCGGATCGGTGTGTTGGTGTCGCGGCGCCGGTCGCGGCTGGTTGCATCATGCTCGCGCCGCGGCATTGCGTTGTCGCGCATCGTTTGTACACAAGGCGATTTCGCGCTGGACTGGGACTGGCGCACGGTTCGGCCGCACCGGTACCGTGATCGTTCGCCGCCGACCTCGGACCACCACCCAGAGGAGCCCCAGCCGATGACCAGCCCCCACGGAACGCCGGAGCCACTCGTGCCGACGCCAGGTGAGATCGCTGCTGCGATCGTCTTCCTGGCCGACG
>DAIMFJ010000138.1:0-12587 GCA_036724695.1 Planctomycetota bacterium
CTGGATGCCGAGCAGCCCGAGCGCTGCGCCGTCGCGCAGATGCGCCGCCAATGGACTGCCGGCCGGCGGCCGCACATCGACGTGCAAGGTGCGCGCATCGGGCGAGCGCACGAAGCCCGGCGGGCCGTGCAGCACCGATGCCCAGGGCTGGCCGTCGGCGTCGACGCTGCCGACCACCAGGAAAGGCAGCAGCGCGAAGAAGTCGCGGTGCTGCTCCGGCATGTAATCGCGGATGGCGCGCGCGCCGATCTCCGCCATGCGCTGCTGCATGCCGGCACGCGCCTGCAGCGCGCGCTCGCCGTCGTGGAAGGGGTCGCCCGTGGCTTTCATGGCGATCAGGCGCGCAGGCCAACCTTGCTCACCGGCATCGCGACGAAGCCGGGCAGCGCCTCGACGCGGCCCAGCCAGGCGCGCACCTGCGGGTAGTCGTCGAGCGACACATTGCCCTCCGGCGCATGCGCCACATAGCTGTACACGGCGACATCGGCCAGCGTCGGCGTCGTGCCGACGAGCCAGTCACGCCTGGTCAATTCGCCCTCCATCACGGCGAGCAGCCGGGTCTGCAACATCACGTCGCGGTAGTCGCCGGCCGTGCGGCGCACGATCGCGGCATCGCCGTCGAGGCCCGATTCGTCGTGTTGGAGCGTGTGTGGCAACAGGCCCGGCGCGAACCACAGCACTCGCACGCCGAGTTCGCGGGCGAGGAAGGCCAGCAGGCGCCGCTCGGCACGGCGGTCGCCGCAGGCCAGCAGGAGGTCGGGGCGCTGCTGCTCGAAGAGTCGTAGCGCCGCCGGCACCAGCCGCGCCAGGCGCTGCGTGACGGCGTCCACCACCCGCCGATGGGCCGGCGAGCCGGCTACCAGGCCGCGCCGCGTCGCTTCGTCGGCGGCCAGCTCGTGGACCGGTACGCGCAGCGGGTCGGCGGCGCCTGGCCGCACCGGCACCGCGGCGAAGCCCTGGTCCTGCCAGAACCGCGCGGCGCGCGGGTCGTCACACCACGCCGCGCACTGGTGGCCACGCCGGCCCAGTTCCGCCTGCAAGCGCTCGTGCAGGTGCAGGGACCGGTAGGGTGGCGCGGCAAGCGCGAGGACGGCCATGGCAAGGTCGTATCGGCGAATCCGAGCTGGTCACTTTAGCCGCGATGCCATCGTAACCATATTCCAAGAAGTGGTTTGCGGCAATCATCCGGAGAGGGTTCGGGGGCGATCGCCCGCTCGCCGTCGCCATGTCTACGCATTCGGACCCACTCGGTTACACTCTGGCCCGCGCGCAGCAGCCTGCCCCGGCCCGCGCGTCCCGATCATGCAACGCACCACCTTGCTCCTGGCGCTGGCCGCCGCGTTCGTCGCCGGCCGCGCTGCGGCCCAGACCGTGCCGACCGGCTTCGTCGTCGACACCCTCGCTTCGACCGGCCTGCAGGCGCCGCACGACCTGTGCTTCCTGCCCGACGGCCGCCTGCTGCTCGCCAACCGCGGCGGGGTCGTCAACCTGTTCGCGAACGGCGCGCTGGCCACCGTCGGCACGGTGCCGAACGTCGAGACCGGCAGCGAGCGCGGCCTGCTGAGCATCGAGGCCGATCCGAACTTCGCGACCAACGGCTACGTGTACGTCTGGTACTCGAGTTCGAGCGACGCGTTCTTGAAGCTCGATCGCTTCACCTGCACCGGCGACCTCGCCAACCCGACCAGCTCGAACCTGACGTTCGCCGCGTCGTCGCGCCGGGTCGTGCTCGGCGCGATGCCCGACAACGCCTTCAACCACAACGGCGGTTCGGCGCGGTTTGGTCCGGACGGCATGCTGTACTTGAGCGTCGGCGACGACGCCAACTCGTGCAGCGCGCAGAGCACCACGACGTCGGCCGGCTGCCTGCTGCGCATGGACGTCAGCGCGCTGCCGGCGGGCGGCAGCACCACCGCGCCGACCTTCGACGCGCTCGATCCCGGCACCAACCCGCTCAGCGCCAACGCCGGCAGCATCGCGCAGCTGGTGATCGCGCACGGGCTGCGCAATCCGTACCGCATGGAGATCGACGCCCTGACCGGCAGCCTGTACATCGGCGACGTCGGCCAGAACGCGTGGGAGGAATACTCGGAGTACGTCTATCCGGCGAGCGGTCCGCTGCCGCTCGTCAACTTCGGTTGGCCGTGGCGCGAAGGCACGGCGAGCTACTCGACGTGCTCGGGTTCGCTGCCGCCGGGCCTGGTCGCGCCGCTGGCGACGATGAGTGCCGGCTCGGGCTGGCGCTCGATCATGGGTGGCCCGCGGTATCGCAACCAGAACGGCCAGTTCGACTTCGGCACCGCCTACGAAGGCAGCGCCTTCTGCCTGGACTATTTCGCGGGCGGCCTGCGGCGGTTCGTGCAGACCAACGGCACGTGGGGCCTGGCGCCGGCGGTGCCCGGGCAACCGAACGCCAACGACTGGGGCACCGGGTTCAGCGCGGTCACGGCGCTGCGGCAGGGGCCGGATGGCGCCTTGTACCTGGCGCAGCATCCGACCACCTACGGCACCAGCGGCGGGTTCTTGAAGCGCATCCGCACGCTCGGTCCGACCAACTCGGTCGCGCTGGTGAGCGGCAGTGGCCAGATCGGTCCCGCTCAGGAGGCGTTCGCGCAACCGGTGGTGGTGCGCGTGCTCGACCCGCAGCAGCAGCCGCTGCCGGGCGGCACCGTGAACTTCGCGGTGTCGGGGCCGGCGTCGCTGTCGACCACCAATCCGGTGCTCGCCGACAGCAACGGCTTCGCGTCGACCTCGGTGACGGCCACCAACGGCGGCGGCCCGATCACGATCACCGCGTCGACGCCGAACTCGCAGACCAATGCCACCGCGAGCCTGTTCGCGCGCAACCTGTCGGTGGTGGGCACCAACACGCTGGTGGTCGTCTCGGTCACCAATTCGACGGCGGCGGTGCCGGCGACGGTGCCGTACATCGTCATGGTGTCGCTGCCCGGCGTGCCGGTCTGGAACTCGCCGATCGGCCCGATCTGCACCGACCCGGGGAATGCGCTGACGATCGTGATCGAAGACGGCTCGGGCATCTTCGGCGGGGTCAGCCTGTCGGGCACCGGGTCGATCGGGACGCCGAACCTGACCAAGATCTACAACCTGGCCCCCGGGCTGCTCAACGGCCTCCTGCTGAAGTTCCAGGCGATCGGCTTCGATCCGCTGACCGGCATGTTCCGCACCGACTGCGACCAGAAGCAGTTCTGAGCGGGTTCCGGGAGCGTTCCGGGATGATGTCCGTAAGTATCTGTAAATAATCGACTTACGGAGATCGTGCGGAGTGGGTTGGTGCGCTCCGGCGCGGTTGTGCCCGGCCGGCTCTTGACCCGGCCGGCAGTGGTCCGCACAATCCTCGCCCCCTTTCCCACGGTACCTCCTCGCACCCTCCCATGTCGCGCCCTCTGGCCGTCATCTGCCTCTGCGCCGGGCTCGGCAAGCGCACCAAGGTCAGCATCCCCAAGGTGTTGCTGCCGTTGTGCGGTCGGCCCCTGGCGGCCTCGGCATTGGCGGCGACGCGCGAACTCGGGCCGGCCCGGGTGGTGGTCGTCGTGCACCACCAGAAGGAGCGGGTCCAGAAGGAGCTCGCCGCGCTCGCGGCGATCACCGGCGGGGTGGAGTTCGTCGATCAGGGCCAGCCGCGCGGTACCGGCCACGCCGTGCAGGTGGCGATGCAGGCGCTCGCCGGGTTCGTCGGTGACGTCGTCGTCACCTACGGTGACTGCCCGCTGATCACCGGCGCGACGCTGGCGACCCTGCGGGAAGAACGCGGCGACGCGCCGTGCGCGGTGTTGACCGCGACGCTCGACGATCCGACCGGGCTGGGCCGGATCCTGCGCGACGACGAGGGTCGTTTCGTCGGCATCCGCGAACAGCGCGACTGCTCGCCGGAGGAGACGGCGATCGACGAGATCAACGCCGGCTTCTACTGCTTCGACAGCGAACGGCTGCGTCCGGCCCTCGCCAAGCTGCAGCCCAACAACGCGCAGGGTGAGTACTACCTGACCGACGTGATCGCCGACTTCGTCGCGCAGGGTGCCGAAGTGCCGACCCTCGAGGTCGCCGACACGCTGGAGATCCACGGCGTCAACTCGCTGCGCGATCTGGCGATCGCCCGCACGGTGATGCAAGAGCGCATCCTGCTCGAGCACCTCGACCGCGGCGTGCTGATCGTCGACCCGGCGGCCACCTGGATCGATCTCGACGTCGAGATCGGTGCCGACACCAAGATCCTGCCCGGCACCGTGATCGGGGCCGGTTGCAAGGTCGGCAAGGGTTGCGAGGTCGGGCCGTTCGCGCACCTGCGGGCCGGCACCGTGCTCGAGGACGGGGCCGAGGTCGGCAACTTCGTCGAGGCGAAGAAGGCCGTGCTCGGGGCCGGCGCGAAGGCCAAGCACCTGACCTACCTCGGCGACGCGACGATCGGCCCGAAGAGCAACATCGGCGCCGGCACGATCACCGCCAACTACGACGGCGTGCACAAGCACGCGACGACGATCGGCGCCGGCTGCTTCGTCGGCAGCGGCACGGTGCTCGTCGCGCCGACGACGCTCGGCGATCGGGCGATGACCGGTGCTGGCGCGATCACGCGCCGCAACAGCGTGATCGGCGCCGACGAGGTCTGGGTCGGGGTGCCGGCTCGCTATCTGAAGCAGCGTGGCGCGAAGGAGGCGACGTGAGGATCCGCGGCGAACGTTTGCGTGTGTTCACCGGTTCGGCGCACCCGCGGCTCGCGCAGGACATCTGCGCGCACATGGGGGTGCCGCTCGGGGCGGCGTCGTTGGCGCGCTTCCCGGATGGGGAACTCAACCTCAAGGTCGAGTGCGACGTGCGCGGCGCCGACGTGTTCGTCGTGCAGCCGACCTGCCCGCCGGTGCACGACAACCTGTTCGAGCTGCTGTCGTTCGCGGACTGCCTGCGCCGCGCCTCGGCGGATCGCATCACGGCGGTGATCCCGTACTTCGGCTACGCCCGCAAGGACCGCAAGGACGAAGGGCGGGTGCCGATCAACGCCAAGCTGGTCGCCAACCTGCTGGTCACCGCCGGCTACAACCGCGTCGTCGCGGTCGACCTGCACGCGGCGCAGATCCAGGGCTTCTTCGACATCCCGGTCGACCACCTGTACGCGCGGCCGGTGATGATCGACCGCGTTCGCCAGCTCGACACCCACAACGTGATGGTGGTGTCGCCCGACATCGGTGGCACCAAGCTCGCGCGCGCCTACGCCAAGGACCTCGGTTGCGACCTGGCGATCATCGACAAACGCCGCATCAGCGGCGAGCAGACGGTGATCGAGCACGTGATCGGCGACGTCCGGGATCGCGACGTCCTGCTGGTCGACGACATGGTCAGCACCGGCGGTTCGATCGTCGACGCGGCCCGCATCGTCAAGGAGAAGGGCGCCCGCAAGGTGTTCCTGATCGCGACCCACGCGGTGCTGTCCGGCAACGCGGTCGAGCGGCTCAACAAGGCCGACGTCGAGAAGATCCTGTTCGCCGACACCGTTCCGGTCCACGACAAGGGCCTGCAGCGCCTCGAGGTCTGCTCGATGGCGCAGCTGCTGGCCCGCGCGATCGACCGCATCCACCGCAGCGAGAGCGTCAGCAAGCTGTTCGAGAGCGATCGCTGATCGCCGCCCACCTTCCCCAACCGTATTCGTCATCAAGAGGTAGTCATGAAAGTCGTCCGCATGAAGGCCGAACGCCGCACCGCGCTCGGTCGCAACCAGGTCGCCCAGCTGCGCAAGGAAGGCTGGATCCCCGCTGTCGTCTACGGCGATGGCCAGGAGGCGCAATCGATCGCGATCTCCGAGTGGGAACTCGAACAACACATGAAGCAGCACCACCGCGTCTTCAATCTGGAGATCGGTGGGGCGGTCACGTCGGCGATGTTGCACGAAGTGTCGTGGCAGGCCACCAGCGACCGCGCTCTGCACGTCGACTTCAAGCGCATCGACCTGACCAAGCCGGTCGAGGCCGACATCGAGGTCACGCTGATCGGCTACCCGGTCGGCCTGGGCAAGGGTGGCGTGCTGAGCAAGGACCACATGACGGTCCGGATCAGCTGCCTGCCGACCATCATCCCGAGCCTGCTCGAGCACGACATCTCCGCGCTCGACGTCGGTGACACGTTGACGGCCGGCAAGCTGGCCCTGCCGGCCGGCGTCACGCTGGTCAGCCCGGCCACCTTGTCGGTCTGCCACGTCGCGATGATGAAGCTCGACACCACCGCGGCCGCTCCGGCGGCCGATGCGGCGGCTCCGGCGGCTGGTGCTGCCAAGCCGGCGTCCTGAGCGTCGACGTGGGGGAGCCAGGTCCCGTGACTGCCGGCGCTGGGGGCCTTGCGTCCCCGGCCTGGATCGCGTAGGCTCTTCCGCCCCAAGTCGCAGCCATGGGCTGGCACCGCATCGTTCTCGGCATCGGCAACCCCGGGCCGGAATACGAACAGACCCGACACAACGTCGGGTTCATGGTGCTCGACCTGCTGGCTCAGCGCCTCGGGCTCGCGTTCGACCGACTCGAACGGCGCACGGACGATGGTTCGCGCGCTTTCTCGGGCAAGGTCAAGGCGAGAGTCTGCGAGGGTCGCCGGAAGGGACGTTCGTTCCTGCTGGTGAAGCCGCAGAGCTACGTGAATCTGTCCGGTGAGGTCGCTGCGCCCCTGCTTCGGCATGCGGGGCGGCCGCCGGATTCGCTCTTTGTGATCGTTGACGACCTGAACCTACCGCTGGGCCGGATGCGATTCCGGCCGTCGGGGAGTGCAGGGGGCCACAACGGCCTCAAATCCATCCAGCAGCTGCTGGGTACGGATGCATTTCCCCGTCTCCGTCTCGGTATTGGTCCCCAAGGTGCCGCCGACCCCGACGAGGGGGCTGCGCGTCGTGGGGCCAAGGGGCGAACCGGTCCTGGTCCGTCCGATGGCGCGATTCGCGCTGCGGACTGGCCGGACTACGTCCTGGCTCCTTTCCTCCCGGAGGAACGTGAGGTTCTCGGTCATGTTCTGGGAAGGGCTGTCGACTGCGCGCTGGCGTGGCTCGACGGTGCCGACTCACCAACCCTGATGGGGACCTGGAACAGCCCGAACCCGCAAGAGCCACCACCCGGTGGTTCGACCCGAGGTGACGCGCCGCGAGGCAAGTCGCCGGACGGTGCGCCGTGACGGCCGACCAGGCACCCGCTGTCCGCTGACCCCTGAACGAACACTGGGCCGCTGGCCCGGGAGTCTCAAGTTGCAACGCACGCGAACCTATGAATGCATGTGCCTTCTCGACAACCGAGAAGTGCGTAATGGCTGGCAACCGCTCAAGGATGCGGTCGCGGGCCACTTCACCAAGCACGGCGCCAAGATCCTGAGCGCCCGCCGCTGGGACGAACGTCGCCTGGCCTACCCGATCAAGGGCCAGAACCGCGGTACCTACCTGCTGGTCTACTTCTCGGCCGACACCCAGGCGGTCGCCGGCATCCGCCGCGACCTGCAGTTCAACGAGTCGGTCCTGCGCTCGCTGCTGGTCGACTGCGCCGAAGTGCCGGCCGGTGCCTACGAGCCCGAAGCGGCCTTCGACGTCAACGCGATCCCGGCCGACGATGCGCCGGACGTGATCGAGGAACCGGTCGCCGAGCCTGAGGTCGCCGAACCCGTCGTCGAGACGGAGGAGAGCTGAACATGAGCAACAGCAATTTCGACATGGACAGCCGCGACGGCGGCAGCGGCCCGCGCCGCAGCAAGTTCGGCAAGTTCGGCGCCCGGCGCCGCGAAGTGCTCCCCGAGGAGCCCCTCGAGTACAAGAACATCGCCTACCTGGCGAAGTTCGTGTCCGCCAACGGCCGCATCCAGTCGCGCAAGCGCACCGGGTTCTCCGGCCAGAACCAGCGTCAGCTCGCCTTGGCGATCAAGCAGGCGCGCATGATCGGCCTGATGCCGTTCGTCGGGAGGATCTGAGTCATGCAACTCCTGCTCAAGCAAAACGTCGAGCACCTCGGTCGCACCGGCGACCTCGTCGAGGTGAAGTCCGGCTACGCCCGCAACTACCTGCTGCCGCGCGGCCTCGCCGTCGCGGTGACCAAGAGCAACGTCGCCGAGATCGAGCGCGTGCGCGCCAAGGCGCTGCTCGAGGAACAGCAGCGCATCGGCACCCTCAAGGAGATGGCGGCGAAGATGGCCGACGTGTCGGTCACCATCGAAGGCCGCGCCAACGAGGAAGGCCACCTGTTCGGTTCGGTCGGCGCGGTGCAGATCGCCGCGGCGCTGCGTGGCAAGGGCCTGGCGATCGAAGAGCGCCAGGTTCGCCTGCAGCAACCGCTGAAGGAGATCGGCGTGTTCGACGTCGTGATCCACCTGCACGCCGAGATCGAGCCGACCGTCAAGGTCTGGGTCGTCCAGCAGAAGCCGCAGTAGCGTGAACGGCCGGCAGGCCATCGCCTGTCGGCGCGTCGTTCGCCCGGGCCTGCGTGCCCGGGGGAACGCCTGCCGCCGCGGGGCTGCACCCGCTGTGGCGCTTTCGACGAGGTCCCCGTGAACGAAGCGATCCGCGTCTCCTTGATCAGCCTCGGTTGCGCGCGCAACCTCGTCGACTCCGAGGTCCTGCTCGGCCACGCCGTCGAAGAAGGCCTGCAGGTCGTCCAGAACGCCGAAGACGCCGACGTCGTCGTCGTCAACACCTGTGGCTTCATCGAGACCGCCAAGCAGGAGTCGATCGACACGATCCTGGCGGTCGCCCGCCTGAAGCAGGAAGGCAACCTGAAGGGCGTGATCGCCGTCGGTTGTCTCGCGCAGCGCTACGGCGAGGAACTCGGCAAGTCGATCCCCGAACTCGACGCCGTGTTCGGCCTGTCCGACTACTCGGGCGTGCCGGCGGTCGTGCGCAAGATCGTCAACGGTTCGACGAAGCGTTGGGTCGCCACCGTCGACGGCGGCAAGCCCAAGGGGCCGCGCAGCGACCAGAAACGCGTGTTGCTGACCCCGAAGAGCTTCGCGTACCTGCGCATCAGCGAGGGCTGCGACCACAAGTGCACGTTCTGCGCGATCCCGCAGATGCGCGGCCGCAACCGCAGCAAACCGATGGACGTGCTGGTCGACGAGACCAAGCAGCTCGCCGCCGCCGGCGTGCAGGAACTGGTCGTCGTCGCCGAGGACACCACCGCCTACGGGCTCGACGTCGATCGCAAGCGCCGCATCCACGAACTGCTCGAGAAGCTCGGCGACGTCGACGGCATCCGCTGGATCCGGCTGATGTACGCGTATCCGCACACCGTCGCGAAGGAGCTGACCACGTTCCTGCGCGAGCACGACAAGGCGGTCAAGTACCTCGACATCCCGATCCAGCACATCAGCTCGCCGATGCTCAAGGCGATGAAGCGCGGCGTCGCCAAGGACCAGGTGCGCGGCATCCTCGATCGGCTGCGCGACGAGGTGCCCGGCATCGCCGTGCGCACGACGCTGATCACCGGGTTCCCGGGCGAGACCGACCAGGATTTCGCCGAACTGCGCGACCTGGTGACCGACTACCGGTTCGAACGGCTCGGCGTGTTCCCGTATTCGCACGAGGAGTCGACGCCGGCCTACGCGATGCCCGACCAGGTCGACGCCGAGCTCGCCCAGGCGCGCGCGGCCGAGCTGATGGCGCTGCAGAAGGACGTCATGGGTGCGTTCCAGCGCGGTTTCGTCGGCAAGACGCTGCCGGTGCTGGTCGACGGCTACGACCAGGAGGCCAAGCGCCTGGTCGGTCGCACCTACGCCGACGCGCCCGAGGTCGACTGCCGCGTGCTGCTGCCGAAGGGCAGCGCCGAAGCCGGGCAGTTCGTCGAGACGACGATCACCGCCGCCGACGACTACGAACTGACCGGGCGCCCGGTGCGGGCGAAGAGCACGTGAACATCCCCAACCTGATCACGACGGCGCGGCTCGTGATCACGGCGCTGGTGTTCGTCTGCCTGCAGGTCGGCATGTCGTGGCCCGACCGGTTGCAGCCGCTCGCCTGGGTGGCGTTCGGGCTGTTCCTGATCGCCGCGTTCACCGACTTCCTCGACGGCTACCTGGCCCGCAAATGGAACCTGGTGACCGCGTTCGGCCGCGTCGCCGACCCGTTCGCCGACAAGATCCTGATCACCGGGTCGCTGGTGATGTTGCTGCAGTTCCCGGCGGCGATGCAGGTGCTGACCGGCTGGTACGTGGTCGTGGTGATCGCGCGCGAGTTCCTGGTCACCGCGGTGCGCGGCGTCGTCGAGGCGAGTGGCCAGGCGTTCCCCGCCGACCGGCTCGGCAAGTACAAGATGGTCGCGCAATGCTGGACCGTCGGTGCGCTCATGACGATGGTCGCCGGAACCGATATCTGGCACTGGGCCGCGGTCGCTGGGTACTGGGTCAGCTTGTTGCTGACGGTCGTCTCCGGCGCCAACTACGTCTACAAGGCCCGCCAGGTGTTGTTCGGAGGTGCCTTGTGAGTGTCATGGATCGACTGCGGTGGCTGCTGATCACCAGTGGTGGGCTCGGCCTGTCGCCGTTCGCGTCGGGCACGGTCGGCACGCTGGGCGGCGTGGCCCTGGCGGTCGTGCTGCAGGCCGCGTTGCCGGACAGCTACCTGTGGTGGTGGGGTGGCGTGGCGCTGGCGCTGTTCGTCTGGGGCTGCCTGCAGACGCAGTTCGTGGCTCGCACCTGGCCGAAGGAGGACCCGGGGCAGTTCGTGCTCGACGAGGTGGTCGGCTACCTGGTGACGGTGTTCGTCTACACCCTGCTGGCCGGCCAGGCCCCGGGGCCCTGGCAACACACCGCCGCGTTCTTCGCGTTCCGATTCTTCGACGTGGCCAAGATCCAGCCGGCCAGGCGTCTGGAGGACCTGCCGGGGGCGCTCGGCATCATGGCCGACGACCAGGTCGCCGGTGCCTATGCGGGGCTGGCGATCTGGTTGGTGCTGCCGCTGCTCGGCTGGTGAGCGGCTGGCGGCGGACATCGCCGCGGATGCGTTGGGGGAGGCGTGACAGCCCGCCGCGCAGCGTCCATGATGCGCCGCGCCCGGGCCCCTCGGGCAGAATCCCATGGCACGCAAAGGCAGCAGCAATTCGCGCGGCAAGCTGGCGCGCAACCTCGCCGTCGGCGCCGGTGTCGCCGGCCTCGTCGGTGGCCTCCTGGTCGCGGTCGGCGTCATGCAGAACCTCAGCAGCGCGGTCGCCGACCAGGCGGTCGTCGGACGTGCATGGCAGATCGCCCTGGCCCTGGTGGCGCTCGCCGGGGTGCTGGCCGCGCTGACCGGTTGGTGGCTTGGCGGCCGGATCGCCAGCCGCATCACCGACGTCGGGCTCGGCGTCAGCAAGCTCGGTCGCGGCGGCAGCGAGGTGCGCGTGCGGGTCGCCGGCGACGACGAGGTCGCCGCACTGGGGCGCGCCGTGCAGTTCCTGGCCACCGACCTCGCCGAACTGCTGCGCGGCCAGGAACAGAGCGGCGGCATGGCCCATGCGTCGCTCGATCCGCAGGTCCGGCAATTGCGCGACAAGGTGTTGCCCAACCAGCTCGGTGCGTTGCCCGGCTACGAAGTCGACGGGGCGCTGGGCGCAGGTTCGCGCGGTGGCCTCGACTACTACGACCTGGTCAGTGCCGGCGAACCGCTGCAGCACGTTCTGTACGTGGTCAGCGCCGAGGGTTCTGGCCCGCTGGCCGTGCACGCCTGCCGGTTGGCGCGCGACGAACTGCACCGCGCGCTGGCCACCGGGGCGACGCCGCGCAAGTCGCTGGCGCACGCCAACAAGGTGCTGAAGAACACGCTGCCGACCGGCGTCTGTGCGAAGGCGACGCTGCTGCAGATCGGCAGCGACGGCGCCAAGCTCTACCAGGCCGGCTCGCGCACGCCGCTGCTGCTCTGCCAGCGCGGCGAGGTGCTCGAACTGAATGCCGAAGGCCTGGCCCTCGGTCTCGACGACGGGCCGGTGTTCGAGAAGTCGATCCGGCCGCAGGAATTCGCGATGAGCCCCGGCATGCGGCTGGTGCTCGGCAATGATGCCCTGCTGCGCCAGGACGGCGTGCTCGACCTGTTGCGCCAGCATTCGCCGCGGCACACCAACATGTTCATGAACATGGTGCTCGGCAGCCTCGAGCAGGACGCCGGCAGCGACGGTCTGCGCGAAGACGTCGTGCTGCTGACCGTCAAGAAGGCGGGGCAGGAATGAGCGCCGAGCGCCGACCGGCCCGGAGCGGCGCCCCGGGTTCGTTCCAGCAGCTGATCGAGGACCTCTACTTCGACCGCGACGCCGAACGCGGCGTGCCCGGCACGCTGCTGTGGTTCGTCGAGGAGGTCGGCGAACTGGTGCGGGCGATCCGCCGGCGCGAGCCCGCCAACCTCGCCGAGGAGTTCGGCGACGTCTACGCGTGGCTGGCGACCTTGGCGTCGCTGCACGGGCTGGATCTCGAGGCGATCGCGCGGCGCAAGTACGGGGCCGGCTGTCCGCGCTGCAAGGCGACGCCGTGCGGCTGCCCGCACCCGCCCGCCGCCGGTTGAGCGGCGCGAACCCAGCGGATCGGCGCGCCCCCGCCGCATAGCATGGCGGCATGGTGCGTCGTGACGCGACAGACGAACGAGACCCGCGAGGGCCCAGTCCGGC
>DAIMFJ010000139.1:0-6875 GCA_036724695.1 Planctomycetota bacterium
CCAGAAGCTGTTCGCGAACCTGTCGCGCTGGCTGTGCGACATCACCGGCTTCGACGGGTGCTCGCTGCAGCCGAACGCCGGCTCGCAGGGCGAATACGCCGGCCTGTCGGTGATCCGCGCCTACCACATCCACCGCGGCCAGGGCCACCGCAACATCTGCCTGATCCCCAGCAGCGCGCACGGCACCAACCCGGCGACGGCGTCGATGTGCGGCATGAAGGTCGTCGTCGTCGCCTGCGACGAGCACGGCAACATCGACGTGCAGGACCTGGCGAAGAAGGCCGCCGACCACCAGGACCACCTCGCCGCGTTGATGATCACCTACCCGTCGACGCACGGCGTGTTCGAGGAGGCCGTGCAGAACATCTGCGCGATCGTGCACGAGCACGGTGGCCAGGTGTACATGGACGGGGCCAACATGAACGCGCAGGTCGGGCTGCTGCGGCCAGGCAACCTCGGCGCCGACGTCTGCCACCTGAACCTGCACAAGACCTTCTGCATCCCGCACGGCGGCGGCGGCCCGGGCATGGGCCCGATCTGCTGCAAGGCGCACTTGGCGCCGTTCCTGCCCGGCCACCCGCTGGTCAAGACCGGTGGCGAACAGGCGATCGGCCCGATCAGTGCAGCGCCGTGGGGTTCGGCGTCGATCCTGACGATCAGCTACGCCTACATCGCGATGATGGGCCCGGCCGGTCTGCGCCGCGCCACCCAGGTGGCGATCGCCGCGGCCAACTACGTCGCCAAGCGCCTCGCCGGCCACTACCCGGTGCTCTACACCGGCCAGAACGGCATGGTCGCGCACGAGTGCATCGTCGACGTGCGGCACCTGAAGGCGACCAGCGGCGTCGAGGTCGGTGACATCGCCAAGCGCCTGATGGACTACGGGTTCCATGCCCCGACGGTCAGCTTCCCGGTCGCCGGCACGATGATGATCGAGCCGACCGAGAGCGAATCGCAGGCCGAACTCGACCGCTTCTGCGACGCGTTGATCGCGATCCGCAAGGAGATCCAGGAGATCGAGGACGGCAAGGCGGACAAGCAGAACAACCTGCTGAAGAACGCCCCGCACACCGCCGAAGCGGTGACCGCCGAGGCCTGGAACCGGCCTTATTCGCGGGAGCGCGCGGCGTTCCCAGCGCCGTGGACCAAGGTCCACAAGTTCTGGCCGAGCGTGGCGCGCGTCAACGACGTGCACGGCGACCGCAACCTGGTCTGCGCGTGCCCGCCGGTCGAAGCGTACGCCTGAGCCGGCGAACTTTCCGCGCGCCGCGGCAATCCCGGCGTGCGGTCGCCGTATCCTGGTCCGACGGCCAGACCCAGGCCGTCACCCCCCTGTTCCTGCCATGACCAGCCCCGAACCCATCGCCCCGTCGCCGCTCACCGCCGCTGCCGATCCCGTCGAGAGCGTGATCATCCGGCCTTGGCCGAAGGTCATCTTCCTCTACCCGACGCTGGTGACGGCCGCGGTGTTCTTCCTGCTGTCCTGGCTGGGCGTGACGGTCGCCGAGGAGGCCAGTGGCTCGCGGATCCTCGGCAACACCTTCATGCTGGTGCTGCTGCTGAACCTGCTGGTGTTCAGCTTCGACTTCTCGCGCATCAAGTCGATCACGATCCTGATCTCGATCGTGACGGTGTTCTTGTTGATCGGTTGGCTCGACACGTCGTACGACGTCACGGGCTTCCTCGGCCGCCTGTTCGGGGCGATCGACATCCGGATGAACACCGCCTTCTACGGCTTCTTCGCGGGCGGTCTCGGCATCCTGCTGGCGATCGTCTGGATCAACAGCCGCTTCCACTACTACGAGGTCAACGCTCGCGAGATCCTGCACCACCACGGCTACCTCGGCGACATCCAACGCTGGTCGACCGAGGGGCTGGAGATGAACAAGGAGATCTACGACGTCGCCGAGTACATCCTGCTGCGCAGTGGCCGCCTGATCTTCCACCCGGCGACCAGCAAGAAGGCCGTCGTGCTCGACAACGTCGCCGGGGTCAACCGCATCGAGAAGCAGATCAACGACCTGCTGAGTGTCGTCGCGGTCCGCCTCAACCAGCGCCCCGGTCCAGGATAGTCCTTGCGCACGCTCGTCGTCGCCGTGGCGTCGTGCAGCGACGCCCTCGAACTGGCCCCGCTCTGGCGGGGCGCAGCCGGGCCGGACTGGCAGTTGCGAACGGTCTGGCTGGGCGGTGCGGCGGTCCGGCCCGCCGCGCACAGCCTCGGCTTGCCGGACGACGCCGTGGACGGATTCACTCCGGCCGGCGCGGTCGCGGTCCGCGGTGGTGAGGTCGTGTTGCTGGCCGGGCACGGGCAGCCGAGCCAGCGCTTCGGACTCGCCGCGCGCCATGCGGGAGCCTTGTTGGTGCGTTGGAACGCCGGGCTGCGCCAGCATGAGCCAGCCCATCGCGACGACGCCGAACGTCGGCTCACCGATCACCTTGCGCAGTACTTCTGCTGCTCCAGCGTTCATCAGCGCGACGAGCTGCGTCGCGAAGGTGTGCCGGCGGCGGTGATCGCCGTGGTCGGCAGCCTGTGGCCGGCGGCGCTCGCGACCCTGTCGCCGGCCGGGGCGGCCGATCTGCCGGACGCCGGTGCGTCGCCCTACGTGTGGCTGGCGCTCGAGCACCGCCGGTCCGTGCAAGACGCCGCGGTCCTCGCCGACTTGCTCGGGCAACTCACCGCAGCCGCGCAATCGCATGGCTTGGCGGTGTTCGCCGCCCCCACCGTGTTGGCGCCGGCGCTGACCGAGCGAGGCTTGGCGCTGCCCCCCGGTCTCAGGCTGGCCGAACTGGCCGCCAAGGCCCAGGTGCACGCGGCCCAGCGGGCGCGCCTGATCGTCACCGACAGTGCAGGACACCAGGAACTGGCCGCGGCGCTCGGTGTGCCGTGCGTGGTCCTGCAGTCGGCCACGGCGCGCCCCGAGCTGGTGTTCGCCGGCGCGAGCTGGCTGGCCGGCCCGACGGCACCGCTGCCGCTGGTGCTGGCCCAGGCGCTGCAGACGAAGTCGCCAGGCACGCCGTACGCCGCGGCCGAGTCGCGGCTCGCGCTGGCCATGGCGCAGTTCCTCGCGGCCCCGGCCGAAGCGTGCGCTCCGGTCGCGAGCCGGGCCCAGGCCCTGCCGAGCGACGGCGACCACAGCGGGCGCACGCTCGGCGACGACGAGGCCGCCCTCGCCGCGGTGGCGGTCCGCAGCGGCACGCTGAACTCGACGCGCGGCACGTTCGTCGCGGCCTTCGAGCGCCGCTTCGCCGATTGGCTCGGTCGCCAGCACGCGATCGCCTGTGCGAACGGTTCGGCCGCGATGCACGCCGCGCTGGCGGCGTTGCGCCTCATGCCCGGCGACGAGGTCGTCACCACGCCGATCACCGACATGGGGGCGTTGACACCGATCCTCTACGAAGGCGCGGTGCCGGTGTTCGCCGACGTCGATCCGGGCAGCAAGAACGTCACGGCGGCGACGATTGAGGCCCAGCTGACCGAACGCACGCGCGCGATCGTCGTCACCCACCTGTTCGGCCTGCCGGCCGAACTCGACGCGATCGTCGCCTTGGCCGCCGAACGTCGGATCCCACTGATCGAAGACTGTGCGCAGGCGTTCGGCGCGACCCACCGCGGCCGGAAGGTCGGCACGTTCGGTTCGTTGGCCGCGTTCTCGTTGCAACAGGGCAAGCACATCACCAGCGGCGAAGGCGGGATCGTCGTCACCGACGATCCCGAACTCGCCCGCCGGGTGTTCTTGTTCGTCAACAAGGCGTGGGGCTACGGCGACCCGCGGCCCGACCACTACTTCCCGGCGTTGAACTACCGGCTGACCGAGCTGCAGGGTGCCGTGCTGGTGGCCCAGCTGCGGCGCCTCGATGCAGTGGTCGCGCGCCGGCGCGACGTCGCCGACCTGCTGCGTCGGCGCCTGGCCCACCTGCCAGGACTCACGTTGCCCGCCGATCCACCGCACGGCACCCACAGCTACTGGAAGTTCGCGATCGACGTCGACGCGGCGCAAGTGCCCGGCGGAGCGGTCGCACTCGGTCGCGGCCTGCTCGACCAGGGCATCGCCTGCGCGCCGCGGTACGTGCAGAAGCCCGCGTACGCCTGCGAGCTGTTCACGCACTGGCGCGACCACCCGGTCACCGCGCTGCCGCTCGGCCACAACGGGCGTGGGCGTTCCGCCGCGCCGTGGCCGACCACCCAGCAGCCGTTGCCCGGCGCCGTGCAGGCGCTCGAGCAGGTGCTCGTGTTGCCGCTCAACGAACGCTACCTGCCGCAACACTGCGAACGGGTCGCGGCGGCGATCGCGGCGCGCCACGCCGAACTGCGTGCTGCCGCGACGCCCGCGGCGACGAGTCCACAGCCGACGGGCCCACTGCCGGCGAGTCCACAACCGGCGGGGCCACAACCGACGAGTCCACAACCGACGAGTCCACAACCGACGGGGCCGGTGCGTGGCTGAGTCCTCGCCAGCGCCGGTGCGCTCCGGCCCGCTGCGTCTGGCCATCGTCGGCTGCGGTGGCATCGCACAAGCCTACCTGCAGGCCTTGCAGCGCTTGCCGCAGTGGCAGTTGGTGGCTTGCGTCGATCCGTTGCCGGCGGCGCGGCAACGCGTGCCGGGGGTCCCAGGCTTCGCCGACCTCGCCGACCTCTTCGCCGCCCCGTTGCCGATCGACGCCGCGCTGGTACTGACCCCTCCCGATCGCCACGAAGCGCTCAGCTGCGCGTTGCTGGCGCGCGGCGTGCACGTGCTGTGCGAGAAGCCGCTGGCGCCGAGCCTCGCCGCGGCCGAACGCATGCTCGCGGCGGCCCGCCAGCAGCGCCGGCGGTTGATGATGGGCAGCAAGTTCCGCTACACGCCCGACGTGCAGAAGGCCCACGAACTGCTCGCCGCCGGCTTCTGTGGGCAGGTCGTGCTGTACGAGAACGTGTTCTGCGCGCACGTGGCGATGGCGGCCCGCTGGCACGCCGATCCGGCGCGCAGCGGCGGCGGGGTGCTGATCGACAACGGCTGCCATTCGGTCGACGTCGCGCGCTACCTGCTCGGGCCGATCGCGCGCGTGCAGGCGCAGTTCGGGCGCCGGGTCCAGGACCTCGCCGTCGAGGACACCGCGCGGCTGTTGTTCACCAGTGCGAGCGGTGCGCTCGGCAGCATCGACCTGTCCTGGAGCCTGTTCAAGGAGACGCCGGCGTACGTGCGCGTGCACGGCGATGCCGGCACGCTCGAGATCGGCTGGCAGCAGTCGCGCTGCAAACGGCGCGACGACAGCCAGTGGACGGTGTTCGGCAACGGCTACGACAAGGTGGCCGCGTTCGCAGCGCAGCTCGCCGACTTCGCCTATGCGATCGACGGCGGCACGCCAGTCATCGGCGACGCCGACGCATTGGCCTCGGTGGCGGTGATCGACACGGCGTATCGTTCGGCGCAGGAGGAACGTTGGCTGCCGGTTCCGGCCGCGGCGAGTCCCCTGGCGGGCGGCGGCTCCCAGACCGGCCGCGGAGGGGCGCGGTGAGCACCGAACAGGTTCTGCCACCGGCCTGGATCCACCCACAGGCGCTGGTCGAGGCCGAAGTGCAACTCGGGGCCGGCACCAAGGTCTGGGACGGTGCGCACCTGCGCCGCGGCGCGGTGGTCGGCCGGTCCTGCATCGTCGGCGAGAAGACCTACCTGGCCTACGACGTGCGGGTCGGCGATCTCTGCAAGCTCAACGCGGCGGTCTACCTGTGTGCGGGCGTGACGCTCGAACGTGGCGTGATGGTCGCCGCCCACACGGTGTTCACCAACGACGTGTTCCCGCGCGCCGCCGATCCGGACTTGCAGGCCCTGCGTTCGAGCGCGCCCGACGAACACACGCTGGCCACCACCGTCCGGCAGGGCGCGACGATCGGCGCGAACTGCACGATCGTCTGCGGCCACGAGGTCGGGGAGTACGCGTTCGAGCTCGGCGCCTTCTGCATGGTCGGCATGGGCAGCGTCGTGACCGCCGACGTGCCCGCACACGGCCTGGTGCTCGGCAATCCGGCGCGGCTGGTCGGCCTGGTCTGCGCCTGTGGCGAACGGATCGCCAGGGCCGCGCACGGCAGCGTGCCGCTCGGCACCTACCGGTGTCGCTGCGGCCGGTCGGTCGTCTGGGACGGCGAACGCGGCCTCGGCGGCGTCTGACGCGCCGCCGCGCTCACGGTTGGTACGGCAGCGGCAGGCAGTACTTCCACTTGTCCCAGCGCGCCTCGTCGCCGATCCCGCCGAGCAGCATGCCGCCGTACAGTTCCGCCTTGGTGCGCACCGTCGGGTCCTCGGTCAACACCGCCAGCGCATGCAGGCCGGTGATCAAGAACGTGTGCACGCCGCCGAGCGGATTGCTGCCGAGCCGCGCCCCGGTGCCGGCCAGGTTGTCCCAATGGTTGGCCGGGATCGGCGTGCCGTTGTGGCTGATCGGCACGTAGTAGCGCAGGCCGTTGGCGACGAAGCCGAGCGTCGGATCCTGGTAGTTCGTGATCCACGCGTATTCGACGCAGTCGACCACCGCCTCGGCGATCTCGAGCAGGATCGGCGCCTCGAACGTCACGTACGCGCCCAGGTACCCGAACAGCACTGCGCCATGCTGCCACGGCATGTAGTACTCGTGGTTCATCGGGAACGTCGTGCTCGGGTAGTTGGCCTGGAGCTTCAGCGCCTTGCTGGCGTGGTGCTTGTTCCGGCCGGCGTCGACGACCTCGACGGCGCGCCGCAGCGCGTATTCCTGCAGGGCCGGGTCCCGGGTCGCCAGATAACACTGCGCGAAACTCTGCATGCACCAGCCTTCGGCGCGGGCGGCCTGCACGCTGGCGGTCGCGAACGTGCGGATGCGCATCACGCCCTTCAGCGTCTCGCCGAGCAGGCGCAGTTCCTCCT
>DAIMFJ010000139.1:6885-12587 GCA_036724695.1 Planctomycetota bacterium
GACGGATGAGCCATTTCAGCCTCCCGTGACCGGCGGAAAAAATGCCACCTCGTCGCCGTCCTTGATCGGCGTATCAGGCGTCGCCACACTCTGGTTCACTGCGGCACGCAGGTTGCGGCCTGCGGCCATTTCCTTCGCCCAGGCATCGCCGCTGACCGTCCAGTAGTCGAACAGCAGGTCGCTGCTCCAGTGCTCGATGTCGTAGGGCACCCAGCCATGGGCCTTCGGGCCGGCCGTCGCCCGCGTGCGATAGGCGGCGTATTGGGACAGGTTGCCGCGGCCGAGCTTCTCACCCGAAACCGAGTGCGGCAGCCCGTCCCACAACAACAGGTTCTGTTCGGCGCCGACCTGCAGGCCGTACAGATGGTAGGGACGCATCGCCTGCGTCCAGGCCTTCTGCTCGAGCGTCAGCAGCAAGCGCGGGAACTGGCCCTGGATGGCATGACCGAGTTCCGGGCTGAGCGGATGGTTGCGCGGCGTACCGGTGGTGTGCGTCGACAGCGGATCGCCGCGCGTGCCCCAGGTGCCGAAGTGGTTGCCACCGGCCCAGCTGGCGTATTCCTGCAGGGCGCGGGTCGCGGCATCGCCCGGCCCGGCCATCGGCCCACCCAGCAGGCCGGCAGCCGCGGTCTGTTCCCAGGTCTGCTGGGTCGCGAGCGGCAGCAGCGGCTCGGCGAGCATCGCTGCCGCCGTGTCGCGCCAACGGTCGAGGTCACCGGTCGCCGCGCCCGCCGGCTCGAAGCGCAGCAGGAAGCGGTAGCGGCGCGTCTGGCCGTCGCCGAGGAACGTGTTGCTCATCGTCTCGGCGGCCAGATACCCACCACCGGCCGAGAACGGCTGGCCGATGCCCTCCTGGGAAGCCCGGTACGGCACCACGGCGGTCGCCCCGCGACACAGGAAGCGCGCGCGGTCGACGTCGACCGCGCCGAGCGGGCGCAGGTTCGGGTCGCTGTTGCCGCTCGGGATCGTGTCGGCGCCGAGGTAGTCGTTGCCGAGCACCCAGTCGACGAGCACGACCGGCACGTCGCGGAACTCGGTCACGTAGAACGTCGACGACAGGAAGTCGCGGCCGATCCCGCCGCTGGCGGTCGTATGGTACGTGCGATGGCGGCGCACCTGCACCATCGGCGTCTCCTGCAGCACCTCGCCGCTGCCGGCCGCGAAGCCGCGGTACGCGACCTGGAACGGGTCCACCACTTCGGCGCCGATCTCCAGGCCCGCGGCGAACTGTGCCACCCAGGCGTTCTGCGCGAACCCGCCGGTCATCGCCGGCTCGTCGCGAGCGACGCGGTAGCGCTTCGTCTCGCCGGCGGCGAGTTCGGTCGTGAACTGCGCCTGCGCGATCTTGACCGTGCCGTCGGACCAATACTGCAGCGGCAGCCACGCCGTGGCTTCGCCACTGACCACCAGGTTCTGCAGCGACGTGTAGCCACCGCGCGGGAACGGCACCGAGGCGCGCACCGTCTCGGTGCGTGCCGTCGCGGCCCGGTTCTCGACCGAGAAGTCGAGCACGACGTCGAGCGGGTTGCCGACGCCGCCACTGCCACCGCCGCCACCGGAGCCCGGTCCACCCGATGCGCCGGTGTCGATGCCGGCACCACAAGCCGCGAACAGCAACGTGGTGGCGAGCAGCACTCGCAACGGACGACGACAGGCAGCAGGAGCAGGACGACGCGGATGGTTCATGGGCTGCGGGCGGGCACTCGGCACCGCGCAGCGTTCATCGCCGGGTGCGGTTCTGGGCCTGAACCGGGCGCGGCAAGGGTTCTCGCGATGGGACCGCCGCGTCCGCAGGTTCGGTGGGATGGGTGCTTGCGCCGCAGGTAGTCGCGGATAGCTTCTGGGTAACCGCGCGAGAGTGGCGGAACTGGCAGACGCACAGGTTTTAGGTACCTGCGGGCGCAAGCCCTTCAGGGTTCAAGTCCCTGCTCTCGCACCAATCCCGCCGCATGGCAAGCCGCGTGCGTCGCTGGCGAGCTCGATGCGCAGGCTTCCCTCCGCTGGGATATTTCCGCTGGGATATTTCCGCTGGGCTCCTTCCGCTGGGATCCTTCCGCAGCAGGCCGTGCGCACGCGGCCGCGCGGCGCGGGTGGCCTAGCCGTCCAGGTTGCCGGCCAGGATCTGCGTCGAACGGAACCGCCGGCTGACGATCCACTCGCCCTGCGGCGTGATGCCGTCGGACTTCTCGTAGAACTTCAGCAGGTTCACCCACAGCCAGACTTCGTCGCCGACCTTCTCGGCGGTCGTCACCGAGAACTCCTGCCACACGTAGTGGTACGAAGTGAGGGTCGCACCGGTGTTCGTGCGGCGCAGCACGCCTTCGGTCTTCTCACGGGTCTGCACCTTGCTGGTCACCACCAGGCGCAGGATCTGCCCGGCTCCGTACTTCTCCTTCTGCACGGTGTCTCGCGCCACCTGCTCCCACTTCGCGCGGTCGTCGGCAGCCAAGGGCGCTCCCTTGGGCAGCCGCACCTGGTCGAGCGCAGCCTTGGCGAGCTCCTGCAGCCGGGCCACCGTCGCTTCGATCTGCTGCCGCTGAGCGGCTCGATCGGGGCCACCGGTGACGGCGAGCCCGAGGTCGAGGGTGGCCGCCAGGTCGACCGCCGTCAGACCGTCCTGCAGCTGCGCCATGCTGCGTTCGAGCGCGCCTTCGCCGAGCACGCGATTGACGATCGAGTGCCGATCGTCGAGGGCGATCTCGCGCAGCCCTTTGGCCACCCGCAACGCCTCGTCCACCGCACCCTCGCATTGTTGGCGCACGTTCGCCACCTGCTGCACGAGTTGCGGCTGCACGCCGGTACGCAGCCACGGCAGCAGGTCCTTGGCGCGCCGGCCGGCGACGGCATGTTCGCTCGCCTGCTGCAGGATCTGCAGGTCGGTCGGGAGTTCGGCCAGCAGTTCGCGGCTGCGCGCCGCCCAGTTCGCGAGGCGCTCCTGCTCGAACGGCCAGTGCAGCGGCCCAGGCAGTTGCTCCTGGCGGTACTTCGCCGCCAGTTCCTCGACGATGCTGCCGAGATCCTGCGCCGAGGCGGCATCGGCTTCGTACTGGGCTACCCAGGTGGTGAACTGCTGCTCGAAGGCGTCGAGCTGGACCCTGACCTTGCCAACCGCGGCGTCGGCGGCCGGGAACTCGGCGAGTCGGGTCCGCAGGCGCGCGATCTCACGCTGCGTCGAGTTGCGCCGGAACGAGTCGCCCATGTGGCCCTTGTTCAGCAGCTTGAGGTTGGCGAAGCCGTTGTCGACCTCCTTGGCGAGCTGCTGCAGCTTCTGCGCCTGCTGCGGGTCCAGCCCACCGGCCGGAGTCTCCTTGCCGCCCCCTGCATCCTTCGGCTGGGTGCCCAGCTGTCCCTGCAACGCGGCGGTCGCCTTGGCGAGGCGCTGTTCGGTCTCGCGCCACTCGGCGGTGTCCTTCTTGTACGCCGCGTGCAAGCGCTTCCTGGCCCATTCGAGGTCGGCGAGCAGCTTCTGGGCGCCCTGGCGATCGTCCGCGCGCAGAGTTGGCAGTGCGGTTTCCACGGCGGTGATGCGGTTCTTGGCCTGACCGACCAGCGGGTCCTGCCCTGGGACGGTGGCGGCGAGTGCGGAGAGAGCCAAGAAGGTCGCGAAGCGGCGGCGTGCCATGGCTGGTCAAACTACCCTGTCGCTGCCGAAGCCGCCATGCGGCAAGCAGGGGTGCCACAGCGGAACTGACGATCCGGATCGGCAACCAGTGACGAAGGCGATCGTCACTTGCCGCTCAGGAAGTCCGGACCGGTGACCCAGGCCTTCCACGCCGCCTCGAGGGCGCGCCAGTCCTCGTCCTTGAAGTTCCGGAAGGCGGTCTGGCTGGCCAGCTTGCTGTCGCCGTGAACCAACATGACCTTGCGGTACATGTCGAGGATCTCGCCGTATTCGGGCTTCCAGGCGCGCGACTTCTGGCCGCGGCGCAGGTAGTCGATCATCGAGAACGCCTGCGCGTAGTAGTACGGCGCACGTTCCGAGTAGAACTGCCGCCGATCCCAGAACACGATCTTCTGGAACGGCACGAAGTCGCCGACGCGCGCCATGTTCTTGACGTCCTCGAAGCGCATCTTGCTGCCGACGTACTTCCAGTTGTCGCCGACCAGGCGGAACGACCCGAAGTAGTCGCCGTGGCCTTCGTCGAACCAACGATGCAGCGAGCCCTTGCGCTTGCTCTGCGGGTGGTCGAAGTAGAAGTCGGCGTACTGGTGCCAACCCTCGTGGAACGTCACCGTCTCGGTCGCGCCCGGCCCCATCATCTTGTCGCCGCCGAGGAACACCACCAGCTCCTTGCTGGCCGGGGAGAACCAGCCGACCACGCCGGGCGGGGATTGACCGTACTTCTGGAACTGCTCGTAGGTCGCACACAAGCGGAACACCGAGTAACGCGTCTTGCCGAGCGTGTCCTTGTTGGCCTCCATCTCGGCCTCCTCCTCCTTCTCCTCGTCGGTCTTCTCGCCGGTGATCGGGCCGCCCAGCGGCGGGATCGACTTCGGGTCCGGGAACACCGCGCGCGTGCCGGTCTCGTCGAGCGGATAGGCGGCCAGGAACAGTTCGCGCATCTTCTCGAGCCTGGAACTGTAGAACTGCGCCTCCTTGCGGGCTTTGCCCCGTTCGGCCGGCTTCTCGAAGTCCCACGAGTAGATGACGATGTAGTTGGGACTGGTGAAGTAGTCCCAGCCCTGCAGGCCTTCGATGTTCTTCTTCGCGGCCGCCAGTGCCTCCTGGCGCTCGGGTGTGTTGGCGTGCACGTCGCGTTTGGCGTCGAGTTCGTCGGCCTTGGACGCTTCGACGGCCTCGCCGCTCGGCACCATGCGGTCGATCAGCAGCTTCCACTTGCTCTTCGGCACGCCGGGCTTCTCGGTCTCGAGCGGCATGCGCACGACCAGTGCCACCTCGCGGTCGCCGAGCGTGTAGACGGCGGCTTCGCAGTACTCGATGCCGCACGGCCCGAACCCGCTCTTGTCGCGCCAGACCCAGTGCTGGAAGTCGAGCTTGCCGGCCTTGCCGCGGCGCGCCTTCGCCTTGGTCGCGATCTTGACGCGCTCCTTGTCGTCCTCGTTCTGCTCGTCGAGCCACGCCGAGAAGCTGGTGTGCCGCTTGCCGCCGAGTTCGCGCAGCATGCGCCGCATCTCGGCGGCGAGCTCCGGGGGCACGCCGTCCGGCAGCGCGACGTCTTCGCCGTCCTTGGGGGCGACCTTGGCGAACTCGTAGACGTCGCAGTACCAGTAGTACTGGCCGCGCACGAAGTCGGCGTCGTCCTTGGGCCGCAAGCGCGCGCGGTGGTAGATCGCATCGTCGCCGAGCTGCATCGGCAGCCGTTCGAGGCGGCTGGGCACGTCGAAGGCGATGCCGACGCTCGGCAACGACTCGACGCGCCAATCCTGCGCGAACAGGTGGTCGGCGAAACTGAACAGGATTGCCACGATGGCTGGCAGCAAGACGTTGCGCATTGGTTCTCGATCGTTCCGGGGTTCGGGGCGCACAGTAGCCGATTGGCGGCGCGCCATGCCGTGATCCTCGACGTCCATACGGGATTTTTCGTCGGGCTGGTTTGCGACCAGGGGACAACCATTAGGGATTGGGCGTGTACCAAGCGTGTACATCCAGCGGCCTGCGTCCCCCACGTCGGCGCGGCGGACAACGCGGCGTACGATTCCGTGGCCCCCCACCAACCCAACGAGCCAACATGCCGATCCTC
>DAIMFJ010000140.1:0-12530 GCA_036724695.1 Planctomycetota bacterium
TCGATCGGCACCTTGCAGCGGCGAACTTTGCGGCACAGTGCACCGGCATCAGGCATGCGCATACCTCACCCGGTCCCGAATGCGCACCGCGCGACGGAACCCACCGTCGATCGGCACCTTGCAGCGGCGAACTTTGCGGCACAGTGCACCGGCATCAGGCAGACCGCGCAGTGACATCAGGCCCACCGCGCTGCGACATCAGGCAACGAATCCGGAGATCGCCAGGTCTTCCTCGCAGGCCTGGTACTGCACGTCGTACAGCCGCCACGCCTCGGCCATGAACGGCCGCCCTTCGCCAGCCACCGGCGTCGGCGCGAACTTGCCGCCGATGATCTTGGGCGCCACGAACGCCAGGATCTGATCGACACAGTTCCACGCGAACATCTGCGCGACGAGCCCCCCGCCACCTTCCACCAAGACGCGCCGCAGCCCGCGCCGGTGCAGTTCCTCGAACGCACGGCCAAGGTGCAGGCGACGCGGCCCTTCGGCGGTCGGCACGTGCACGACCTGCACGCCGAGATCCGAAAGGTGCCCGCTGCGCCGCGGGTCGACGTCCTCGCTGGCCAGCAGCCACGTCGGCGCCACCCGCGCGGTGCGCACCAGGTTGCTGTCGTCGTCGATCTCGCCGAGCGGGTCGACGACGATGCGGATCGGCTGCTTGCCCTCGACGTGCCGCACCGTCAGTTCGGGATCGTCGATCTGCGCGGTCCGGAACCCGACCATCACGCCGCAGCACCGCGCCCGCAGTTCGTGCGTGCGACGCCGCGCCTCGGGCCCCGAGATCCACCGCGCTTCACCGGTCGGCGCCGCGGTCTTGCCGTCGAGCGTCATCGCCCACTTGCACAACGTCCACGGCCGCTTCAGCCCCAGCGCCTTGCCGAACGCCCGGTTGATGCTCTCGCACTGCGACGCACGCACGCCGTCGATCACTTCGATGCCAGCCTGCTCGAGCACCTCGATGCCGTGCCGCCGATGCCGCGGATCCGGATCGAGCGCCCCGATCACCACCGTCTTCACCCCGGCCGCCACCAACGCCTGCGCGCACGGCGGCGTCTTCTTGCCGGCCTGGCCCATCGGCGTCGAACACGGCTCCAGGGTCACGATCGCGGTGTCCGGCTTCGCCCCAGCGGCGCGCGCCGCGTCGAGCGCCATCGCCTCGGCATGCCGGCCGCCGAAGAACTCGTGCCAACCGCGCGCGACCACGGCACCGCGCTCGAGCAACACACACCCGACGCGCGGATTCGGTTCGACCTCGCCACGGCCGCGCTGGGCCAACGCCACCGCTTCCTCCATCAGCGCCTCGAAGTTCATCGCGCCACCTCGGCAGGCTCGGCCGCATCGTGCCGCCCGAACTGCCCTTCGCTGTTCGGCAACAGCTCGCCGACCACCGAATGCGCGAGCGCTTCGTGGACCCGCACCGGCACGTACTGGCCGACCAACGACAGATCCTGGCTCGCGAAGTGCACCAACCGGTGTTGGTTGGTGCGCCCCGTCAGGCGACCTTCGACCTTGCCCTGGCCCTCGACGAGCACCTCGACGGTCCGTCCTACCAATGCCTGGTTGCGGGCCAGCGTCAGCTCTTCCTGCACCGCCAGCATCACCTGGTTGCGGCGCTCCTTCTCCGCCTGCGGAACGTCGTCGGCCAGTTCCGCCGCCACCGTGCCCGGCCGCGGCGAATAGGTGAACACGTAGCTCTGCGCGTAACCGACCTCGCGCAGCAGCGACACCGACGCCTCGAAGTCCTCCACGGTCTCGCCCGGATAGCCGACGATGAAGTCGCTGTGCAGTTCGAAGTCGGGCGCCTTCGCGAGCAGTTGCTGCACGCGCGCCAGGTAGCGCTCGCGGGTGTAGCCGCGCCGCATCGCCTTCAGCACCCGGTTGCTGCCCGATTGCACCGGCAGATGCAGGTACCGCGCCAGCTTCGGCAGTTCGGCGAGTGCGTCGATCAGGTCCGGGCCGAGGAAGTTCGGGTGCGACGTGATGAACGCCAACCGCCGCAACGCCGGGATCGCATGCAACTCGCGCAGCAACTGCGCCAACGTCGCCTTGTCGGCCAGATCGCGGCCGTACGCGTTGACGGTCTGGCCGAGCAGCGTGATCTCGGTGACGCCGTCGTCGCACAGCCGTTGGGCTTCGGCGACGATGTCGGCGACCGGCCGCGACACCTCTTCGCCACGCGTCGTCGGCACGATGCAATACGTGCACGGCATGTTGCAGCCGCGCATGATCGACACGTACGCCTGCGAACGGTGCGGTCGCACCTTGACGTCGCGCACGATCGTGTCGCCCGACACACCCTGGTCGACCTGCACGACGCCGGCGCCGAGCACTTCGTGCCTGGTCTGCGCCGGTTCGCGCTCGGCCACCAGCTGGCGGTTCTTCTGCCGCGCCGCCTCGACCGTCGCATCGATGTCGCCGAACGCCGACGGCCCGACCACCAGGTCGACGTGCGGCATGCGCGACAGCAGGTAGCGTTTGTGCTCCTGCGCCATGCAGCCGAGCACGCCCACCACCAGCCCTGGCTCGCTGCGCTTGCGGATCCGCAGCCGACCGAGCTTCGACCAGACCCGATCCTCGGCGTGCTGCCGCACCGAACAGGTGTTCAGCAACACGACGTCGGCCTCGTGTTCGCCGTCGGCGGCGACGTAACCGAGCTGCCGCAACTTGCTCTCGACCAGCTCGCTGTCGAGCTTGTTCATCTGGCAGCCGTAGCTGGTCAGGTGGTACTTGGGGGCACTCATCGCAGCGCTCCAGTGTAGGCGGAACGGCCCTGGCATTCTTCCCCTGTTCTGCAAGGTGCAGACCGCGCCCGCTAGCATCGCTGGCATGGCCGCATCCTCTCGCCGTTCGTTCCTGCGCCGCGCCGCCCTGGCGGCCGCCGCCACCCCACTGGTCGATGGCAGTCTGCGCGCGGCGACGCACCCGGCCGCCGCCGGAGCGCCGCGCCGCGTACCGACCGCCGGCAAGAAGATCCTGGTGCTCGGCGGCACCGGGTTCCTCGGTCCGCACTTCGTCCGTGCCGCCCGCGTCGCCGGCCACACGGTGACCTTGTTCAACCGCGGCCGCACCAACCCGGGCCTGTTCCCCGACGTCGAACACCTGCGCGGCCAACGCCGTCGGCCGCGCCCCGGCCAGGCCAAGGATCCGGCCCAGGACCTGACGGCGCTCGCCGACCGCAGCTGGGACTGCGTGCTCGACACCAGCGGCTACTACACCGGCGAGGTCGAAGACGCCTGCCACGCCCTGGCCGGCCGCGTGCAGCAGTACGTGTACATCAGCTCGCTGTCGGTCTACGCGACCCTCGAGAAGACCAACGCCGCCGTCGACGAGGACAGCCCGCTGCTCGCCTGCGCCGACCGCTACACGACCGAGATGGGTGCCAACTACGAGAACTACGGCGGCCTGAAGCGCCACTGCGAAGACGCGGTGCGCGCCGCGTTCCCGAACGGTGCCACGCTGGTCCGCCCCGGCTACATCGTCGGGCCCGGCGACCCGACCGACCGCTTCACCTACTGGCCGGCCCGCTTCGACCGGGGCGGCGAATGCCTGGCCCCGGGCGCGCCCGACAACGAACTGCAGTTCGTCGACGTGCGCGACCTCGGCGCCTGGCTGGTGACGCTGTGCAGTTCCGGCACCACCGGGGCCTTCAACGCAGTCGGTTTCGACGGCCGCATCTCGACCGCCGAGTTCCTGCACACCGGCAAGGGCGTGCGCAACCACGGCTGCACCTTCACCTGGGTCGACGACGCGTTCCTGCTCGCCAACGGCGTCACCTCGTGGGACGAGATGGGCTGTTGGACCCCGACCGCCAAGAACAGCCACGCCGACAACCGCCGGGCGATCGCCGCCGGCGCGACGTTCCGACCGATCGCCGAGACGATCCGCGACACCGCCGACTGGGTGCGCACCGAACGGGGCGAGCGCCCCTGGCGGGCCGGCATGACGCCCGAACGCGAGCGCGACCTGCTGGCGAAGTGGCGTGCGCGCTGAAGACCCGCACCGCCGGGAGTGACGTTTGCGCCCGAGCGCACACGAACTCCCTGTCCCCTGGCCGACCCCTGCGACGAACTCGGTGCATACTGCCATGATGCCCACGGTTCGCGTCCTTCCCCTCCTCGCCGCGTCCCTCGCGGTCGCCTCGGCCTCCGGCCAGGGCCTGTCCCTCGACCAACAAGGCGGCGCGATCGGCGGCACGACGACACTGCGCGTCGCCGGCAACCCCAGCGAGTTCTACTGCATCCTGTTCGACTGGCTCGAGCAGACCACCCAGGTGCCGGCCCTCGGCCTCACGCTGGCGATCCGCGACATCTACGCCGGGACTTCGTTCGCGCTGCCCGGCTTCAGCGGGTTGACGAACGGCCAGGGCACGGCCAGCGCCAGCGTGGGCATCCCGAACGACCCGGCCCTGGCCAGCATCGTGCTGTCGCTGCAGGCGATCTCGATCGGCGCCGCCAACCAGGCCAGCAACCTGGTGCGCCTCACCCCGCAACTGCCGGGCACCTTCGCACCGGTGCTCAACCAACCGGCGATCCCGATCCAGGGAGGCGGCGCCCTGGCCCAGGCGAACGGCGAGTTCCTGTTCGTCGGCGGCTCCGGCCCGGCCGCGCAGGTCTACCGCAGCCGGACCGAGGACTGGGTCGCCGCCGGCACCACGTTCGGCGTCGGCATCCTGTCGCAGACCACCACGCTCGCCGACGGCCGGGTGCTGTTCACCGGCGGCCTCGACGTCACCACCGGCCAGCCGACCGACGCCGCGGCCGTCTACGACCCGGCGACCCAGCAGACCACCACGCTGACGATGGCCCGCGCCCGCGCCGGCCACGGCGCGTCGCTGCTGCCGAACGGCCGCGTGCTGATCAGCGGCGGCAGCAACACCTTCGACCTGAACAACCCGCTGAGCCTGTTCACGGGCATCCTGAACGGCTGCGAGTTCTTCGACCCGACCACCAACAGCTTCGTCGCCGGCCCGAACATGCTCGAGCCGCGCGCGTTCCACAGCTCGACGACGCTGACCAACGGCAACGTGCTGGTCGCCGGCGGCATCTCGGTGATCCCGTTCGTCAACATCCCGACCGTGTCGGCGACCGCCTACCGCTTCAACCCGAGCAACAACAGCTGGGGCCTGCCGTCGACGTTCGCCGGTGGCCGCATGTTCCACAGCGCGGTGGCGCTCGACGGCGGTCGGGTGCTGCTGGTCGGCGGCATCACGCTGGACCTGTCGCAGTTCCTGCTGACGCTCAACCTGCAGGACCTGATCGTCGGCACGCGCACCGATTGCCAGCTCTACACCCTCGGCTCGTTCGGCTTCGGCACGTTCGCGACCGTCAACGGCATGCAGCAGGGTCGCGCCGGCGCGGCGTTGGCCGCCCTGCCCGGCGGCCGGGCGTTGATCGCCGGCGGCTTCGAACTGGCGATCGACTTCACGACCAACACGTTCCGCTTCGACGCGACCGACAGCGCCGACCTGTTCAGCCAGGGCCCGAACACGATCGTACCGACCGGTTCGATGTCGGCACCGCGCTTGTTCCCGAGCACGTTGAACCTGCCGGACGGCAACGTGATGGTGCTCGGCGGTGGTGCGATCGCCGAGATCTACCAGCGCTGACTGGCCGAGAGGAAACCAGCATCCGGCCGCTCGAACAGCCGATTGGCGGCCGCCTTCGCGGCCGGGCAGGGCCTTCGAGGGGCCTCGCTCTCAGGCTCTGACGCCCTCCAGACGGCTTGGCGAGGTGCTTGCTTTCTGCGCAACGCACCCTACATTGAAGTTCGTGACGCGCCAGCATCACCACGCCGCCCATCCGCACCACCACCATCGCCAGCCGGCGGTGGTCGGCCGGTGACGGTCTGCGCGCGGTTGGGCTGAGCCCACCACCCCACGCAAACCTTCCCGACGCCGGCCACGTGCCGGCGTCGCGCGTTTCCAGCCCCTGGTTGGTGGCAACTTCCGCCGCGGAACGGTTCCCGGCAGCCGCAACCCGAAGGGCCGTGCCGGGCGAACTCCGGCGCTCACGACGCGGACGACGGCCCAACCGGCAGCCCCCGCCAAGCCGCCATGGAACGCCAACCCGACCAACTCCGCCTTGCGCTCCCCAAGGGCCGCATGCAGCAGGCCGTGCTGCAGCTGCTCGCCGACGCCGGCATGCCGGTCCGCCTGTCGCAGCGCGACTACCGGCCGCGCCTGCCCGACCCGCGAGTCGACTGCAAGCTGCTCAAACCGCAGAACGTCGTCGAGATGCTGCACCTCGGCACGCGCGACCTCGGCTTCTGCGGTGCGGACTGGGTCGCCGAGCTCGGCGTCACGCTGGTCGAAGTGCTCGACACCGGCCTCGATCCGGTGCGGATCGTCGCCGCCGCTCCGCCGGCCCTGCTCGTCGACGGCCAGCTGCCGAGCCGCCCGCTGGTGGTCGCGTCCGAGTACGAACGCCTGACCCGCAGCTGGCTCGCCGCGCAGGGCCACGATGCGACGTTCGTGCGCAGCTACGGCGCCACCGAGGCGTTCCCGCCGGACGACGCCGACGTGATCGTCGACAACACCGCCACCGGCGACACCTTGAGCGCCAACGGCCTCTCGATCTGCGCCGAGCTGCTGCACAGCACCACCCGCCTGTACGCCAGCCCGCAGAGCTGGGCCGATCCGGCCCGCCGGGCCCGCATCGACGCGTTCGTGTGGCTGCTGCGTTCGGTGCTCGATGCGCGGCTGCGCGCGATGCTCGACGTCAACGTCGACCGCGCCGACCTCGCCGCAGTCGTCGGGGCCCTGCCGGCGATGCAGAACCCGACCATCGCCCCGTTGCACAGCGGCACCGCGTTCGCGGTCCGCGCCGCGGTGCCGCGCCGCGACCTGCCCAACCTGCTGCTGACCCTGCGCTCGCTCGGCGCGCGCGATCTGGTCGTCTCGTCCGTCTCCCAACTGCTGCCATGAACGACGCCACCTCCAGCCTGTCGCCCCGCCCCGGTCTGCCGACCCGCGCCTACACACGACCCGCAGACGATCCAGGCGTCGACCTGTGGCTCGACGCCAACGAAGGGCCGCGCGCCAACGCGCGGCGTTTCGCCAGCGCGCCTGGCGATGCCGAGAGCCTGCGCCGCTACCCCGACGAACGGCCGCTGCGCGGCGCCCTGGCCGCGCGCTTTCGCGTCGCCGTCGACCAGGTCGCCCTCGGCGCTGGCGCCGACGAACTGCTCGACCGCGTCTGCCGCGCGTACCTGTGTCCGGGGCGCGCCCTGGTCGCGCCCGCGCCGTGCTTTGCGATGCTGCCGCGCTACGGCCAACTGGCCGGCGCCGACCTGCGCTTCGTGCCGTGGCCGCGCGGCCCGTTCCCGCGCGCAGGCGTGGTCGCCGCGGCCACCGCCGATGCGAACCCCGCGGTGGTGTTCCTGACCAGCCCCAACAACCCGACCGGCCTGTCGATCCCGACCGGCGAGCTGCTGGCCACCGTCGACGACCTGACCGGACGACTCGTCGTCGTCGACCTCGCCTACGGCGAATTCCTCGCCGACGACCCGACCGCGGCGCTGCTGCAGCGTCCCCACGTGCTGGTGCTGCGCACCTTCTCGAAGGGCTACGGCCTGGCGGGCCTGCGGGTCGGCTATGCAGTCGGCACCAGCGCCCTGATCGCACCGTTGTCGGCCACCGGCAGTCCGTTCCCGAACGCCGGCCCGGCCCTCGCCTTGGCGCAACTGGCCCTCGAACTCGGTCCGGACACCGCGGCGATCGCCGCCGTGGCCGCAGAACGCCAGGTCCTGGCCGGGGCCTTGGCCGAACGCGGCTTCGAGGTGCTGCCGAGCGATGCCAACTTCGTGTTCGCGCGCGCCGGTGACCCGGCGGCGGCCCGCGCGTTCGCGGCCGCACTGCAACGGGCCGGCATCCTGATCCGCACCTTCCCCGACGCCGGGCCCGACCTGCAGAGCGCGATGCGCATCACCTGCCCCGGCGACGCCGGCGACTTCGCGCGTCTGCTGGCCGCGCTGCCGGCCGGAGGTGCGCGATGAGCCCGCGCCTTGCCGAACGCCAACGCACCACCGGCGAGACCGCGGTGCAGTGCCGCGTGTGCCTCGACGGCAACGGCCGCGCCGACGTCGACACCGGCGTGCCGTTCTTCGACCACCTGCTGACCGCGCTGGCCCGCCACGCCGGCTTCGACCTCGAACTGCGCTGCCAGGGCGACCTGCACGTCGACGACCACCACAGCGTCGAGGACTGCGCGATCGTGCTCGGCCAATGCGTCGATGCGGCCCTCGGCGAGCGCGCCGGCATCCGCCGCTTCGGGCACGCCTACGCGCCGCTCGACGAAGCGCTCGCCCGCGCGGTGGTCGACCTCTCGGGCCGGCCGTTCGCGGTCGTCGAGTTGCCGTGGCGGCGCGAAGCGATCGGCGGCCTCAGCCTCGAGAACCTGCCGCACGCGCTGGCGACGTTCGCGACCCACGCGCGGCTGTGCCTGCACGTCGACGTCCTGCGCGGCGACAACGACCACCACCGCGCCGAAGCGGCCGTCAAGGCCGTCGCAGTGGCCTTGCGCAGCGCCTGCGAACGGCGCGGCGACGGCGTGCCGAGCACCAAGGGGGTCCTGTGAACGCGCTCACCGTGGTCCCGACCGGCGTCGCCAACCTCGCGTCGGTCGAGGCTGCGTTCGCGCGGCTCGGCGTGACGCTGCAAGTGGCCAACGACGGCGACGACGTGCATGCCGCCGCGGCGGTCCTGTTGCCCGGCGTCGGCCCCTTCGGCGCGGCGGCCACGCGCGGCAGCTGCCTGGGCATGCAACTGTGCTGCACTGGCAGCGACGAAGCGCCCGGCGTGCCTGGGCTTGGCGTCGTCGGCGGCCAGGTGACCCGTTTCCCGGCCGGCTTGCGCGTGCCGCAGATGGGCTGGAACCAGGTGGTCGCGCCGCCGGGCGCCGCGCCCCTGGCGACTGGCCACGCCTACTTCGCCAACTCGTACCGGCTGGCGCAGGCGCCGGCCGGCTGGCAAGTCGCGACCGCCGAGCACGGCGGGGCGTTCGTCGCGGCGCTGGCCCGCGACGCGGTCCTGCTGTGCCAGTTCCACCCCGAACTGTCCGGCGCCTACGGCGCGCAACTGCTTGCCCGCTGGCTCACGTGTGCGGGCCTGGAGGTCCTGTGCTGACCCATCGCATCGTGCCGTGCCTGGACACCGCCGGTGGGCGCGTCCAGAAGGGCGTGCAGTTCGTCGGCCTGCGCGATTGCGGCGATCCCGCCGAACTGGCGGCCCGCTACGCCGCGCAGGGTGCCGACGAATTGGTGCTGCTCGACATCGCCGCGACCCCGGCGGCGCGCGAGCACCGCCTCGACACCGTGCGGGCCGTGCGCCGCGCACTCGGCATTCCCCTGTGCGTCGGCGGCGGCGTGCGCAGCGTCGCCGATGCCCACGGCCTGCTCGCGGCCGGCGCCGACAAGGTGGCGGTGAACTCCGCCGCGGTGGCCCGTCCGGCACTGCTCACCGAACTGGCCGCGCAGTTCGGCAGCCAGGCCGTCGTGCTGGCGATCGACGCCAGACGCGTCGGCGACCGCTTCGTCGTGCACACGCACGCCGGCAGCAGCAGTGCCGACACCGACGTGGTGCCGTGGGCCACCGCGGCCGAACGGCTGGGTGCCGGCGAACTGCTGCTGACCAGCATCGACCGCGACGGCACCGGGGCCGGCTACGACCTCGAACTGCTCGCCGCGGTCCGCGCGGCGACGTCGCTGCCGATCGTCGCCAGTGGCGGCGGCCGCACCGCTGCGCAACTGGCCGCGGCCCTGCGGGCTGGCGCCGATGCCGTGCTGATCGCTTCCGTCCTGCACGACGGTGTGTGCACCGTCGACGACCTCAAACGCGAACTCCTCACCCAGCAACTGCCGATCCGCCCATGATCCTGCCTTCGATCGACCTCATGAACGGCCACGCCGTGCAACTGCGCGGCGGCCGCGAGCTCGTGCTCGACGCCGGCGACCCGTGGCCGTGGCTGGAGCGTTTCGCGCGCGTCGGCGAAGTCGCCGTCGTCGACCTCGACGCGGCCCTCGGCCAAGGCGAGCACCACGACCTGATCGCGGCGATGTGCCAGCACGCCGAGGTGCGCGTCGGTGGCGGCATCCGCACCGTCGAGCAGGCCCGCGCCTACCTGGCTGCCGGCGCCACCAAGGTGGTGGTCGGCACGCGGGCCGAGCCCGAGTTCCTGCGCCAGTTGCCGCGCGAACGGCTGGTCGCCGCCCTCGACGCCGTGCACGGCGAGGTCGTCGTCGACGGCTGGCGCAGCAGGACCGGCCGCAGCGGCGCCGCACGGCTCGCCGAGCTGCAGCCGTTCGTCAGCGGCTTCCTGGTCACGTTCGTCGAACGCGAAGGCCGGCTCTGTGGCCTCGACCTGCCGGCCGTCGAGCAGCTGCGAACCGCCGCCGGCGACTGCGAACTGGTGATCGCCGGCGGCGTCGCCACGCCCGGCGACATCGCCGCACTCGACCGCCTCGGCTGCAACGCCCAGGTCGGCATGGCGCTCTACCAACAGGTGTTCCACGAGGCCGACGCGCTGTGCGCGTTGCTGCCCGCGGCCGCGCCATGGCCGACCGTCGTCGAGGACGAACGCGGCCTGACCCTCGGCTTGTGCTGGTCGGACCAGGAGAGCCTCGGGGTCGCGCTGCGCGAAGGTCGCGGCGTCTACCACTCGCGGCGGCGCGGTCTGTGGCGCAAGGGCGAGACCTCCGGCGCCACCCAGGAACTGCTGCGCGTCGCCCTCGACTGCGACCGCGATGCGCTGCGCTTCACGGTGCGCCAGCACGGGGCTGGGTTCTGCCACACCGGCAGCCGGTCGTGCTGGGGGCCAGCGCGCGGGCTGGCGGCGTTGGCCGAGCGGATCGCACGGAGTGCCAAGGGCGACGATCCGGCCAGCTACACGCACAGGCTGCTCGCCGATCCGGCGTGGCTGGCCGCCAAGCTGCAGGAAGAGGCCGGCGAACTGGCGGCCGCCAACCAGCCCGCCGACGTCGTGCACGAAGCCGCCGACCTGCTCTACTTCGCCAGCGTGGCGCTGCAGCGCGCTGGCGTCGACCTCGCCGAGGTCGAACGCGAACTCGACCGCCGCGGCCGCGCGCGGCAACGCCGCCCCGGGCTCGCGAAACCGCCGGCAGTGGCACCAGCGCCTTCGCTCCCCTCGGCCGACGCCGCGACCGACCCGCGCGGAGGGACCTCGTGACGCTGCTGCCCCGCCGCGCCCCGGGCAGCGTCCAAGCCGCCGCCGGTCGCCCTCTCGACGCCGCGACGTTGCAGCGCGCCCAGGAACTCCTCGACGACGTCCAGGCGCGCGGCCTCGCTGCCGTGCGTGAGCACGCCCGCCAGCTCGACGGACTCGACGAACACGAGCCGCTGCTGCTCGGCCGGGCCGAACTCGCCGACGCGTTCGCGGCGCTGCCGAGCGACCAGCAGCAACTGCTGCAACGCACTGCCGCCCGGATCGCGGCCTTCGCGACCGCCCAGCGCCAGTCGCTGCACGAGTTCGACCTGCCGATCCCGGGCGGCGTCGCCAGCCAGCGAATCGTCCCGGTCGCCCGCGCCGGCTGCTACGCGCCCGGCGGCCGCGCGATCCTGCCGAGTTCGCTGCTGATGACCGCCGTCACCGCGCGCGTCGCCGGCTGCGCGCACGTCGCCGCCGCCTGCCCGCGGCCGGCCCCGATCGTGCTCGGGGCCGCGCATGTCGCCAGCGTCGACACGCTGCTGGTTGCCGGGGGCGCGCACGCGATCGGCGCGCTGGCGTTCGGGATCGCCGGCTTGCCGGCCAACGACGTCGTCGTCGGCCCGGGCAATCGCTTCGTCGCCGCCGCCAAGCAACTCGTGCAAGGCCGCTGCGGGATCGACCTGCCGGCAGGCCCCAGCGAACTCTGCGTGGTCGTCGACGCCAGCGCCGACCCCGGCGACGTCGCCGCCGACCTGCTCGCGCAAGCCGAACACGACCCCGAGGCACGGCCCTGGCTGCTCAGCACCAGCCTGCCCCTGCTCGACGCCGTCGACGCCGAACTCGCCCGCCAACTGGCCACCCTGCCGACGGCGGCGACCGCGCGGCAGGCCCTCGCAAACGGCGGCGCGGTGCACGCCGACGACCCGCACACGCTGCTCGCGGTACTCGACCGGCTGGCTCCCGAGCACCTGCAACTGGCCGTCGTCGATCCCGACTGGTGGGCGAAGCACGCCCGACACTACGGCGCGTTGTTCGCCGGCCGGGCCGGTGCCGAAGTGTTCGGCGACTACGGCGCTGGCCCCAACCACGTGCTGCCGACCGCCGGGGCGGCGCGCTACTCGGGCGGTCTGTCGGTGCTGCACTTCCTGCGCGTGCGCACCTGGCTGCGGCTCGACGGCGACTGCCGCCAGCTGGCGGCCGATGCCGCCGCGTTGGCCGACCTCGAAGGCCTGCCGGGCCACGCCGCCGCGGCGCGCCGCCGGCAGCTCTGATCGACTACTTCCGCGTTTCTTCGCGTCGCGAGACGATTCGCCGGATGCGAAGCGGAAGTAGGAGATCCAAGCAAGTCAGCGCCTGCGGCCTCTTCTGGTC
>DAIMFJ010000141.1:0-5480 GCA_036724695.1 Planctomycetota bacterium
CCTCCGTGCGGTCGTCGTGTCCCCCAGCACGAGGGAGCGGGCGGGCGACACTCCCAGCGGCTCTGCGGGCCAGCGCCATCAGCACCACGCGCCGCGGAAGGCAGTGCGCCATCGGGCAGTGGATCATCCCTATCTTTCCCATCATCACGGTCCCCGTCGGGCCGCCAGCCGCGATGCCTGTCGCTGCCCCGCCGCCGCCGAGCCCCGCCACCTCCCCGCCCACCGGCTCGAGCACGGCCTGACCCCGGCGCGCGAGACCGTCTGCCCGGAGACGGCGATCATCAGCGGCGACCTCCACGACCCGCAGAGCCCGGTCAGCCGGTTGCTCGGCGAGGTCCCAGGCGCCACCGTGCGCCGCCCCGAGCAGGGCACCGGCCCGAACGTGTTCTACCTGGGCGCCCACGCGGCCTCGCTCGAGCCCGGCACCGCCCGCGAAGCGGACATGTACCTCTGGAGCGACCGCCGCCTGCCGAAGCCACCGTTGCCGACCGCCGAGGTCGAACGCCTGCAGCGGCCCGACGCCGTGGTCGCGCTGGACGCGGACCACAAGGTGCATTGGGGCTGGAAGGTCGCCGCCTACCTGGTCACCAAGGGCATCGCCGCCGGCGCGGCGCTGTGGGCCCCGTTCGTCGCCTTCATGCCGACCGCCGACGGCTTCGCGCGCGATTACCTGCCCGAGCTGCTGGCTCTCGTGTTCCTCGGCCTGACCAACGTGCTGCTGGTCGCCGACCTGAAACGTCCCAAGCAGTTCCTGTCGATCCTGCTGCGCCCCAACACCCGCAGTTGGCTGGTCAAGGGGGCGTGGGTGCTGATGGCGTTCGGCGGGTTGACGACGGCGATCGTCGCCGCGCGCCTGCTCGGCTGGCACGGCCTCGCCGACGGGTTGCGCTGGACCAACCTGGTGACCGGCTCCCTGGCGGCTGCGTACACGGCATTCCTGTTCGCGCAGTGCGAAGGTCGCGACCTCTGGCAGAACACCCGCGTGCTGCTGCCGCACCTGTTGGTGCAGGCCTTGCTGGTCGGCGGCGCGGCACTGTTGCCGTTCGTGCCCGACCAGAAGCTGGCGATCGCCCTGGTGGTGTTGGCCGTCGCCCACCACCTGCTCGGCCTGCACGAACGGTTCGGCAAACACGACACCCACAACGCCAGGATGGCCGCCGCCCTGCTGCCAGGGGTGCCGGTCGGGCCGCGCAGCCGGTTGTCGGCGTTCCACACCGGCATGGCGCTGACCACCACCACGGCCCTGCTGGCGATGCTGCTGGTGGTCTCGGGGGTCGTGCACGCCGTGCCGCTGGCGCTGTGTGGGCTGGCCGGCTGGGCCGGTCTGTACCTCTACGAACGCGCCTACGTGCAGGCCGGGCAACTGCCGCCACTGTCGTAGCCGCCGGCGCAGGTCGCCGGCGCCGCCCCGAGCGGCCGGTCAACGCGGGTACTCGAGATCGAGCGGCGGCAAGGGCGCACGCCGGCGGTCGCCATCCCCCTGCAGGTAGTGGTCGAACCACTGCAGGGCCCGGACCGCGTAGTCGCAGCGGTAGACATTGGTGCGGTTGCCGTGCCCTTCGCCGGGATACTGCACGTAGCGGACCGGCGTGTCGGTCGCGAACTTGACCGCGCGGTAGAGCATGAACGGCTGGCTCGGATGCACGCGGGTGTCCTCGGTGCCACCCAGCAGCAGCAGCGGCGTGCGGCAGTCGTGCGCCCATTGCAGCGGACTGCGGTCGGTGAGCAGGCCGGGCTGCTGCCAGGGCCACTGTTCCTGGTAGTGCACGTAGTAGAACTCCCACGGGATGTCGCTGGTCATCCACTTGGTCGGGATGTGCACGAACGGCACGAAGCTGACCGCGGCGGCGAAGTGGGCGCTGCCCTTGGTCGCCGCCCACGCCGCGGTGTACCCACCGTAGCTGCCGCCGCCGATGCCGACGCGGGCCGTGTCGATCAGCCCCTGCGCCGCGAAGTGCTCGATCGCGTCGAGGTGGTCGAGGAACTCCTTGCCCATCGGATCGCCGTGGTCGTGTTTGCAGAACGCCGTGCCGTAGCCGGTCGACGAACGGTAGTTCGGGTACCAGGACACGTAGCCGCGCGCGGCCAGCAGTTGGCCCCAGTTCGAGTAGCTGGTCAGCCAACCATCGCTGAAGTGCGCTTCGGGCCCGCCATGGGCGACGATCACCAGCGGGTACTTGCGGCCGGCCTCGTAGCCGACCGGTTTGATCAACAGGCCTTCGATCTGCAGGCCGTCGCGCGTGCGCAGATTCTCGACCGTCTGCTCACCGAGTGCGACGGCGCCAAGTTCGGGATTGCTGTCGGTGACGCGCACGGCGACCGGCTCGGTACCGTCGTCGCCACCGAGCCTGGCCACGAACAACTCGCCCGGGTGCGGGGCCGGCGAACCGACGCAGGCCAGGTACTGGCCGCGCAGCACGGTGCCGGCGATCGCCGTGCGATCGGGTACCTTCGGCAGGTCCGCGTTGGCACCCGCTTCGCCCTCGAACACCAGCCACGCCGACCGCACGCCGAGCGCCACGGTCGCCAGCAGCGAGCCGCGGTGCACGTGCACGTTCTCGACCGAGAACGGGGCGATGCGCACGTCGACCTCGCCGCTGGCGAGGTTCACGGTGGCGAGGTTGCCGGCGTGCGGGTCGTTGCGATCCCCGGCGGTCACGTAGGCGAGCAGGTGGCCGCGCTGCGACCACGCGAACGGCCCGAGCTTGCCCGGATTGTCGACCACCTGCCGGCGTTCGCCGGTGGCGACGTCGACGACGCACAGCCGCGTGAACATGTAGCTGTCGTCGACCAGGTTGCGCGGCGCGCAGGCGGCGGCGATGCGGCTGCCGTCCGGCGCCCACTCGAATCCGAACACCGTGGTGTCGCTGGTCAGCCGCCGCGGTTCGCCACCGGCCTCCACCACCCACAGCGACACGTGCTGCCAGTCCTCGTCGACGACCACCGGCGCGATACCGCGCTGGCGGGCCGCGGCGCGCGCCGGCGGCAGCGGATCGAGCGCCGTGAATGCGATCGCCTGGCCGTCGGGGCGCCAGCGGTGGTCGAGCACCGCCGGCGTCGCCACAAAACGGCTCGGCTCCCCCCCGTCGATCGACTGCACGACCACCTGACCGCGGCCGTCGACGGCGCGCAGGTACGACACCTCGCGGGCGTTCGGGCGGACCTGCAGGCCCGGCGCGCGGCCCTTGCCGTCGACCAGCCAGCGCGGCTGCACCGGTTCGCCCCGGGCGGCCGCGGCGAGGTCGTCGATGACCCCGAGGTGCAGGTAGGCGCTGCCGGGACCGTCGGCCAACGGCCGCGGCACCACCAGCTGGAAGGCGACGAAGTCGTCGCCGAGCTGCGGGTTGGCGACACTGCGCAACTGCATCTCCTGGGCCACGGTCAGACCGACGGGTGTCGCCTGCGCGACCGCGGACGGGACCAGCACGGCGAGGAGCAGCAGGCCTGGCATCAGGACGGGACTGCGGAACTTGGCTGTCATGCCGGCGCAGGTTAGCCCAGTGGCAAGGGCGCTGGACAGCGGAACCCACCGACGGCCGCCCAGGTTCCGGCGGGCGTCGCCGGCCGCTGCCCTTGCCAGCTGCCGCCGGTCCGCTTAGATGCCGGCCATGCTGCCCGACGAGCTCGCCACCTGCGCCCGCCGCCTGCTGGCCACCGAAGGGGTCGACCCGAGCTACGTGGCGTTCGTCGCCCAGCACCTCGACCTGCCCGACGGACGTTGGCGCTGGTGCTGCGGCAGCTCGTGTGACCCATGCGTCGAGCGCCTCGGTCGGGTCGTCGACGGCGTGCGCGCCGCCCGGGCCCAGGCTCCATCCTAGCGACCCACGACGGCCCGCCTGGCCCCCGGCCGGCTGCCGAACCGGTACCATGGGGGCATGGACCCGAACCGAATCCTGCTCACCGCCAGCCAGGTGATGCAGCGGCAGGTGTTCACCCTCGCCCAGGACCTGATGGTCCTCGACGCGGTCCGCGAACTCCTCCACCGCGGCTTCGCTGGCGCCCCCGTCCTCGACGGCAACCAACTGGTCGGCGTGTTCTCCGAACGCGACGCCTTGGCCGCGCTCGCCGCGGCCCATTACGACGCCGAACCACCCGGCACCGTCGGCCAGCACATGCGCCGCGACTTCCCGGTGGTCGGCCTCGGCACCGACCTGTTCGAGCTGGCCACGGCGTTCCGCGACCACGGCGTGCGTTGGTTGCCTGTCGTCGACGCGCAGCGGCGCATCCTGGGGCTGGTGACGCGCACCGCCGCGCTGGTGGCCTTGCAGCGCCAGTACGAACACCGCGACAAGACCCAGTACGAGCGGCTGCAGGAGCACATGGCGCAGCACCACGGCAGCGGCTGACGCCGCCGACGGCAGGGTCGTCGCACCGACCGCAGCGTCGTTGGCCCCGGCCCGCCGCCGCGCTACCGTAGCGGGGGCATGGACCACAGCACCTTGCGGACCACCCCGCTGGAGAACTTCCCGCCGCCCGACCGCTGGGACGACTGGGAAGAGCTCGACGCCAAGGCCTGGCCGCGCCGGGTGACGCGCCGGTTCTCGCTGGTGCCGACGATCTGCTTCAACTGCGAAGCCGCCTGTGGCCTCGTCGCCTACGTCGACCAGCAGGACGGTTCGATCCGCAAGCTCGAGGGCAATCCGTACCACCCTGGCTCGCGCGGCCGCAACTGTGCCAAGGGGCCGGCGACGCTCAACCAGGTGCAGGACCCGCACCGCATCCTGTACCCGCTCAAACGGGTCGGGCCGCGCGGCAGCGGCAAGTTCGAACGGGTGACCTGGGACGAGGTGGTGAAGACCCTCGGCACCCGGATCCGCAAGGCGATCGTCGACGGGCGCAAGACCGAGGTGATGTACCACGTCGGCCGCCCAGGCCACGACGGCTACGTCGAACGCGTGCTGCAGAGCTGGGGCGTCGACGGCCACAACTCGCACACCAACGTCTGCAGCGGTGCGGCCCGGCTGGGCTACACGCTGTGGAGCGGCTACGACCGCCCGTCGCCCGACTACGAGAACGCGAAGTTCACGCTGCTGATCAGCAGCCACCTCGAGACCGGCCACTACTTCAACCCGCACGCGCAGCGCATCATCGACGGCAAGATGAAGGGCGGCAAACTCGCCGTCTGCGACATCCGGCTGTCGAACACCGCCAGCATGTCCGACTACTGGCTGGCGCCGCGGCCCGGCACCGAGCCCCTGATGCTGCTCGGCTTCGTGCACGTGCTGCTGCGCGACGGGCTGGTCGACTGGGAGTTCGTGCGCACCTGGGTCGACTGGCAGGGTTACCAGCGCCACCAGGGCCGCGCGGTCGACTTCGCGGCCTTCCAGCAGGGCCTCGCCGCCGACTACGCGTTCGCGACGCCGGCCCACGTCGGCGCGACCTGCGGGCTCGAACCGGCGACCGTCGAACAGGTCGGCCGCGAGATCGGTCAGGCCGGCAGCCGCTTCGCGTCGCACGTGTGGCGCAACAGCGCCTCGGGC